>NZ_HG966617.1:1239273-1539273 GCF_000689395.1 Candidatus Phaeomarinobacter ectocarpi
GGTTTTCGGGGTATGGAAAACGGGGGAACAGGCATGATGCAGCGCAGGTCCGCAAATGGACTTAACGGGTGTTTGTTGGGGGCAACCGTATGCCAGATTTTCTTGCGCTGAACAAAGCGCCTTTCTCCACGTTCAAGGCCCTTGCGCGCACTACTGTGGTAGCCGCGGGTGCGTTTGCCTTCACGGCATCTTTTGTGGGTGCAGCTCAGGCCGCGCGTTCATCTCAATGGGTCATCACAAAAGACCACTGGAGTGAATCGGACGAGCGCGGCTTCAGTGAATTCATTACCGCACTGGGTGAGGCCGACTGCTTCACCATGAATGACTGTCTGAAGAGCCCAGCCAATCCCTATCGTGCGACAGACCCCTATGTGAAGTGGTGGGCAGACTGCGCGGACATGCCCTACATGCTGCGCGCCTATTATGCGTGGAAAAATGGACTTCCGTTTTCGCACCAAACCGCAATGCGATCAGGCGATGGGCCAGGTAGTGACATCCGCTACTCGTTGGATGGCAATCAGGTTGTGGCGCGTCGTGATGCCAAGACCGGTATAAATGCCGTGAACTTCATTCGTTACATCGGAGCGGTCTCGACAGGGATGTACCGCCATCATGCGGCGGCGGAAGCCACCCCATACTTTACCGACCACTACTCACCGGACATAAACCGGGACACCATTCGTCCAGGTACTGTGGTGTATGACGTCAACGGTCACGTCACCATGGTTTACAAAGTGACGGAAGATGGGCGCGTGCTCACCCTCGCGGCGCACCCTGACCAGTCTCTTTCGCGTAGCTATTTTGGCCGCAACTTTTTGCGCACTCAGGCGAAACTCGGCACAGGTTTCAAAAATTGGCGTCCCATCCAGCTTGAAGGCTACAAGCGTGCGGCCAATGGCGTGCTGTACGGCGGTCGTGTAACGGGTGCGGCCAACATCGAGTTGGCGGACTTTTCACTTGAGCAATACGCCGGCACCGAGGTGCTCAATTTCACCAAGTGGTATGAACCGTCCTTTGTGGTCAAAGGTCAGAACCTGAACTATTACGAGTGGGTGCGTGCGTCGCTTTCCGTCGGCGACCTTAAGTATCGCCCGGTTCGTGAATTGCGCGCGATGATGACGTCGCTATGTCAGGACATCGCAGCCCGCAAACATGCTGTCGACATCGCAATCAAGACAGGCATTCATAGATACAACCAGCCGCGCCAGTTGCCGGACAACATCTACGGAACGGAAGGGATCTGGGAGAGCTACTCAACTCCTTCCCGAGATGCCCGTCTCAAAACATCATTCAAAGAGACGTATGATTTGGTTCAACAGCTTCTGGACATGCATGCATCCGGTGATCCAAAGCTGAGCTACGAGGGAACGGATCTGGCCGCTGACTTGATGGCCGCGTTCTACGAAGAAAGCCACGCCTGCGAAGTGACATATCGCAAGAGTAATGCACAGCAGGTTCGCCTCAACCTCGAGGACGTCATGCAACGTCTGTGGGATATGTCCTTCGATCCCTATCACTGTGTGGAACGCCGCTGGGGTGCGACAGACCCACAGGAACTGGCTTCATGCAAAGACGGTGCTGTGAAAACAGCTTGGTACAAGGCAGAGCAGCATCTGCGTTTTCAGATTGATCGCACATACGACGTGGACATGAGCCATGATCTCGCGAGCCTGCAAGCCCCGGGCAAAGGTCTCTACTCAGGTCGTGGCGTGGAGTCACCGCCTGACGTGAATATTCCAGCACTGCTGTCCAGAAACCTTAAAACCAAGGTTGAGGCCCATAACGCGGTACCATCGCAGATACCGGTCGGTCAGCCGTCTTTGTAGAAAAGTACATCCATGAAAATCTATGACTACGGCATAGCGCCGAACCCAAGGCGCGTGCGCATCTTTCTGCACGAAAAAGGCATTGAGGCAGAGTACGAGAAAATCGATATCCGCAAGCGGGAAGGTAGAACCGAGGCGTTCCTCGAAAAGAATCCGCTTGGTGGGATTCCCGTGCTTGAGCTGGATGATGGGACTTGCATTTCAGAGTCCGTCGCTATCTGCCGATACTTTGAAGCCCTCCACCCTGAGCCCAATCTGTTCGGTGCGGCACCAGGTGAGATTGCTGAGATAGACATGTGGCTACGGCGTATCGAGATGTATTTGATGTCCCCCGCCGGGCTTGTCTGGATACATGGCAATGAGTTGACGGCCCATTTGCTCGAGCAGAACCCTGGCACTGCTGAGTTCGGTCGAGCGCGGACGTATTACTTCTATGACATTTTGAACAAGGCATTGGAGGGCAAAGAATTTCTTGCTTCCGATCGCTATTCAATCGTCGAAAGCGTGGCACTGCCAACTCTGGATTTCATTACCACTCTTGTTGGGGTTCCGTACAAAGCGGAACATACGAATATCAAGACCTGGCATGAAATGATGTCAGCACGAGAGAGTGCAAACGCCTAGTTCGTCCCTGCGGCTTGATCTGCAACATGGCGGACCGCTGCGACGACGCGGGGGGCATATCTTTTATCCATCGCAATCTGGGAATGGTTGGCACCCTCAACCACATCAAATCTGCTGTTGGACGAGAGGGCAGCAAGCTCACCTTGCATTTCAAGCCAACTGGGAACCATGAACTTGGGCCAGCCGCTTGCAACCAGGACGAACAGCGGCATATCACCAAGTGTTGCGACCTGCCGTGCTCGAGATGCACTGCGTTCCCAGCCTTCAGCTTCTGCAGCAGAGCCACGCATGTGCTCCACTGTGTTCAACTTGCTCATGCTGGCCGCGAGGTTTTCGCCTTCCAACCCGTCAACCGCAGGGGCCATGAGCGAGAAGGCACGTGGAATGCCCGTGTAGTTGAGTTTCTCGACCAAAGCGAAACTGGCGAGAAGATCAGCAAATGCAATTTGTGCCTCCTCGGGAAAACGTTGCCCCATGTCCTGATGGGCAGAATCAACAAGCACAATGCCGCCCGTCAGTTGTGGATACGTGTCGGCGAAAATTCGCGCGACGACGCCGCCATAGGAATGTCCGACAAGGATGTACGGGCCGCGAAAACCGTTGTTTGCGGCAAGGTCGCGAAGTCGCGATGCGGCAATCAGGGCATCACGTGGCTGTCCGCTATCAGAACTCCAGCCAGTGCCCTCACGGTCGTAGGTGCATACGTGATGTGTAGTTGCCAGACCGTCCATGACGGGTTGCCAGGCAGAAGAAAGGCTGCCCATTCCAGTTAGCAATACGACTGTAGGCCCGGCATTAGCTTCACCAGAACAATGAAGATGGAGGTCTACGCCATCCACACTCACCAACTCGCCGGCCATGGGGTAAGCCGAGCGGTCCATAGCGGCCGCCGCCATCTGATAGATGCTGCCAAGCGCCAAAAGTGTGAGGGGAAGGCCGACAATCAGTCCGGCTGCATACAGGGCAATGCGTTTCATCGGGCGGGGTATCCTTCCGGGAGGCCAACAAGTGTGGATCCACGATCACCACCCACCCATAGCGCCACATCGCGAACATCCATCACCAGAGAAATGGCGATGGTTGCTGCCGCAATAGCTGCATAGACCCGATAGGGCTTCCAGTACTCAGAGCGAATGTCCTTGTAGTACAGGATCATTGGATAGACCCATGCGATATGGCCCAAGCCGAAGAGACGCGTGACCTGGTTTCCTTCTGCCATGAAGACGATTGTGGCGATCAGGAAATTAACGACCTGCGCAAGGATCATCATCCGGGCCGCGCGGTAGTAGATAAATACAAAAGGAAGTGCGATCAGAACGATCTGCATCCATGTGAGCCACGGAGCGACGTGCTCCGGTATGTAGTCGCCCATTTCGGCCATGAGCGTAAGCGCGGTGAGAATCTGTTCCATGAGGCCAAACTGGCTATTCTGGCTCCGCACCCCAATTACCTCCTATTTCAGGGTCTCAATTCCCTCTCTCGCTTTTGTGTTCAATCGCTTATAGTCCCGCCACAATTCAGACATGGCAGGCCGCCATATCGAGTCCTGCCCAAAAACAGCGAATTTAGCCCCCATGCGCCTCAGTCGTTTCTTCCTGCCAATCCTTCGCGAAACCCCGAAGGAAGCCGAAATCGTATCCCACCGCCTCATGTTGAGGGCTGGGCTGGTCCGCCAGATGAGCGCTGGCATGTATGCCTGGCTGCCGCTTGGCCACATCGTGCTGCGCAAGATCGAGCAGATCGTTCGTGAGGAGCAGGCGAGGGCGGGTGCCGTCGAGTTGCTGATGCCCACCCTGCAGTCGGCGGATCTGTGGCGCGAGTCCGGCCGCTATGACGGTTATGGCAAGGAGATGCTTCGCATTCAGGATCGTCACGAGCGCGATATGCTCTATGGCCCGACAAATGAGGAAATGATCACCGACATCGTCCGACGCGATATCAAATCGTATAAGGACCTTCCGTTCACGCTGTATCATATCCAGTGGAAGTTCCGCGATGAGATCCGTCCGCGCTTCGGCGTCATGCGCGGCCGCGAGTTCCTGATGAAGGACGCTTACTCCTTCGACCTGTCGGAAGAAGCCGCCCGCATTTCCTATCAAAAGCAGTTTGTTGCCTATTTGCGCACCTTCGGGCGGATGGGCCTCAAGGCTGTGCCCATGAAAGCAGACCCGGGCCCCATCGGCGGGGACCTATCACACGAGTTCATCATTCTGGCTGACACGGGCGAAAGTGAAGTCTTCTGCCATCGCGACCTGGTCGACATGGACATTCCAGGTGAGGACACGGATTTCGACGGCGATCTGTCTGACATCGTTGCTGGCCGAACCAGTTTGTACGCTGCAACCGACGAGATGCATGAGCCAGAACGTTTTGAAGCCGAAGTGCCAGAAGACAAGCGTTTGACCGCTCGAGGCATCGAGGTCGGACACATCTTTTATTTCGGCACCAAGTACTCAGAGCCCATGAAGGCAGCTGTGCAAGGGCCTGAAGGCTCGGAAGTCCTGCTGCATGGGGGGTCATATGGTGTCGGCGTTTCCCGCTTGATGGGGGCAATCATTGAAGCCAGTCATGACGATGACGGCATCATCTGGCCGGACGCGGTGGCGCCGTTCCATGTGGGCCTGATCAACCTGAAATCGGGCGACGATGCGACCGATGCCGCCTGTGATGACGTTTACGCGAAACTCACAAATGCCGGTTTGGATGTACTGTATGACGACCGGGATGAACGGGCAGGTGGTAAGTTCGCGACCATGGATGTGATTGGGCTGCCCTGGCAGTTGGTGATCGGACCTCGTGGTCTGAAGAACGGTACCGTTGAACTCAAACGCCGAGCGACGGGTGAAAAAGAAGAACTGACGATCGACACGGCTCTCAACAAATTGATCGGGTAATCTGTCTATGACCGAGATTGCTGAACAGACCGACTGGACCAAAGCGGACAAGGCGTCGGGCAGGTCGACAATGCCGTTCTCGGCATTTGAGTGGTTCCTTGCAGGGCGTTATTTGCGCGCGCGCCGTAAAGAAGGCTTCATCTCCGTTATCGCGCTGATCTCATTCATTGGCATCATGCTGGGCGTTGCCACGCTGATCATCGTCATGGCGGTGATGAATGGTTTCCGTACGGAACTTATCGGGCGCATTCTGGGTCTGAACGGCCACATGATGGTGCAGTCAGCAACGGGCACTTTCATCAACTATGAGGCAGCCGCCGCACGCATCCGCGAAGTAGACGGCGTGGTGCGGGTGACACCTCTTGTCGAGGGGCAGGTCATGGCATCTGCCCGCCAGACAGCATCCGGTGCTCTCGTGCGTGGAATGTCGACCGAGAATTTGGCCAACTTTGATATCATCGCTGATGGCATCGAAGGGGGCTCGCTGGACACCTACCGCAATCTTGAAGCAGACGGCCAAAGCCCGTTGCTGTTGGGCGCGCGACTTGCTCAGGCGCTTGGCGTTGGTGTGGGTGACAAGATCACGCTGCTATCACCGCGAGGCGCATCGACCCCCTTTGGAACAACGCCGCGTGTAAAAGCCTACATTGTTGCCGCGACGTTCCAGATCGGAATGTCTGAGTATGACTCAAGCTTCATTTTTATGCCGCTGAGTGAAGCGCAAGCCTTCTTCCGCCAGAACGGTTCCGTGTCCGGCATCGAGGTCATGATCGAGAAACCGGATCGAGTGAAAGACTTTACGCCGTCGATCAAGGCCGCTGCCGGAGACATTGCGAACGTCTATGACTGGCAGCAAATGAATGGCACGTTCTTCAATGCCCTGCAGATCGAGCGCAACGTGATGTTCATCATTCTGACGCTGATCCTCCTCGTCGCAGCGCTCAACATCATTTCGGGTCTGTTCATGCTGGTGAAGGACAAGGGGCCGGACATTGCGATCCTCCGCAGCATGGGTGCGACGCGCGGCGCCATGATGCGTGTCTTTCTGATTGTCGGGGCGGCCATCGGCGTATTGGGAACGATTGCAGGTTTCATCATCGGCGTTCTGTTTTGCGAAAACATCGAAGCCATTCGTCAGGCGTTGATCTTCCTGACTGGCGCCCAATTGTTTGATCCTGCCATTTACTTCCTCAATGAGCTGCCGGCCGAAATGGAAATGAGCGAGGTCATTTCCGTTGTGGTGATGTCACTTGTTCTCTCCTTGCTCGCGACGATCTATCCAAGCTGGCGCGCCGCCCGCCTCGATCCGGTAGAGGCACTGCGATATGAGTAAGGCCGCACTGGAACTGCAGGGTGTTGAACGGACATTCATGCAGGGTGAGGATGAACTGCGGATTTTCCGCGGAGCCAATCTGTCTGTTCAACCTGGCGAATTGGTTGCCCTTGTTGGCCCTTCCGGCGCGGGCAAGTCCTCGTTGCTGCATATAGCAGGACTGATGGAACAGCCTGATGCAGGCGAGGTCGAAATTGGCGGCATTCCGTGCATGGGTCTATCGGATTCCGAGAAGACGCGCGTGCGCCGAACCGAGGTCGGCTTCGTCTATCAGGCGCATCATCTGCTTGCCGAGTTCTCGGCGACCGAGAATGTCGTCCTGCCGCAGCTCATTGCGGGCGTGAAACGCAAGGAAGCCGTTGCTGTCGCTGAACGCCTGCTAGGCCGGCTTGGCCTCGAAGAACGCCTGGAGCACCGGCCTGCGCAGCTGTCTGGCGGTGAACAGCAACGGGTGGCCATTGCCCGAGCGCTGGCCAATCGGCCCCGGCTTTTGCTGGCGGATGAACCAACAGGCAATCTTGATCCAAAGACCTCACGTGGTGTGTTTAACGAGTTCGTCCAATTGACCCGCGGTGAAGGTGTTGCAGCACTCGTTGCCACTCACAACCTCGACCTGGCCCGTGAGATGGACCGGGTGGTCCTTCTGCATGAAGGCCTGCTGGTTGACGGCGCTGATATTGCCGGCAACCAGCTCTGAGCAGCGGACCTTTATGACCTTGAGAAAAGTCCCAAGATTTCAGGCAAAAATTGCTGAAGTCGACACGGTGTGGCTTCTTTGATAAAAAGAACAAAATGGGTACTTGACCAAAAGAACAAAAAGAGAACATGATGTCTTCAGATTGAACGTCACAGCTGGAGGCTGGTTATGTCTGAATGGGTCAAAGATACTGCTGCTCTTTTCGTTCTCGGTGCTGTCATGTGGAGTGGCTTTGCGCTGACCGCCGCCGCGCAGGCTGCCGGGTAATCCACAACCAACTGCGTCAGGCGACTTTTCTGGGGATAACTGAAACCCCGGTAACCGGGCCGGATCACTTGGCGGTACACTTTGGCCATGAGTGACGAATCGAGCCTAGGCGCAACGCCGGACGAGATCAGGGAATTCAAAGATCCTGTCTTCGTCCATCTGAGACTTCATACGGCTTATTCCCTTCTGGAAGGTGCCGTGCGGGTGCCGGATTTGCCCGGTCGTTGTCAGTCAATGGATATGCCAGCGGTGGCCATTACCGATACCGGCAATCTGTTTGGCGCTCTTGAATTTTCTGAAAAACTCTCTGGTGCAGGCGTCCAGCCCATAATTGGGTGTACCCTCGCATTGGACCTAGAGGTTGAGCCTGTGAGAGGCGGAGGTGTCCGTCCTCCCGACCCAACAATCGCGCTCCTTGCAAAGGACGAAGTCGGTTACCTCAATTTGATGGCCCTTACCTCAGAGGCCTATCTGGGAACCGACGGCACCGAGCAGCCGCACATCTCACTTGAAGAGTTGGCCGGCCATGCCGAAGGGCTTATCTGTCTCACCGGTGGACCGAATGGCCCGATAAATCGCCTCATCGTTTCCGGGCAATCAGACCCGGCAACAAAGCTTGCGCAGACACTGGCCAAGTCGTTTCCCCAGCGGCTCTATGTTGAGCTCCAGCGGCACGGTATGGCTGAGGAGGCCGCGGCTGAGCCCCTGCTTCTGGATATTGCCTATGACCAGAATTTGCCTCTGGTTGCCACCAACGAAGTCTTCTTCTTTGAAGCTGATGATTACGAAGCCCACGATGCACTTTTGTGTGTCGCAGACGGCGCTTATGTGATGCAGGAAGACCGCCGTCGTATGACGCCGGATCACCGGTTCAAGTCAGGCGCGGAAATGGCGGCGCTTTTTGCCGATCTGCCTGAAGCAATCGCATCAACGGTCGAGATCGCCCAGCGGTGTGCGTATCGCCCTCGCATCATTGATCCAATCCTTCCACGATTTGAAGGGTTGGACGGCGTCGAAGGTGAATCAGCCGAGCTCAAACGTCAGGCTGAGGAGGGGTTGCGCGCCCGGCTAGAGGCACTGGGAACCTTCGCGCCGGAGGAAGACTACTGGAAGCGGCTTGAGTTTGAGCTCAGCGTTATCCAGAATATGGGATTCCCCGGCTATTTTCTGATCGTTGCCGACTTTATCAAGTGGGCAAAGCAGCATGACATCCCGGTTGGCCCGGGCCGCGGTTCCGGTGCGGGGTCAGTGGTCGCCTGGGCACTCACCATCACAGACCTTGACCCGTTGCGGTTTGGTCTGCTGTTCGAACGGTTCTTGAACCCCGAACGCATATCAATGCCCGACTTTGATATCGATTTCTGCCAGGACCGTCGCGATGAAGTGATCTCCTATGTACAGGAGAAATACGGGCGCGATCGCGTAGCCCAGATCATCACATTCGGTAAGTTGCAGGCCCGTGCTGTGTTACGTGACGTTGGGCGCGTCTTGCAGATGCCCTACGGCCAGGTTGACCGCCTGTGCAAGCTCGTGCCGAATAATCCTGCGAATCCGGTGACCCTCGGAGAAGCCATTAAGGGCGAACCAAAGCTGCAGGAAGCGCGGCGGTCTGAGGAAATTGTCGACCGGCTGATCAGCATGTCTTTGAAGCTGGAAGGTCTGTACCGCCACGCGTCCACCCACGCAGCCGGCGTGGTGATTGGCGACCGTCCGCTGCAGGAGCTGGTGCCTCTCTATCGCGATCCGCGTTCAGACATGCCGGTGACTCAATTCAACATGAAATGGGTAGAGCCGGCGGGGCTCGTCAAATTTGACTTCCTTGGCCTGAAGACCCTCACCGTCATTGAGCGCGCGCTGAAGCTGCTGAAGAATCGCGGCGTTGACGTCAACATCGAGGCATTGCCGCTTGATGATGTCGGGACCTACGAGATGCTGTCGCGCGGTGAGACTGTGGGCGTGTTCCAGCTTGAAAGTTCAGGCATGCGCGACATCCTGCGCAAAATGAAGCCTGACAGGTTTGAGGACATCATTGCCCTTGTGGCGCTCTATCGTCCCGGCCCGATGGACAACATCCCCAAGTACCTCGCTGTGAAGAAGGGCGATGAAGAACCAGACTATCTGCATCCAAGTCTTGAGCCGATCCTGACCGAAACCTACGGCATCATGATCTATCAGGAGCAGGTGATGCAGATTGCCCAGGTCCTGTCCGGCTATTCACTCGGTGACGCTGATTTGTTGCGCCGTGCCATGGGCAAGAAGATCCAGGCCGAAATGGACAAGCAGAAGGTTCGCTTTGTTGAGGGCGCGGAAGCAAACAAGGTGGATGGCAAGCAGGCTGCTGGAATTTTTGAGCAGGTTAACAAGTTCGCTGGATACGGCTTCAACAAGAGTCATGCAGCTGCCTATGCACTGGTCGCGTATCAAACCGCCTGGCTCAAGGCCAACTATCCTGTGGAGTTCCTGGCGGCATCAATGAACCTTGATATGGGGAATACGGACAAACTCAATACGTTCCGGCGCGAGGCGCAGCGATTGGAGATTGAGGTCTACACGCCAAACATAAATCAGTCCGGCGCAGAATTTACGGTGATTGACGGCGCCATTTCTTATGCACTTGCGGCAGTTCGCAATGTAGGAAAGCAGGCCATGCATCACCTGGCGGAGGAGCGAAAATCGAACGGCCCGTTCAAATCAGTTGCAGACTTTGCCTCTCGCGTATCGCCGAAACATGTGAACAAACGCGCTATTGAAAATCTCGCATGCGCGGGCGCATTCGACGGTGTGGACAAAAATCGCGCACGACTGCATGGGGCGGCCGATAAGGTCATGGCTGAGATGAGCCGTGCTGACGCAGAGCGCGAAAGTTCACAATCAAGTCTGTTTGGTGATGGGCCGGGTGTCGCCCCTGATCTGCGACTGGGAGACCAGCGCGATTGGATGCCCATGGAGCGGTTGCGTCATGAAATGGAGGCCGTCGGCTTCTATTTGTCGGGCCACCCGCTGGACGATTATCGGGATGCCTTGCGGCGCGCCCGCGTCAAGCCCTATGCGGAATTTGTGCAGGCTATTGCATCCGGGGGGCCACGTGTCGGCAAACTCGCCGGCACTGTGGCCTACAAGCAGGAGCGTCGCTCCAAGAGCGGCAACAGTTTTGCATTTATGGGTCTGTCAGACGGCACAGGCGAATTTGAGGCGGTGATATTTTCAGATGCACTGGCGATGTCACGTGACTTTCTTGAACCCAACATGTCTGTGGTCGTGGGGGTCGAGGCAGAGGTGGACGGAGATGATGTTCGGCTCAAGATTGCGACTGTTCAGCCAGTGGACAAGGTAGCGTCAGAGACCTCCAACGGCTTGCGCCTGTTTGTGGATGACCCAAAAGCCCTCACCAGCATTCAGGCTTGTTTGCCACCAAAGGGCAGGGGGCAGTTAAGTCTCATCGTCGATGCCGAAGGCGGTAAGAAGGAAGTGGAAATCACTTTGCCCGGGCGCTTTGAAGTAACCCCTCAGGCACGCGGTGCACTCAAGGCGATTGACGGCGTCGCGCACGTAGAGGATCTGTAACCGGGTATCAGTTTATTGCCAGCTTGGTGATATCAACCGGCATCCCATTCAGTCTTCCGTTCCATGTCAGCGGATCAACTTCGTCGTAGTTGATGATCCTGTTGACGTTGACCCCGGGGTTTGCGCTCGCAACGTTCAGTTTGCCGTCGAGCATTTCATGCCCCCAGCCATGGGGAATGGAAACAACACCGGGCGAGAGTGTGTCGCTCACCTCCGCCGGAATATCGATCGCAGCCTTCGGCGTGGAAACACGCAACAGATCACCGGACTTTACTCCCAGGGTGGCTGCATCTTGCGGGTTGATTTGCGCGGTACATTCCCGGGTTGGGTGCTGCATCTTCTTCAGGTTGTGGAACCAAGAGTTGTTGGAGCGCAACTGACGCCGTCCAATAAGGGTGAAGCGCGGTCGCGCTTCACCAAGCCATGTCATCAGCCGGTCCAGCTCGGTCCCAATAATGTCGTGAACGGCCTCAATACGCCCGGACACCGTGCGTAGTGCCTCCGGCAGACGTGGAACCAGCGGCCCACAATCAACGCCCTGCGGCGAGTCCTTGAGGGTTTGCAGCGATATACCTTCGCGACTGCCAAAGCCGTCTCCGAATGGTCCAATGCGCAATCCAAAATCCATGCGCCGTTCCATGGGTTCAAGAGCGCGTAGGGCAGTCATGATCTCTTTAGGATTTCGGCCTTCGATTGCCGACTCGGGTAGCTGCGTCATTGCCTCAACGGTCGCCACCAGCGTTGCATCTTCCAGAGCATCAATATCAGCGTCCCAGCCGTGCCCCTGAGCAATTGCCATAAGCCGAAGCAATGTCTCCCGATCGCTACGCTCATGTGTTTCCAGAGCGCGGTATTGCTGTGTGTACCGCCCGTAGTTGCGCACTGTGAACCTGTAAAGGTAGGCGTCGTAATTGGCCCGGGCGAGCCTTGGCGGCGAAGGCAGAACGACGTCGGCCTTGGATGCTGTTTCGCCCTGATAGATATCCAGGCATACAAGCAGGTCGAGCCCATCAATGGCTGTAGCCATTCGTTGCGTATCCGGGCTGGCAGTGATGGGATTTCCTGCCAGGCAGAATAGCGCGCGTATCTTTCCTTCACCCGGGGTGTCCATCTCCTCTGCCATGCAGGCCATCGGCATCTGTCCGACGACCTCAGGTGCGCCACTGACACGGGACTTCCATTTGCCAACCGTGAAACCAGCGCCGACACCGGATGGACCAATGGTATTTGGCTGAGCAAGGAGCGGCTTGGGGAACATGGATCCGCCAATCACATCAAGGTTGCCGGCAAAGATGTTGACCATGTCCATCAACCAGCAGGTGAGCGATGAAAAAAGCTGTGTAGTCGTGCCGATCCGGCCATAGACGGTCGCAGCCTCTGTTTCCCTTAGTTCGGTGGCCAGTCTGACAATCGTTTCTGCGTCAATGCCACACGCATCCGCTACCGCCGCAGGCGTAAAGGGAGCAAGCCACTTTTCTATTGTCCCTAGATCATCAACAAGCGAGAGCGCCGTTGTTTCCGGTGGGCCGAGTTTGAGCAGTGTATGCGCCACTCCCGCCAGAAATGCAGCGTCACCGGAAGGCGTAATGGGAACATACTCGCTTGCGCGGGATGCGGTCATTGTGTGGCGCGGATCAAATACGACTGTCCGCCCGCCGCGCTCATGTACTTTCTGCATACGGCCCAGGAAACCAGGCGCGACCATCATGCTGCCATTGGATTCTGCTGGGTTGGCTCCCATGATCCAGACAAGCTGGCTGCGGTCGATGTCCGGCACGTAGAGTGCAAATTCGTCCCCGTACAAGAGGCCGGACATTACTTGCCTTGGATTCTGATCAAGGCTTGCCGCAGTAAACAGGTTGGTGGTGCCGAGCGCTTTCGCCAAGTCTTCGAAATAGGTGATGATGTTCAGGTTGTGAGCAGCGGCATTGCCGACGTAAACACTCGTGGCCTGGGGACCATGCTCCTCAAGGATTGCGGTTAGTCGATTGTCTATGAATGCGTAAGCTTCTTCCCAACTCGCAGGCTGCAGCTCTCCGTTTTTTCTGAGAAGCGGCGTGCGGACGCGGTCCGGGTCTGCCTCAAGGTCGGGAATAGCGGCGCCCTTGGCGCAGATGAATCCGCCCGACAAGGCGTCATCCCGGTCAGCTACCACTTTGAGTATCCGGCCATCCTCTACGGTCATGACTGCGCCGCAGGAGGCTTCGCAAAGGCTGCAGGTGGTCCGGACGTGATCCATCGGTCGCTCCCCAAAGGCAATTTTTGTTTCTTTGAAAAATAGTTTATCACGTTAAGTGTCTGGCGCTAGCTCCTCGTTGCAAGGTGACTATGAACTTCACCAAAGCTGAGGTCCGAAGCCAAAAACACCAGCCCTTGCGCCTCAGGCCCTAACCCCTTATACCGCCCCGTAATCCACATGCGAGGGACGGGGTGTCAGGGCCCGCAAAAGCGTAGTTTTTGGCGCATTTGCACACATTCCTGCCAGTCCATCCGGTGCGGTCCGGGCTTCTAGCCAGCCGCTCTTCCTCCCTTGCAGAGGCTGAACCGGAAAACAAAAGGAGCAAGGCACATGGCCCTGCCAGAATACTCTATGCGCCAACTGCTGGAAGCAGGCGTACACTTTGGACACCAAAGCCACCGCTGGAACCCGAAAATGGGCCAGTTCATCTTCGGCGTCCGCGACAACATCCACATCATTGATCTTGCTCAGACCGTGCCACTGTTGCACCAGGCCCTTGTTGCACTAAGCGACGTTGCCGCCGGTGGCGGTCGCGTCTTGTTTGTCGGCACCAAGCGGCAGGCGTCCAACCCAATTGCAGAATCTGCACGTCGCTGCGCCCAGTATTACATCAATTATCGCTGGCTTGGCGGTACGTTGACCAACTGGAAGACCGTGTCCGCGTCCATCAAGAAATTGCGCGAATATGATGAGCAGCTGGCGGATGAAAGCCTGCGCCTCACGAAGAAAGAGCGTCTGGTTCTCACACGTAACCGCGACAAGCTTGACCAGGCAATTGGCGGTATCCGCGATATGGGCGGTGTACCTGACCTGATTTTTGTTGTGGATACCAACAAGGAACAGATTGCAATTCAGGAAGCGGCGAAGCTGGGTATCCCAGTCATTGCCGTCCTTGACTCCAATTCAGATCCTTCCGGCATCACGTACCCGATCCCGGGTAACGACGATGCCTCTCGCGCTATTTCGCTCTATTGCGATCTGGCATCCCGCGCTGTGCTTGACGGTATCTCGCGCAGTCAGGGCGGTGCCGCGTTTGACCCAGGCGAAGCTGACGAGCCGATTGCGGAAGTACTTCCCGAAGAGCCTGTGGCTGAAGCAGTTGCTGAGGCTCCGGCAGAAGAAGCAGCACCTGCAGAAACTGCCTAACGCATTTGCCGCATGACACTCTGCTGCTTGCAGAGTGTCATGCTGGCGACGCATCGGGACGCTAAGGCCATGGCGAGGAATTGCCAGGTGCAAGGTGCCCAAACCCCATTTAGACAAACACCAAAGAGGATCACCCAATGGCCAATATTACTGCCAGCATGGTGAAAGAGCTCCGCGACTCTACCGGCGCGGGCATGATGGACTGCAAAGCAGCCCTCAAGGAAACCGACGGCGACATGGAAGCCGCCATTGATTGGCTGCGCACCAAGGGCCTTTCAAAAGCTGCCAAGAAGTCAGGCCGCGTTGCTGCTGAGGGCCTTGTTGCTGTTGCCGTTGAAGGCACACGCGGCGTTGTTCTGGAAGTAAACTCAGAAACCGACTTCGTGGCTCGCAACGAAGGTTTCCAGGAAATGGTTTCCGGCATTGCTGGTGTGGCTGCTTCTACAGGTGGCGACTTCGAAGCGCTCAAGAGCGCGGAATTCCCAGGTGCTGGAAAGTCGGTTGCAGATCATGTGACTGCAATGGTCGGCACCATCGGCGAAAACATGACCTTGCGTCGCAGCGATAGCCTCGAAGTAAGTGCAGGAGCGGTTGCCGCTTACGTACATAATCAGGTTGCCCCGGGTCTTGGCAAAATCGGCGTGCTGGTCGCGCTTGAATCTACAGGGGACGCCGCAAAGCTCAACGAACTGGGCCGCCAGGTCGCAATGCATGTTGCCGCCACCAACCCACTTGCGCTGACCGAAGCTGATCTTGATCAGGCGGTAGTGGAAAAGGAACGCGAAGTACTCTCCGCGGAAGCACGTGAAAGTGGTAAACCCGAAGAGATCATTGGCAAGATGGTCGAAGGTCGTATCCGCAAATTCTACGAAGAAGTCGTGCTCTCAAAGCAGGCTTTCGTGATTGATCCGGATAATACCGTCGAAAAAGCGATCAAGAACGCTGAAGGCGATGTTGGCGCCCCGATTGCACTCAAGGGCTTCAAGCGCTTCGAGCTTGGCGAAGGCATCGAGAAGGAAGAGACGGATTTTGCTGCCGAAGTTGCAGCTGCCGCCAATTCCTAGGCTTTCTACTCAGACGGGACGCTCTGGAAACTGAGCCTCGCATCGTCCAATATGCAGCGCCGCCGCCTCGAATGAGTCGGCGGCGCAGTACCATCTACTGCCCACTTTTGCTGTTAGTCGCCGTCGGAGCCTTGTTCATGTCCGAGCCTCAGTACAAACGCGTGCTCCTGAAAGTGTCTGGTGAGGCACTGATGGGCGAAGAGGCCTACGGCATTGATCTCAATGTTGTGCAGCGCATTGCCGGTGAGGTGAAGGAAGCCCTGGCGATTGGCGTGGAAGTTTGCCTTGTGATTGGCGGCGGTAATATTTTTCGTGGCCTCAAGGGGGCTGCAGAAGGCATGGACCGAGCCAGCGCTGACTACATGGGCATGCTGGCAACTGTCATGAATGCCCTGGCAGTTCAAAACGGCCTTGAGCAACAAGGTGTCCCCACACGGGTCCTCTCCGCTATTCCCATGACGACTGTCTGCGAGCCCTACATCCGCCGCCGCGCTGTGCGTCACATGGAAAAGGGCCGAGTGGTTATTTTTGCAGCGGGTACTGGCAATCCGTTTTTCACGACAGACACAGCCGCCGCGTTGCGGGCGTCCGAAATGGGGTGTGATGCTCTGATGAAGGGCACACAGGTTGATGGTGTCTACACTGCTGACCCTAAGCTCGACCCTGATGCGAAACGCTATGAGCGGCTTGGGTACATGCAGGTGCTGGCAGATGATCTTAAGGTCATGGATGCCTCCGCAATCAGCCTGTGTCGCGACAATTCAATTCCGATCGTGGTCTTCAATATTCATGAGACCGGCGAGTTTGGCCGGGTTCTCAAGGGTGAAGGCCGTGCAACAATAGTTGAGAACGAAGCAGCCTGACGCGCGAGCAATTCGCCTTTGCCCCGTGATTGCACGACAGACCTAAGGAGAGCCAACATGGCCGAAGACGGATCAGGTGTAGACCTGGATGACATCGAACTGCGCATGCATGGCGCACTCGACAATTTGATGAGTGAATTTGGCGGCCTGCGCACTGGCCGCGCGTCAGCATCACTGCTTGACCCGGTGATGGTCGATGCCTACGGCGCAAAAACACCCCTCAATCAGGTGGGTAATGTGTCGGTTCCCGAGCCACGCCTGATTACGGTCTCAGTCTGGGACAAGGGACTCGTAGGTCCGGTTGAGAAGGCCATTCGTGACGCAGGTTTGGGCGTAAACCCGGTTGCAGACGGTACGCTTATCCGTGTCGGTATCCCGGAACTCAACGAAGAGCGTCGCGTTGAATTGACCAAGGTTGCCGGCAAATACGCTGAAGCTGCCCGTGTCTCTGTGCGCAATGTGCGTCGGGATGCGATGGATCATCTTAAAAAAGCCGAAAAGGGTGGTGATATCGGCAAGGACGATCACAAAAAGCTGTCTGAGAAGGTTCAGGGCCTGACAGACAAAGCTGTCGCTGACGTTGATGCTGCCCTAGCCACCAAAGAAGCGGAGATTATGCAGGTATAAGGCGAGTTTTCGTCTGTTTTCGGCAGTTTTGCCGGTAACGTGCACTCAACGCTTTACCTGATACTCTTGGTCCATGCATCGAGCAGAAGCCCCAGTCCCATCTGACCAAAGCACCGCTGACCAGCAGGTGCTTGAGGAATGGTCTGCGCCACAGGCTGTGAATGCAGCACTGCCAAGGCACGTGGCTATCATCATGGATGGCAATGGGCGCTGGGCAGCAAAGCGGCATCTGCCCCGGAAGCTTGGCCATCGACAGGGCGTGGAAACCGTCCGGCGCATGGTGCGTGCGGTGGGTGAACGCGGCATTCCCTATCTGACACTTTTTGGTTTCTCTACGGAGAACTGGCGTCGCCCGCCGGACGAGGTGGAGGACCTGATGGGCCTGCTGCGCCTCTACATCCGTCGTGACCTTGCGGAACTTCACAAGAATAATGTCCGTATTCGGATTATTGGATCGCGTGAAGGTTTGGCAGACGACATTGTGCGGATGATTGCAGAAGCAGAAGAACTGACGGCAGGCAATGCTGGTCTGCGATTGACCATTGCCTTCAACTACGGCGGGCAGAGTGAAATCACACGGGCTACGTTGCGCATTGCGGAAGCTGTGGCGCGCGGTGACCTCAATCCTTGTGATATCACGCCGGACACCGTGGCAGACCATTTGGACACTCATGATCTGCCGGACCCCGATCTCATAATCCGGACGAGCGGCGACAAACGCCTATCCAATTTCCTGATCTGGCAAGCGGCGTATGCTGAGTTGGTTTTTGTGGATACGCTTTGGCCTGATTTCAACGACGATGTGTTGGGCGAGGCACTTGCGGATTATGCCTCGCGCGAACGGCGCTTTGGTGCGAGAGAGCCATGGACACCCCAGCCGTAGGCGCCTCAGGCGACAATGGAACGTCTCCGTCCGATGATGGGGACAACGTCCCGCCGCGTCCGCCACGCTCCAAGGAATTATTCCTGCGGATAGCGTCTGCTGCGGTGCTCGCACCTGGCGCGATCTACCTCGTCTATCTGGGCGGGTTGGCGTTCACTGCGTTGATCATGCTTGCTGCGGTGCTCATGACATATGAATGGGCGCGCCTAGTGCGCGGCAGCCATCTGAATGCCGACTATGTCATCCACGCTGTAACCGCGATCATTGCTGTCGGGCTAGCCGGAGCAGGCATGCCCCTGTTTGCCTTACTCGCGGCTGCGGTAGGATTTGCCGTGGCTATGGGAGTGGTCGTGTGGCGGGACGAAGGCAAGCGCTGGCCCATGATCGGTTTTCCTTACATCCTGCTCCCCTGCATTGCCATCGTATGGTTACGTTCCGGTGGCGATTGGGGCATGTGGACGCTTTACTGGCTGCTCGCTGTCGTTTGGGCAACCGACATAATGGCGTTTGTGACCGGTCGCACGATTGGCGGGCCCAAACTGGCGCCACGTTTTTCGCCGGCTAAAACATGGTCCGGCCTTCTGGGGGGAGTCGCCGGGGCCTCGGTAGCAGGGGCCGCAACCTCGATTATTCTGGGGTTGGACTCGCCCATTCTGCTTGCGTTGATAAGTGGTGCCACAGCTGTGATTGCCCAGATTGGTGATATCGCCGAATCTGCCTTGAAACGGTATGCCGATGTGAAAGACTCAGGGGCTCTTATCCCCGGCCATGGGGGCGTTTTGGATCGGGTGGATGGGCTAATTTTTGCTGCAGTTGCTACAGCCTTTGTGGCTCTGATCGGCATTCTTGCCGAAGAGGGAAAAGGCATCGGTTTGGGGATTTTTGTCTTATGAGCATTGCCGTGGATACCAACCCTGCTGAAAGCAGCAGTAAGGCACCCAAAAGCATCTGCGTGCTTGGTTCCACCGGTTCGGTGGGCACATCCACTCTTGATTTGGTGGCGCGTGATCCGGGCCGATTTCAAATTGATGCTCTGACCGCAAACTCGAACGTCGACCTGCTTGCCAAACAGGCCCGTGATTTCGGAGCACGCTTCGCCGTTGTTGCGAACCCGGACAAATATCAGGATCTCAAAGATGCACTGGCCGGCTCTGGTGTTGAAGCTGCGGCAGGTGCTGATGCGCTGAACGAGGCAGCCGATCGCGATTCCGAATTTGTCATGGGTGCCATTGTAGGGGCCGCTGGACTTCAGCCAACGCTCACCGCCGCGAAACGCGGCGCATGCGTTGCTCTTGCCAACAAGGAGTGTCTTGTCAGCGCCGGCACTGTTTTCCTGGAAGCAGTGAAGAATGCGGGTGCGACGCTGCTCCCGGTCGACTCCGAGCACAATGCGATTTTTCAGGTGCTTGAAACAGAAAACCATGAGGCGGTGGAGAAGATTATTCTAACGGCGTCCGGTGGTCCGTTTCGTACCTGGCAGAAATCCAGAATGGAAGTTGCAACGCCGGCGCAGGCCGTGGCGCACCCCAACTGGTCGATGGGCGCAAAGATATCGGTCGACTCCGCTACTTTGATGAACAAAGGGCTGGAGGTCATCGAGGCTTACTACCTGTTTGGTGTTGAACCCAATCAGCTGGAAGTGATCGTGCATCCCCAATCTGTCATCCATTCCATGGTCGCCTATACAGATGGATCGGTGCTGGCGCAGCTCGGGTCTCCAGACATGCGCATTCCGATTGCACACACCATGGCCTGGCCGGAGCGAATGGCCACGCCTTCGCCGCGTCTTGATCTTGCTGAAGTTGCCCAGTTGACCTTCGAAGCCCCTGATTTAGAACGCTTTCCAGCGCTGAGGCTGGCGCTTGCCGCCTTGCAAACCGGGGGGGCGGCACCTACACTCCTCAACGCTGCCAACGAGGTGGGCGTTGCAGCATTTCTAGGCGAAGAAGTCGGTTTTCTCGACATTGCGGCGATTGTTGAGGAAACCATGTCACGCGCATTATCGCAGGGGTTGGATGCGGCACCCGCAAACCTTGAAGATGTGCTGATGCTTGACCAGGCCGGGCGTGTCATTGCGAGTGAATTGGTTGCAATACGCCGAACGTAACAAATCGAGGGAGTGCCACCCATGGGTGCTCTCAAAAGACGCGAGCAATGAAGGTTAGGGTCACCACCTAAATGGATTTCATCTCCGGACTATTCGGGTACGTCATACCCTTCATCTTCGTCCTGTCTCTTGTCGTGTTCATTCACGAGATGGGCCATTTTTTGGTCGCACGCTGGTTTGGCGTCATCGTTGAGCAATTCTCAATTGGTTTTGGGCGTGAGATCGTCGGTTGGACCGACAAGAACAACACGCGTTGGAAAATCGGTTGGCTGCCGCTTGGCGGCTACGTGAAATTCCTCGGCGATGAGAATGCAGCCAGCACGCCTGACAAAGAAGCCTTGTCGAGCCTGCCTGAAGAAATCCGCAAAGACTGCTTTCAGTTCAAGCCACTGCATGCACGTGCCGCTGTTGTGGCCGCAGGACCTGTGGCCAACTTCCTTTTGGCCATTGTCATCTTTGCGTTCATGTACTCCGTCATCGGACAAAGCGTAACAGCGCCACGTGTGGATGAGGTGCAGCCCGACGGCGCTGCTGCGGACGCGGGCTTCTTACCGGGCGACCTTGTGGTCTCAATTGACGGCAGCGCAATCGCGAGCTTCAACGATATGCAACGTATCGTGTCGACAAGTCCGGAAAGGGTCTTGGCCTTCACGGTTGAACGCGATGGATCGTTGGTGGATCTCGAAGTTGTTCCTCAGCTGCGTGAAATCACCGACCGTTTCGGCAATACGCAGAGTATCGGATTGATCGGCCTGACCCGCAAAAACGCGGAAGGTGACATCACTACAGTGCGCTACAACCCGGCTGTGGCGGTCTGGAAGGGCGTTGAGGAAACAGGTTTCATCATTTCAACGACGATGACCTATCTGGGCGACATCATCGTCGGTCGCCAGGACGCGGACCAATTGGGCGGTCCACTGAGAATCGCACAGGTCTCAGGGCAGGTCGCGACACTTGGATTGATCGCTCTGTTGAACCTTGCAGCCATTTTGTCGGTCTCAATTGGCCTGTTAAACTTGTTCCCGGTTCCCATGCTCGATGGGGGCCATCTGCTGTATTATGCAGCGGAAGCGGTTCGTGGGGAGCCATTGGGGGAAAAAGCGCAGGAATACGGCTTTCGTATTGGGTTAGCAGCCGTTATGTCTTTGATGCTTTTTGCAACATGGAATGATTTGGTTCACCTGCGGGTCTTCGACTATATCGGCTCTGTATTTTCCTGATTTTGGCCGTTTTTAATGGTTTTCCTGAGTTTTTGGGGCAGAACACGTGAATTTCAATAGGCCTGAAAACAGGCGGGGATACATGAAAAAGACGATGCCGGTCCGCATGTTGCGCCGCGTTTCTGCCATTTCAATGCTGGCGGCGATGGCGTTCAGCACCTCTGCTGCTGCTCAATTGGGCCCTGCGGCACCCGGTGCCCCCTCGCAGGCCACGTCGGCGGCTCAGGTTCCATCTGGGAATGAACTTGTTGTTGAGCGGATCGACGTCGAGGGAAACCAGCGCGTCGAGGCTGAAACGGTTCGCTCGTACATGACTATCCGCGAAGGTCAGACGGCTGACGCAAGGGCCATTGATGACAGCCTGAAGACACTTTTTGCCACCGGGCTTTTTGCTGACGTGTCTATTCGCGAAAGTGGTGCGGGACTGATTGTAACCGTGGTTGAAAATCCCATCATCAACCGTGTTGCATTCGAGGGCAATTACCGCATCGATGACGAAGACCTTGAATCAGAAACGGAACTGAAACCTCGCGTCGTTTTCACGCGCTCACGCGTTCAAAGCGACCTGCAGCGAATTATTGAGCTCTACAGGCGCAAGGGTAACTTCGCCGCGGCGATTGAGCCGAAGATCATTCAGCTGCCGCAAAATCGAGTGGATCTTGCATACGAGATTTCTGAGGGCCCTGAGACGGGTGTTGCCAGCATCAAATTTGTTGGCAACAAGGCCTACTCAGACGGTGATCTGCGCGGTGAAATCGCAACGTCAGAATCCGCCTGGTGGAAGTTCCTCTCGACCAACGACAACTATGACCCTGATCGTCTGACATTTGACCGGGAGTTGCTGCGCCGCTTCTATCTTACAAATGGATATGCCGACTTTCGGGTTTTGTCTTCGGTGGCTGAAATGGCGCCAGACGGCAGTGAGTTTTTTGTCACCTTTACGGTCGAAGAAGGCGAACTCTATACATTCGGAGACATTGAGGTTGCGACCGAGCTGGAACGGCTCAATCCCGAAGAACTTCGTGCACTGATCGAAATTGAAGATGGTGATGAATACGACGCGTCTCGTATTGACGAAGCAGTGGACGCCCTGACATTCGCCGCTGGTACGGAAGGTTACGCCTTTTCGGACGTGCGCCCGCGTGTCCGTCGAGACCGTGAGAACCGCAAGATCAACATCACCTTCCGCGTCGACGAAGGTCCGCGGGTTTATGTTGAACGTATCAACATCAACGGCAATACCCGCACGTTGGACCGTGTGATCCGCCGCGAAATGCGGCTGGCTGAAGGTGACGCGTTCAACCGAGTCCTTCTGAGCCGCTCGCGTGATCGCATTCGCGCACTTGGCCTTTTCGCGAACGTAGAAGTGAGCGAAGAACCCGGGTCACAAGAGGACCAGACGGTAATCAGCGTGGATGTTGAAGAGCAATCAACCGGCGAGTTGTCGATTGGCGCTGGTTTCTCGTCAGACGCAGGCATCGTCGGCGACATCGCCATCGTTGAACGCAACCTGCTTGGCCGTGGCCAGTTCTTGCGCCTCCGGCTGTCTCTCTCGGGCGACCGTCAACAGATCGACCTGCGCTTTACAGAGCCTTACTTCATGGGCCGCAACCTGAGTGCTGGCATCGATCTGTTTGGTACCGAGAGCGATTTTCAGGATGAGTCCGGCTATGACTTCCAGCGAACTGGCGCCGGTGTGCGATTTGGTTTCCCCATGGGCGAGTTCTCGTCGCTGCAATTGCGAACGAGTTATGTCCGCGAGGAAATCAAGAACGTATCCAGCCGCGCGTCGCTCTCAGTCTTGGCCGCAGAGGGTGTCGCCGATTCTCATCTGATTGGGTACACCTACTCCATTGATGAGCGAGACGATCCTGAAGCACCGACCTCAGGGTATACGTTCTTCTTTGATCAGACGGCCGGCACGCCATTGGGAGACAATCGGTTCCTTGCCACAGAGGGAGGAACCGCATTCTTCCACGGCTTCAATGAGGACTTTGTGCTGTCGCTTCGGCTCGATGGCGGGTACGTCTTGGGCTACGATGGTCAGGACGTCCGGCTCAACAACCGTTTCTTCAAAGGTGGGTCAAGCTTCCGAGGGTTTGAACCATCAGGCGTTGGTCCACGAGACCTAACAACGGATGACGCACTAGGTGGCAATGCTTATGCAATTGGTACCGCGCAGATTTCAGTTCCCCTGTTCCTTCCTGAGGAACTCGGGATCAAAGGCGCATTCTTTACAGAGTTTGGTAGTGTTGGCGTTAGCGACGAGCAAGACCGTTTTCTGGTGGTCAACAACCTCTTGACCTTCAGCAATATTCAGGACGATTTCTCGCTGCGTGCGTCCGGCGGGTTTAGTGTCTTCTGGGAATCGCCGTTCGGTCCGGTTCGAGTTGATCTGGCCGAAGCCTTCATCAAGGAAGACTACGACAAAACCCAGTTCTTCAGGTTCAGCGCGGGCACGAGCTTCTAATCATGACAAAAAGAACACCTTTCACGTTCCGCAATATCTCGTTGCTCCTGATAGCAGCTGCCCTGTTTGCATCTGCAATGGTGCCTGCGTCGGCTCAGGTGCCCCCGGCGCGCGCGCTGTTTCTTGATTTGGATACGGTGTTCAGCCAATCCGAAGTGGGCAAAGACATCAGATCACAGCTTCAGGTTATGCTGTCTGACATTTCCGCCCGGGAGAAAACCACAGCCGAGGGTTATGTGGAGAGGGAACGGGTCCTTCTGGCGAGCGCACGCGATCGCGACCCAGCCGTTTTGCAAAATGAATGGGAGGCCCTTCAGGCCGAAAAAGAGGGCAGCGGCAACCTTTTCCAGATTGAACGTACAGCCGTCCAGTCTGCTTCCAACAACGCACGTCGCCAGGTGAATGCTGTTTTGAATGAAATCATGCAGGGCATTCTGGTGGAGCGTGGTGCCAACATGGTGATGTCTGTAGGCGCAGTACATGTGGGTGGTGTGGACTATGACATCACAGCTGAGGTAATCGCGCGACTCGACAAAAGGATGCCGGCACTCAAGGTTGAACGTCCCCGGTAACTCCAGGTGAAGATCGGGAACACTCTGTGCGACCATGGTGTTTCGTAACAAGGCAAATTAGAGCACATGGCTGATCCGCGCTTTTTCACCAAGTCCGGTCCGTTCACTCTTGAGCGGATTGCTCAAGAGGTCGGAGCGACAATTGGGTCGGGTGCTTCTGAGCAAGAATTCGCCGACGTGGCGCCGCTGGATTCGGCCACCGCTTCAGACGTCAGCTTTTTTGATAATCCACGCTACAAAGACGCATTGTCGGCAACCAAGGCTGGCGCCGTCATTCTGGCGCCGGCTTCCGTTGAGTTGGCACCCGCAGGCGTGTCTTTGCTCGTAACAGATGCTCCGTATCCAGCATATGCGTCTGCTGCCATGATGTTCTACCCGCATCTGCCGCGCAGCGACGAAACACTGATAAGTCCGTCCTCTCATGTCGATCCGTCGGCGAAAATCGGATCGTCGGTCAGAATAGACGCAGGTGCTGTGATTAGCGCCAATGTGGAGATTGGTGAAGGAACATCGATTGGTGCCAACGCGGTGATTGGGCGTGGTGTGCAGATCGGTCGGGAATGTGCGATTGCACCAAACGTAACGTTGACTCATGCATTGGTGGGCGACCGGGTAATCATTCACCCCGGTGCTCGTATTGGTCAGGATGGTTTTGGGTTCGCCATGGGGCCTAACGGTCACCAGAAGATACCGCAGCTTGGGCGCGTTATTTTGCAAGACGATGTGGATATCGGTGCGAACACGACCATCGATCGCGGGGCCGGTCCCGACACGGTGATCGGACAAGGAAGTAAAATCGACAATCAGGTTCAGCTTGGGCACAACGTTTCTGTCGGCCGCGGGTGCATCATTGTCTCTCAGGTGGGCATTTCCGGCTCTGCAAAACTTGGCAACTATGTCGTTGCTGGCGGGCAGGTTGGTATTGCGGGACATCTGGAAATTGGTGATGGAGCTATGCTAGCGGCGCGCACTGGTGTTCCGAGCGATCTTGAAGGTGGCCAGCAATACGGTGGGACACCTGCGCGACCCGTGGCACAATGGCGGCGCGAACTGGCGGCGGTGGCAATTCTGGCCAAACGCAAGAAGAAGAAAAAAGCAACTTAGGTCCGTTAACGGGCAAGTACGACAATTAGCGATTCTGCGAGATACGAAATGGCTGAAGACACACCAACACCAAAAGGCGACATGCAGGTCGCTGACATCATGCGGGTCATGCAACTGCTTCCGCATCGCTACCCCATGTTGCTGATCGACAGGATCATCGATATTGATGGCGATAAGTCGGCTGTGGGCATTAAGAACGTCACGATCAACGAGCCGCATTTCCAAGGACACTTTCCAGACATGCCTGTGATGCCGGGCGTGCTAATTGTTGAAGCCATGGCTCAGACCGCCGGTGCCGTTGTCATGAACAATATGGGCGCCGTCGCTGACACAAAGACAGTCTATTTCATGACCATCGATGGAGCGCGCTTCCGCAAGCCGGTCGTACCAGGAGATGTTCTTGAACTACATGTATCCATGATCCGTTCTCGAGGTCCTGTCTGGAAGTACTCAGGCAAGGCCATGGTGGGTGATAGCTTGGTTGCAGAAGCCGAATTCAGCGCAATGATAGCTGACCGAGATGCAAGCCAGGGAACGCAGCCACCAAAGATTGCAAAAGCTCAAGCCAAACCAACGGGAGATGCCTAATGGCCATCCATCCGACCGCTGTCGTGGCGGACGGTGCCCAACTAGGCAGTGATGTCGAAATTGGTCCCTACAGCGTTGTCGGCAAGAATGCCGTTCTTGGTGACGGCGCCGTCCTGCACAGCCATGTGGTCGTTGACGGCTGGACCACGATTGGAGGTGGGACGCACATATTCCCGTTCGCCTCAATTGGAAATCCACCGCAGGACAAGAAATTTCTTGGTGAAAAAACCGAGCTGATTATCGGCAAGAACAACGTCATACGCGAAGGTGTGACGATCAATCCTGGCACCCAGAATGGCGGCGGGTTTACACGAATAGGCGATGGTGGCCTGTTCATGGCGGGTTCGCACGTCGCCCATGACTGTCAGGTTGGGGACAATGTCATCTTTGCGAACAATGCCACGATTGGTGGTCACTGCAATGTCGGCGATTTTGCCTTCATGTCGGGCCTAACGGCAGCGCATCAGTTCGTGCGTATCGGCAAGCATGCCATCGTTGGCGGCATGTCTGGCGTCGAGAAAGACGTTATTCCGTATGGCTCAGTTCTTGGAAACCGTGCTGTTCTCAAAGGTCTCAATATCGTCGGGCTGAAACGCCGTGGTTTTTCAAGGGACCAGATCCATACTTTGCGGCGGGCCTACCGACTTCTCTTTGCGGAAGAGGGAACGTTGCAGGAGCGTGTTGCCGACGTTGCCGACGAATTTGGGGACAATGAATCCGTCATGGATATCGTGGAATTCATTCGTGCTGACACCAAGCGCAAATTGGTGACGCCACGCTCAGATGGAAATGGCCACTCCAACGTCGACGAGTAGGTCAGGCGGCGGGATCTGACGATGCGCAAACTAGGTATTATCGCCGGCTCTGGACCGGTTCCCTTGAAGCTGGCCGAGGCTTGCACCGCGATGGGGCGACCGCTGTATGTCATTGGCATTGAGGGTGAGGCGCGTCCAGAGATTGAGACCTATGATCACGGATGGTCTCGCCTGGGCGCAATTGGCAATGCACTGGATCTACTGAAAAAGGCCGAATGTGAGGATGTATGCATCATCGGTCCTGTCAAAAGGCCGGATTTTTCCAAGCTGAAACTTGACTGGACAGGCACCAAACTTCTGCCGCGCGTGCTGAATGCAGCGCGCAAGGGTGATGATGCATTGCTATCGTTCTTCGTACGCTGGATGGAAGAGCAGGGGTTTGCGGTAGTCGGTGCAGAAGATGTGCTTGGCGACCTTGTTGCACCAGAGGGCGCCGTTGGCACCATATCGCCGGGCGAAACGGCCCTGAAGGATATCGAACTCGGTAAGCAGGTTGTCCATGCATTGGACAACCTAGATGTGGGGCAGGGCGCGATCGCGTGCGATGGGCTGGTGCTGGCTGTCGAAGCAGCCGAGGGAACGGATGAGATGCTCCGCAGGACCGGTGAACTGCCTATAACAGTCCGCGGCACGCCTGAAAACCGGCGCGGTGTCCTAGTCAAGCTACCAAAACCATCTCAGGACCGCCGTGTCGACCTGCCAATGATGGGAACAAAAACTGTGGAACTGGCCGCGGCGTCTGGGCTTGCTGGAATTGCAATCGAGGCAGGTGGCGCGATCGTTTTCGATCGTAGCGAAGTCGCAAGACTCGCAGACGAAGTGGGAATGTTTGTCTACGCCTTCCCGAAGACAAGTGTTGGCCAGCCTGAATGAGCCAACTCCCTGAGGTTCAATCAAGGCCACTGCGCGTGATGCTCATCGCAGGTGAGCCATCGGGGGACATTCTCGGTGCGGAGTTGATGACCAGCATTCGCAGGTCGTCCCCAGTGTCCGTTGAGTTTCTTGGCATTGGTGGCGATCGGATGACGGCGGAAGGACTCGACAGTCTTGTGGACATGTCCGAGATAGCCGTCATGGGGCTTCGCGAGGTTGTTCCCAGGATTCCGCTCATTCTGCGGCGTGTTGCAGAAACAGCGCGTAATGCTGTGGCAGCTGACCCTCACGTGGTGGTTATCATCGATTCACCGGACTTCACGCACCGGGTTGCCAAGAGCATTGCAAAACAGGCGCCGCATATTCCCATCATCAACTATGTGTCTCCACAGGTTTGGGCGTGGCGTCAGGGCCGGGCGGCCAAAATGGCGACATACCTCAGTCATGTGCTGGCACTGTTGCCCTTCGAGCCAGCTTTCTACGCCGAGAAGTCAACGCTTCCATGTACTTTCGTTGGTCATCCCGTGCTGGAGCGTGTGCAGCTAGGTGGCGGCGAAGCATTCAGGGTGCGGCACAACATTGCCAAAGATGCACCAGTGCTCGCTCTATTGCCTGGCAGTCGGCCAAATGAAGTGAAGGGGCTGATCGCCATCTTTCTTGAGACAGCCCGGCGACTACGCCGAGAGATGCCCGATTTGGTGGTAGTCCTGCCGACAGTACCTAATGTTTCTGCCTTGGTGCGCGAAAAGCTGGCAGGAGAAAGCCTGCCGCTCATTCTGGTCGAAGATCAGGCAGAAAAATTTGCGGCCTTTGATGCTGCAGATGCCGCTCTGGCGGCCTCAGGCACTGTTTCTCTTGAGTTGGGCCTCGCACGTGTGCCGACAGTTATCGGTTATCGGATCGAGCGACTTGCTGCCTTCATTATTCGCCGGTTGGCGAAAGTCGAAAGCATTGTGCTTGCCAATCTGGTGCTGGGACGCAAAGTCATTCCGGAGTATCTGCAGGAAGAATGCGAACCTGAGACACTGGCCCGTGCACTTGCCCCCTTGATGACGGACACGCCGGAACGAGCAGAGATGATCACGGCCCTCAGTGAAATGCGCAGGCGTCTTGGTGACGACGGTGGGCTGAAGCCAGCGGACCGTGCTGCCGAGGTCGTGCTCTCGATTGGGCTTCCGGAACAAGAACGCCGGGCCGCTCAACTGCCGCTATAGCGGTAGGGAGCGACCCGGCGCCGGGTCTTGCAGAAATCCAAAGAGTCTAGCGGCTGCTACGCTCAGTGTATTCGCGGGTCGGATAGCCGGTGTAGAGCTGACGAGGACGACCAATGCGCTGGCTCGGATCCTCGATCATTTCTTTCCACTGGGCTATCCAGCCAACGGTTCGGGCCAGAGCAAACAGAACCGTGAACATGTCTGTCGGGAAGCCCAGCGCACGCAGTGTGATGCCTGAATAGAAATCGATGTTCGGGTAGAGCTTCTTCTCAACAAAGTACTCATCCTCAAGTGCGATCTTCTCAAGCTCCATGGCCACGTTCAGGAGCGGATCGTCTTTGATGCCGAGCGTCTGTAGAACTTCATGACACGTCTCCTGCATCACCGTCGCACGTGGGTCGTAGTTCTTGTACACACGGTGACCAAAGCCCATCAGACGGAACGGGTCGTTCTTGTCCTTTGCCTTCTCAACATATTCTGGAATGCGGTCAACACTGCCAATTTCCATGAGCATCTCGAGAGCTGCTTCATTGGCACCGCCGTGGCTTGGGCCCCAGAGGCAGGCAATGCCAGCTGCAATGCATGCAAACGGGTTGGCCCCGGATGAACCAGCAAGGCGGACAGTCGATGTGGAAGCATTCTGCTCATGGTCAGCATGCAGAATAAAAATGCGATCCATGGCGCGTGCCAGAACAGGATCAACTTTGTATTCTTCAGCTGGAACCGCGAAGCACATATGCAGGAAGTTTTCAGCATATGAGAGGTTATTCTTCGGGTACACGAATGGCTGACCCATTGAGTACTTGAACGCCATCGCCGCAAGTGTCGGCATCTTGGCAATTAGACGTCGGCTTGCGATCATCCGCTGTTCTGGATCATTGATGTCGGTGGAGTCGTGATAGAACGCGGACAGCGCGCCAACCACTCCGGTCATGATCGCCATAGGGTGTGCGTCACGGCGGAAGCCGCGATACAGGTAATTCAGCTGCTCATGAACCATGGTGTGGTAGGTGATGGCGCGCTCAAATTCCTGATACTGGCTTTCAGTCGGCAGGTCACCTTCCAGAAGCAGGTAGCATGTCTCGATGAAATCACCTTTTTCCGCGAGCTGACCAATCGGGTAACCACGGTGCAGCAGGATACCCTTTTCCCCGTCGATGAATGTGATCTTGCTTTCGCAGCTTGCCGTTGAGGTGAAGCCAGGGTCATAGGTGAAACGGCCGCTCTGTCCGTAGAATTTGGAGATGTCTACAACATCTGGTCCTTCGGAACCGGCATAGACCGGAAGGTCGTAGCTGTTGCCTTCCACATCGATCTTGGCGGTGGCTTTGGGACCACCCTTCATTCCGTACTCATTCATAGCTCTAAAGCCCCGTTGTTATGTCGGCTGATTTTCAGCGCCGGCAGTGCCGGCGTGCTGGAAAATCGTCCGGGTTAGTCCAAAAGTCCGCGCATATGTCTTTTTGCTTTTGCGTGGTCTTCGTTGTGTTGGCCACCTCTTCTCACTTAGGCAGCCTGATCCTTGATGCGGGCAAGACATTCGTCTTTGCCCAATACGGCCAGCACATCAAATATGCCAGGCGATGTCGTTGTCCCGGTCAAAGCTGCGCGCAAGGGCTGCGCAACTTTTCCAAGCTTGAGTTCTTTTTCATCAGCAAAATCGCGCACCGCGGCTTCAAGGCCGTCCAGCGTCCAGGAAGGGAGTGCCTCTAGCTTTGGCGCAATCCCCGTAAGCACTCCACGACCATCATCATCGAGCAGTTTTGCCGCTTTGTCGGACATGGCAAGCGGCCGTGTTTCGATCAGGAAACGGGCGCTTTCCGCCAGGTCGTCAATGGTCTTTGCGCGTTCCTTGAGTCCAGGCATGGCGGTGATCAGAGCGTCGCGCGTGTCATCGGTCACCTGCCAGCCTTTGACATCCGTCATCATGCGCAGGGTTTCATTTGCCAGACGTGTATCATCTGCCTCACGCATATGAATGCCATTGAGGTTGGCAAGTTTCACAAAGTCGAACTTGGCGGGTGACTTGCCGATCGCATCAAGGCCAAACCACTCAATGGCCTGATCTGTTGAAAACACTTCATCGTCACCATGGCTCCAGCCAAGCCGCGCAAGGTAATTTCGCATGGCTTCAGGCAGGAAACCCATATCTCGATATTCTTCGGCACCCATTGCGCCATGTCGCTTGGAAAGCTTCGCACCATCAGCACCATGGATCATCGGCACATGGGCATACTCGGGAACGTCCCAGCCTAGTGCCGTCATCAGGTTTATCTGACGTGCGGCATTGGTGAGGTGGTCATCTCCACGGATCACATGGGTGATGTTCATGTCGTGATCATCAACCACCACTGAGAGCATGTATGTTGGAGACCCGTCTGAGCGAAGCAGGATGTAGTCGTCCAACACGGCATTTGGGATGGTCACGTCGCCCTGGACATGATCACGGATAACGGTTTCACCGTCACGCGGCATCTTGATGCGAATGACGGGTTCAACACCCTCAGGAGCCTCAGCAGGATCGCGGTCTCGCCATCGGCCATCATAGCCTTGCGGCTTTCCTTCAGCCTTTGCAGCCTCGCGCATTTCTGCAAGGTCTTCCTTAGAGGCGTAGCACCTGTATGCCTTGCCATCTGCCAAAAGTTGATTGGCAACATCAGCATGGCGATTGCGCTGCGCATATTGGAAGACGACATCCTCGTCCCATTCCAGTCCAAGCCACCGCATACCTTCGAAAATGGCTTCAACAGCTTCATCCGTTGATCGGGCCCGGTCTGTATCTTCGATCCGCAGTAGAAATTGGCCGCCATGATGACGGGCAAACAGCCAGCTGAACAAAGCAGTGCGCGTGCCACCAATGTGCAGAAAACCAGTGGGTGAGGGAGCAAATCGGGTGCGAACCGTTTTGCTGCCTTGGGATGTGGAGGCGCCAGCCGGCATCAATCGTCCTTTGTCTGTCCTATCCACGTGGGTGCGTGCGTAGCCTTCTGGCCTCAAGGCCTGCAACAAATGACCCGCCGTCGTCATGGCAGGTCCCGCATCCGCTTGGGGGCGTGGGTGAAACTCTTGAGACCGTCGCAGATACGCTGCGTCCAGGTCCCAAAAGTCAGGCGGTTTTTAACATATCAGCGCTCGGCGCGATACGTTGCAGTGCACCCAATATTGAACAACAACCAAACACGACTTTTTGGTGCAAAATGCCCCCTCTGATAGCAGTCATGGCGCACTGAGGGGACAAAATCACTTTAGAAACAAGAAGATATCAGGGGTGGGGCCGCCGAAGCGTAGAGGTGCAGTCGGTTTTTTGCGTCCGCTGGCAGCAAATTGTGAAAATGGCTGGGCAGGAGCAGGACCGACTGACGCTATGGATTCCGGTGTTTTTTGGTGCTGGCGTGGTCCTGTATTTCGCCCGTCAAACCGAGCCTGCTGTCTGGGTAGCACCCTTCTTCCTGGGGTCTACGCTGTGCGCGCTGTCACTCGTTCGCCAGTCTTTGCTGCCAATGATGGTTCTGTCCGCTGTCGCAGCGCTTATGGCTGGATTTGCGACCGCGGACTGGCGTGCGGCGCGAGTTGATGCGCCAGCTTTGGACAGGGCGATTAGGTCCATATCCATTGAAGGCATCTTGTTGGAAAAGACCAACCGGGCAGAAGGTGGGACTCGGGTGGTCATTGCGCCAACGCGCCTTGGCCGCCAGATGAAGGAGGGAATGCCAGCCCGCATCCGCATCAATGTTCGGACGCAGATGGACAGGGTTCAGCCGGGTGATGTTGTGTCGGTGCGCGCGGGCCTGATGCCACCGCCGGGTCCGGCGGCACCGGGCGCTTTTGACTTTGGGCGGCAGGCATATTTTCGCCAGCTTGGAGCAGTGGGCTATGCACTATCGCCGCTCTCTCACGTCGCTCCGGCTCCGAACACATGGAGCGCCTGCCTGCGGTTTTGCGTCAGTAGACTGCGTAATGATCTGACAGAGCGGATTGTCACCGCGCTTCCACCGCCTCAGGGCGCCATCGCGGCGGCACTAATGACAGGCGACAGGGGGGGCATTCCCGAAAGCGTGCTGCAGGATCTGCGGGACACCGGTCTGGCGCATCTCCTGGCAATTTCAGGACTGCACATGGCCTTGTTTGCGGGCGCAATTTTTTGGGGTGTGCGAGGGCTGTTGGCCTTGCTACCGGCTTTGGCATTGAGGGTGCCCATAAAAAAATGGGCGGCCGCAGCAGCGCTCATTGGAGGTTTTGGATATCTGCTTATCTCTGGTGGGTCCGTTGCAACACAGCGCGCGTTCGTAATGTTCACGCTGATTTTCGTTGCGGTCATGTTAGATCGCCCCGCCATCACCATGCGCAACGTCGCGCTGGCAGCAATGATCGTAATGGTACTGACGCCCGAAGCTGTCATGGAAGCCAGCTTCCAGATGTCGTTTTCAGCAGCAGTTGCTCTGGTCGCCTTTTATGAGGCATCCCGTCCCTGGCTCAGCCGTTGGAACAGCGCGATGGCAGAACGCGGCTTGGTGGCCAAAGGGGTGCTGTACCTAGGCGGCATTGCACTAACCTCAATTGTTGCGTCATTGGCCACCGCACCGTTTGCGGCGTTCCACTTCAACAGGGTTGTGGATTTCGGTCTTGTGGCCAATCTCGCTGCGATGCCCATTGTTGGTTTTGTCGTTATGCCGGCGTCACTTTTGGCCTTCCTTGCAATACCTTTCGGACTGGAAGCTATTCCTCTTTGGGCTGCCGGTCAGGGCATCTCGCTTATCACTACGGTTGCCGACACAGTTGCGAGTTGGCCCGGCGCGATTACGGCGGTTCCCGCAATGCCTGATGCGTCATTGGCCCTCCTCATTGTTGGCGGGCTGTGGATGGCCTTGTGGTCCACGTTACTGCGGTGGATGGGGCTGATTGGACCACTTCTGGGAATCACGTTGGCAATGACAAGTCCGTATCCGGACGTTCTGGTAGACCGAGACGCTGAACTTGTCGCAGTGCGAGATGTGAATGAACAGCTCGCCCTTAGCGCGTCCAGGCGTGCCGGGTTTTCTGCTGAAACGTGGCTGAGGCGCGATGCTGACTTGAGGTCTCAAAAGGTAGCCGCCGCAAGCCTGTTTGCTTGTGATGCGGAAGGGTGTGCCGCCCGACATCCCGACATTGGATTGATTTCTGTGCCCCGAACCTGGCGTGGTTTGGTCGAAGACTGTGACGAGGCAAAGATCATTGTGACCGATACATATGCACCCTTGGCTTGCCGAGTTCCGGTCATAATCGACAGGAGTGCATTGCAGCGACGCGGTTCACATGCGCTTTACGTTGATGCACACATGCCAACAGGCGTTCGCGTTGTTACAGCATGTGATGTGTCCGGCAATCGTCCCTGGACGCGTTGCCGACCATGAGGTTTTGGGCTGACACAAATCCGCCTGAATAGACCTGGACTGTACGAGTTGGCAGGACCACAAAGATGTTCGGAGGTATCAATGCCGTCATTTAACCCATTCAAACGCAGGACACCCCAACCAACTCCGCCTTCAAGTGGTGATCCGGTGAAGGATATGACAGAGGTTCTCCTGCGGATTGAAGCGCATCTGAGAGATCTGTCAGTCCGCGCAAAATCGATCGACAAGCTGGAGCGTCGTCTGCAAGGAATCGAGACGGCGCTAAAGCATATCTAGAAGAGAACAAGGACTAGTATCTGCGCATCAGTCCAACGAGTTTGCCCTGAACCTTTACCCGGTCTGATGGAAAAATCCGCGTCTCATAGGCCGGATTGGCGGCCTCAAGAGCAATGGTATCACCCTTGCGGCGCAGGCGTTTGAGCGTTGCTTCGTGCTGATCAACCAGCGCCACGACAATTTCACCCGAGCTGGCGGTATCAGCGCGCTGAATGACAACAATGTCGCCATCAAAAATACCTGCATCAATCATCGAGTCACCCTTGACCTCCAAAGCATAGTGCTCGCCGGAGCCCAGCAAGCTTGCAGGAACACCTACATGGTTGGAGTCGTCCTGAAGCGCTTCGATTGGCGTACCAGCCGCAATTCGTCCAACAAGCGGAAGCGTCAGCGCATCTCCACCTTCTGGAACTGAATGGTGATTGTCTGGAAGGGGGGCTGGTTCAGACAGACTGCCTTGAATGACGCTCGGCGAGAAACCGCGCTTGGCAGGTGTTGATTGTGGGGCAGCTGACTCAGGAAGTTTTACAACCTCCAGGGCGCGGGCTCGATGAGGCATCCGCCGGATGAAGCCGCGTTCTTCTAGGGCCGTAATAAGGCGATGAATGCCCGATTTGGACCTTAGATCCAGCGCTTCTTTCATTTCATCAAAAGAAGGCGAAACACCTGTTTCGCGAATCCGCTCATGTATGAATGTCAAAAGCTCGTGCTGTTTCCGCGTCAGCATGACTGAACCCCTTCCCGCAATTCTTGCGTGACTGCGCAGCACGTACCCTCCGAGTGGGGAAGGTTCAGCCACACAATCTGTATACAGCGCGCAGGCCCGCATGCCAGCGCATCCAAGTTGCGGTTTCGTTCCAGAACCAAATCAAATCAGAACAAAACCGAAACGGTCTAAATGTTCTATTTTGGTTCTCAATTTCCGTCAAGCGCAAAAAGGGCAGATCGCGGGGTGGTAGGTCGGGTCAGTCCTCGACACGTTCAAAGGTTCCGGACTTGCCACCGGACTTTTTTAGCAGCCGGACATTGCCAATTGTCATGGTCTTGTCGACCGCCTTGAGCATGTCATAGAGCGTCAGACTTGCGACGGTTGCCGCCATAAGCGCTTCCATTTCGACGCCGGTTTGCCCGCTTGTGCGGGCCGTTGCCTTAACGTCAACGGCCAGTTCATCAGGTCGTGTTTCCAGCGTGACTGCGACTTTGGAGAGAGGGAGCGGGTGGCACAACGGAATTAGGTCGCTGGTTTTTTTTGCGGCCATGATGCCGGCAATGCGCGCAGCCGCCATAACGTCACCCTTCGGAGATGCATCGCTTGTCAAAGCCTCAAATGCTTCTGCCGACATCGTGATGCGGCTGCCGGCCACAGCTTCGCGTTCTGTAACCGCCTTGCCGGATACATCGACCATGACCGCGTTGCCCTGGTCGTCCAGATGGGTAAGGGCATCCTTGGTCATTTGATTTCCCGACGCATGATGCAGCGATGAGTGAGTCCGATGTCGGCTTCGTGGTTCTTTACCAGATGCAGACCGGGCGACAGCTCGTCATCATCAAGCGAGTGGAAGCCAACACGCTCATAGAACGGCCCGTTCCATGCCACATCGGTGAAAGTTGAAAGAGTGACAGCGTCAAGCCCTCGCAATTTTGATTCAGCACAGACTTTCTCAATCAGTGCTTTTCCCAATCCCTTGCCGCCGTGTTCAGGCACTATTGCCAACTCGTAGAGATGCAATGCCCGGTCCAGAACACCGCAGATGGCAAACCCAATGGGTGTGTCGGTGGCATCTACCATCAAGAAGCAGAGATTCTGGTTGATGTGCGCGCGGAACAACTGGGGAGAGCCAGCTTCGTGCCCGTCCACCTCGGGGTGGTTCGAGTCTAAAAAGAGTACTCCTGCGCGGTCTTCAATATCCGGCAGTTGAGGCGCTTCAGCCGAATGGGCCTGCCGGATGGCATAACCTTCTGGGAGGGGCTTGTGAGCTATGGATCTTATCCTTTCAAAAGAGAACGAGTTGCAGCAGCCACGTCAGCCTGTCGCATGAGACTTTCGCCGACCAGGTATGTCCGCACGCCAGCGTCAGCAAGGCGCAAAATATCTCCGTGGTTTGCAATACCGCTTTCGCCCACAACAATCCTGTCACCTGTGACTTTCGGTGCCAGCTCCTCGGTTGTCGCTAGCGTCGTTTCAAACGTACGCAGATTCCGATTGTTGATTCCGATCATCCGGCAGTCGAGCTTTAGTCCGCGGGCCAGTTCGTCGGCGTCATGCACTTCAACCAAAGCGTCCATACCATGGTCACGCGCCGCAGCGGCAAGGTCAGCCGCCTCGGCATCCGTCGTGCAGGCCATGATGATGAGAATGCAGTCCGCCCCCATCGCGCGTGATTCAGCTACCTGATAAGGCTCGAACATGAAATCCTTACGCAACACTGGTAGGGAGCAGGCATCGCGCGCTGCGATCAGATAGTCCGGCTTGCCCTGAAAAGATGGCGCATCCGTAAGAACGGACAGGCACGTTGCGCCTCCGTCTTCGTAAGCCTTGGCATGGGCCGGCGGGTCAAAATCGGTGCGGATGAGACCTTTTGAGGGGCTTGCTTTTTTGATCTCGGCAATCAGCCCGTAGCCGGATGACTGCGCGGTCTCAAGCGCTTTGGAGAACGGACGCACTGCCGGAGCATCTGCCGCCTGCTTCTCAAGCTCAGCCATTGGCATCGCTTGCTTTGCCGCAGCAATTTCCTCGCGCTTATACGCCGCAATCTGGGAAAGGATGTCCATGCTCACTCTGCCTGATTGCTTGATGTGACAAGGGCATCAAGCGCGGCCTTGGCCTTGCCGTTATCAATGGCTGCTTCTGCCAGTTTGGAACCAATCTGAAGTGTTTCAGCCTTGCCGGAAACCTTGAGTGCCGCGGCAGCGTTGAGAACAACAATGTCACGATAAGCACCGGACTGACCGTCCAGAAGAGCACGCAATGCTTCAGCATTCTCGCTTTCGTCACCACCCACAAGCGCCTTGGGGTCTGCGCGCGTCAGGCCAACATCTTCCGGGGTCACTTCATAATTGCGCACGACGCCGTCGGACAATTCGCTGACATAGCTCACGCCAGTTGTTGTGAGTTCATCCAGACCATCAGAACCATGGGCAATGATGGCGTGAGTGGCTCCAAGGTTCTGCAGTACGTGGGCCAAAGGCTCACACCATTCGCGCGCAAACACGCCGACAAGCTGCCGTTTGGTGCCCGCAGGGTTGGATAGAGGGCCGAGCAGATTAAGGATCGTTCTTGTACCCAATTCAGCCCGCACAGGGCCCACATGCTTCATGGCGGCATGATGCTGCGGAGCAAACATGAAGCCCAGGCCAGCGGTCTCAATACACCGCGCAATGGCATCCGGACCAAGCTCCAGTTTCACGCCAAGAGCACGCAAAACATCCGCTGAGCCGGATTTCGACGTCAGAGCCTTGTTGCCGTGCTTGGCCACCTTGACCCCTGCGCCGGCAGCTACGAAGGCTACAGCGGTGGAAATATTGTAGGTGCCCGAAGCGTCACCGCCAGTGCCGCAGGTATCAATGGCATCCGCCGGCGCGGGCACATGCAGCGCCATTTCGCGCATGACACCAGCCGCGCCGGTGATTTCGTCCACCGTTTCGCCGCGCACGCGCAGCGCCATCAGAAAGGCACCAATTTGCGCCGGTGAAGCTTCGCCGGACATGATTAATTCAAAAGCCGATTTTGCATGGGCAGCGTCAAGTGCCTTGCCGGCGCCCACATGGGCCAGAATGGTTTTGAAGTCGCTCATGCTGGTTCCGTTTCCCGCGCCTCATTGAATTGCGCAGCGATATCGAGAAAGTTTTTCAAAAGGGCGTGACCGTGTTCGGAGGCGATGCTCTCTGGATGGAACTGCACACCATGGACCGTCTGAGTCTTGTGCTGTAGGCCCATGATGATGCCGTCATCGGTTTCCGCAGTGATCTCCAGTTCATCCGGCAGCGTGTCACGGTCCACGAGCAATGAGTGATAGCGCGTTGCTTCGAAATCACTATTGAGGCCCTTGAACAGACCCTTGCCTGTGTGGTGCACCTTGCTCATCTTGCCGTGCATCAAGGTCGGTGCGCGCACAACCTTGCCACCAAACACCTGGCCGATGGTCTGGTGGCCGAGGCATACGCCCATGAGGGGTACCTTGCCTGCGGCTTTTTCAGTGAGTTCCAGACAGATGCCAGCCTTGTCCGGGTCGCACGGGCCCGGTGACAGAACGATAGCTTCCGGCTCCATGGCCAGCGCCTCGTCGGCGGTGATCTTGTCATTGCGGACCACGCGCACGTCGGCACCAAGCTCGCCGAGGAAGTGGACGAGGTTATAGGTGAAGCTGTCGTAGTTATCGATGAGTAGCAGCATCGCCTAAATGTCCCAAGAAGAGTGTAAGCCCGCGAAAAACATGAGGGCGACATATAGGGGCCATCCAGCCATTTAGGCAAGAAAACCGGACCGCTGGCGCTGCACCTCTGCCGCGCTTTTCCGCATGGAAACTGGCGACCGGACACATATCCCCAGCTTTCTGCGGTTTTTGGCCATTCAGCGCGTTTACCACCACAACATATAGTGTTAATAAGTGGTTAAGGCGCATAATGTGCCGCAAATCGGGCAGGAGCGCAGGTGGCGCAGGCAAAACCAATCGGCAACCGCTTCCGGCACGCATTCAGCGTACCAGCGAAGCTGCGTGCGCCCTTGGCCTTTGCGTCCGGAATGGCGTTGGGCATGACACTGCTTGCAGCATCTTTTTACGCGCCGCGTCTGGATGTCACGTTCTGGTTGACGCCTCGCGATTTGCCTGGCGACTACGTGGTCGCTGTGAGCAACCCGGACGTGGTTCCTGTGAAAATTGCTGATGGGAAGCGCGCGTTGACGGATGCGCCTCCCAGGATGGTGTTCTCTCAGATTATGCTTCCGGCGGAAGTCCCGCCGCTGGAGGTGGCAGCCGGTAAGACGGGCCTCGTGCCGTTTGCATCAGCGCCGATCGACGCGGGTCTTGCACGCGACAATCGTCCTGCCATTGCGTTGATGATCGACGATCTGGGGGTTGTGCCAGATCGCTCAGCGCACGCGCTGCGTCTCCCGACCGAGGTCACGCTCAGCTTCCTCCCTTACGGGCCGGTATCGCGCCCATTGGCGCAGGCCGCCGCTGCAAAGGGGCATGAGATTTTCCTCCACGTACCTATGGAGCCTCGTGGCCAGGCCAATCCAGGCCCAAATGCCTTGATGACAAAGGATAGCGATCGTCAGTTACGTGCCAAACTGGACAAGCAGATCGCTGACCTTGCGGACGCTGCGCCGCTTGCTGGCATCAACAATCACATGGGCAGCCGCGCAACGGCTGACCGTCGGGTGATGGATGAAGTCATGCGCGGTGCCGCTGAACGCGGCCTGGTGTTTGTCGATTCAATCACCACAAGAAACAGCAAGGCACGCGTCGCTGCTGCAACCTACGACGTGCCGTTCATTGCCCGCGATGTGTTTCTGGATCACGGCGAGGGAGAGGACTTCCTGCTGGCGCAGCTCGATGAGCTGGAACGCCAGGCCCGCACGCGTGGCATCGCTGTGGCAATTGCCCACCCGCATTCGACCTCCCTTGAGATACTGGACGTTTGGGTGAGGGGGCTTGAAGCAAAGGGCTTGCGGCTCGTGACCATCCGTGAGGCCATCGACATGCAAAGCCGACGCTCACAGCTTGCGATGGCTCAATAGTTTTTACTGACCACGCCCGACAGAACTTGCGTAGCGGATGGCTTCTTCCGCAGCTTTGAAAAGTGCCTTGGCCTTATTCACGCTTTCCATGCGCTCGGCCTCTGGGTCGCTGTCGGCAACGACCCCGCCGCCAGCTTGCACATAAAGCGTGTTGTCCTTGACGACACCGGTGCGCAGCACGATGCATGTGTCCATATCGCCACCGGCTGAGAAGTAACCCACGCAGCCTGCATAGAGGCCGCGCTTTTCTTTTTCCAGCTCGTCGATGATTTCCATCGCCCGCACTTTCGGTGCACCGGAGACAGTTCCGGCTGGGAAGCCCGCGACAAGAGCAGAGATCGCGTCATAGCTTGGGTCAAGCTTTCCGATGACGTTGGAAACAATGTGCATCACCTGGCTGTAGCGCTCGATGGTGTAGCTGGCAGTCACCTCCACCGTGCCGATCTTCGCCACGCGACCCACATCATTACGGCCCAGATCGAGCAGCATCAGATGTTCCGCGCGCTCCTTCGGGTCGGCCAGCAACTCAACTTCCAGCGCCAGATCTTCTTCAGGGGTTGCGCCGCGAGGGCGCGTCCCGGCGATCGGGCGGATGGTGACTTCGTCCCCGGCTACCTTGACCATGATTTCCGGTGACGACCCGGCGACAGCAAAATCCTCAAAGTCGAGGAAATAGAGATAGGGCGACGGGTTTGTGCGGCGCAAAGCGCGGTAAAGCGCAAAAGGTGGCAGATCGAAAGGTACGGAGAACCGCTGGCTTGGAACCACCTGGAAGATATCGCCCGCTGCAATGTATTCCTTGGCGGTGTTCACCATCTGGTGATACTCCGCAGGCTGAGTATTAGAAGTGGGTTCCGGCAGTGCCGCCACATCAACAAACGCGTTGGCCGTGTGGGGAAGGGGCTTGTCCAATGCATCAACGATGGCTGACAGCCGTTCTTCCGCCCGGGTCATGGCGACCTTGGCGGAGATGTCTTCCGTCGGGCGGACTGGTGTCACCAGCGAGATTTCATCACGCACGCTGTCAAAGACGGCAATTACCGTAGGTCGCGCCATGATCGAGTCCGGCAGGCCAAGAGCATCTGGATTCCGGTCCGGCAGATGTTCCATCAGCCGTACCATATCGTAGCCCAGATAGCCGAACACGCCCGCCGACATGGGCGGTAGGCCGTGCGGGAGGTCGATAGCGGACTCTGCCAGAAGGTCCCGCAGCGCATCGAGCGTGCCGACGTCGCACGGCTCATAGGCGGTACGGTCTGTCAGCGCCTTGCGATTGATTTCCGCAGCATTGCCTGTGGCGCGAAAAAGAATGTCCGGGTCAACGCCGATGATGGAATAACGCCCGCGCACAGCCCCGTCTTCAACGCTCTCCAGCAGGAACGAGTTGAAACGGCCGTCCATGAGCTTGAGCATGGCGGAGACTGGCGTTTCAAGATCAGCCACAAGCTTGGTCCACACCACTTGTGCGGTCCCCGCTTTGTAGGCGTGCTCAAAGGCGGAAAACTCTGGTTCGACGATCATGGCAGTTGTGAAGGGGGTATGGGGCCGATAGAGCCTAGTACCCGCCTCCCTGGTTAATTCCTTCGCCGCCGATGACATAGTCAATGGCGGCCTGATTGATTTCAACGCCAAGGTCAGCGCGAATGGCATTGATGTACTGCACCATCAGATCGTCGGCAAATCCGGCCGACAGACGCTCCCGAAACCCATCAAAGGCATCGTCGGCTTCCAAGGCATCACCGGAGGTCACTTCGGTTACTTGCATAACCAAAACGCTGTTGCCAAAACCCACAGGCCCGTAAGTAGCTTCACCCTCGCCAATGCTGAAAAGGTTATTGATGGCGATGCGCGAAAAGGTTTCGTTTGTCATGCCGCGCCGCAGCTCCGGCGTCTCGATGGGCGCTTTGCCATGGTCAGACGCAACCTGTGCAATCGTCTCGCCCGCATTGATGCGTGCCGACAGATCAGCCGCAAGCCGCAGAAGGCTTGCCTCGCGTTCTTCTTCCCGCCAGGTGTCCACAACTCTTTCACGTACTTCCTCCAAGGGAGGCGTGCGCGCTTCAGCAATGTCTGTGACTTCAACCCAGAAGAATGACCCGTCGGCCAGTTCTCCCATGGGCGATTCCTCGCCGACGGCTGCTTCATAGGCAGCAGCGAGAATAGCTTCATCAGCTGGGAGTTCAGAGACACGCTGTCCATTGCGTCCCAAACCGGCTTGAGTCACTTCGGGAACATTGGTTGCCGTCATGCCCAGCACTGACACGGCAGAGTCAAGAGGATCACCGCCTGCGCGTGCGTCCTCGACTTGATTTGCAAGGTCGAACAATTCGTCATAGGCCCGATTGGCTGCAAGATCGTCGCGCAGCTGTTGGCGCACATCTTCGAAGTTGCTTTCTACAGCAGGGATGATCTGTCCCACGCGGATCAGCAGGAAACCAAGCGGACCTTCGACCGGTTCGCTGACTTTACCTTCATCCAGCGAAAACGCGGCCTCTGCTATGGTTGTGTCAAAAATCTCTGCGCGCGTAAGCGTGCCCAACTGGTAGTCCGCGGGCGTGAGCTCTGCATCAGCAGCCAGACCGGCAAACGTCTTGCCTTCATTCATGCTGTCGCGCGCGGCCTGAGCTTCTTCAAGCGTGGGGTAGGAAATCTGCTCAATGGTTCGGCGCTCAACCTGATCGAACTCGGCTTTGCGAAGTGAGTATTCGTCGCGCAACGCTTCTTCAGGAATTTCAATGCTCTGAGCCACAGTGTCGGGCGTCATCAGCACGTAAGAGAAACTGCGGTACTCAGGCTCGCGGAAGAGGCCTTGACCGCGCACTTCATAGAAGTTGGTCAACTCTTCGTCTGTTGGTTGTCCTGGAGCATCCACTGTATCGGGAGTGAGCACGACATACTTGGCTTTGCGACGCTCATTCAGCACCGCGTACATGCGCTGGGCAAATCCAGTAGAAACCTCAACATCAGCGCTGATGGATTCGATCAGCTGTTGGCGCGCAATGAATCGTTTGCGGTCATCAATCAGGAATGCTTCGGAAATACCATTGCTGAATAGCGTCTGCTGGAAGGTATTTGCATCAAACTGGCCGGTTGGACCCTGAAAGGCCGGGTCATTGCGAATATCCTCAATGACAAGGTCCTCTCCAGCGGCCAAACCAAGATTGCGTGCGGTCACATCAAGCGCGGTTCTTCCCACCATCTGTTCAAGAACCCGACGGTCGAACCCAAGTGTCTGGCCCTCATTCAGGCTCAACTGACGGCCAAAGCTCTGGGAACGCTGGTTCAGATCGCGCCGGTATTCAAACAGGAACAACCCGCCATCAATCTCTTCGTCGCCAACTGTCGCCACGGTGCGATCAACAGACCCTGTAAAGATGTCATTGATGCCCCAAACCGCGAAGCTCAGCACCAATAGGCCGATGAATATCTGGGCGACAAACCCGGAAGCATTTTTGCGCAGTTTTTCGAGCATGGCGTGAGGTCAGTACTTTTTGCTTGGAGGATAACGGGTGAGGCCGATTACAGCGGCAAATCAGGCACGTATCGTTGCCCATAGCATAAACGCTGCAACTGCAGCGCATTTTATGTGTCCCAGGGTCCCGGCGGCAAGGAAATCAAATAGAATTTGGCCAAGTAACGTGCCGTTGTTGGACATGGCGGTCGGCAGGGGAAGCTGGCCACGCACCATGTGTTGTTTTTGTGCTGGTGCTCTCCAAACGGGTTTGCTATCCGCTCCACCAAGATTTGTCCGCAGAACTGGAAACCAGCCAAATGACCAATCGTCGTCCCATCGTTGCCGGAAACTGGAAGATGAATGGCCTGCGAGGGTCAAAGGCGGAAATAGAAGCCCTCATTGCCGCATTGTCAGCGCGGCCCGCCAATGCCTGTGACGTGGTGATCGCGCCACCCTTTACGTTGGTTGCGGATTTCTCTTCCACATGCGCGAGCTCACCGGTTGAGATTGCCGGGCAGGACTGCTCGGCCCTCGCCCCCGGCGCACATACGGGTGATGTTGCAGCCTCAATGCTGGCTGACGCCGGTGCCACCGCTGTGATTGTAGGCCACTCAGAGCGGCGGCAGGACCATCGTGAAACCGATGAAGACGTTAACGCAAAAGCGCTGGCGGCATATGAGGCCGGCCTCACTACAATCATTTGCGTGGGCGAAACGGAGCCTGAGAGGGATCGCGGTGCCACACTGGACGTGGTGAACGGTCAGTTGGCCGGTTCGTTGCCAGATTCGGCAGATTCATCAAACACCGTGGTTGCTTACGAGCCGGTATGGGCCATCGGTACCGGACGTACGCCAACAGCGGATGATGTAGCAAAAGTCCACGCCACCATGCGTGAGACTTTGGTGGCCCGCTTCGGTGATGAGGTTGGAAACGGTTTTCGGCTGCTATACGGCGGCTCTGTAAAGCCCGCAAATGCGGCGGAACTTATGGGTGTCGCTGATGTTGACGGTGCACTCGTAGGCGGTGCCAGTCTCAAGGCAGTCGACTTTGACGGGATAATTGACGCCTATCGCTAGTTGTGGTGCCCGCCACTGGAAAAACGCGGCACTGGCGTTCCGCGCTGCCTTGGCGTAAAACCCGCCGCGTGGGTGCTTTGAGTGCCCTAATCCTCTGACATTTATGAGAATTGCCTGCCGCTATGGAAAATATCCTGCTTGTCATACACACCCTGGTTGCCATTGCTCTGGTGGGCGTTGTGCTGCTTCAGCGTTCTGAAGGCGGCGCACTGGGTATTGGCGGCGGTGGCGGTGGCGCCGGCGGAGGTATGTTCTCCAGCCGAACCGCGGCCAACCTGCTCACGCGGGCCACAGGCATTCTTGCTGTCATCTTTTTTCTGTCTTCAATCGCCCTGACCGTCATTCACACAAATGACCGCAACCCGGGCTCAATTGTGGACCGTATTACGCCGGTTGCACCGCTGAACACCGAAGCAGATGGCGCAACTGAGCCGGATCTGGGGGTCGCACCGCCGACAGCCGGGCCCGTCGATGAAGAGCCTGCTGTCCCACGGCCTGAATAAAGCTTCATTTTTGGCACTAGCCCGCGGCATTTGCGCCTGCGGGGCCAATAAACCTGTCTGATCACCCATTGAGTGCTTCATGCACTCAGCGACTCGGGATAACTTCAACGCCCATGGCGCGGTACATTTTCATTACCGGTGGCGTGGTGTCCTCCCTCGGAAAGGGTCTTGCATCAGCGGCGTTGGGCGCATTGCTCCAGGCGCGCGGGTATTCCGTGCGCCTTCGCAAGCTCGACCCGTATCTGAATGTAGACCCTGGCACCATGAGCCCCATTCAACACGGCGAAGTTTTCGTTACCGACGATGGTGCGGAGACGGACCTGGACCTGGGTCACTATGAGCGGTTTACAGGCGTTCACGCCTCACGCTTTGACAATGTGACCGCAGGCAAGATTTATCAGACGATCCTCCAGAAAGAACGCCGTGGCGACTATCTGGGCGGCACCGTGCAGGTGATCCCGCATGTGACGGACGCCATCAAGGCATTCGTGCTGCATGGCAATGACGATGTTGACTTTGTGCTGTGTGAGATCGGCGGCACCGTGGGTGACATCGAAGGCTTGCCGTTCTTTGAGGCCATTCGGCAGTTGGGCAACGACTTGCCCATCAACGACGCGGTTTTCATTCATCTGACCCTGATGCCCTGGATTGCATCAGCAGGGGAAATGAAGACAAAGCCCACGCAGCACTCTGTCCGTGAATTACGCGCTATTGGCATTCAGCCGGACATTCTGCTGTGCCGCGCTGACCGGCCCATCCCGATCGACCAGCGCCGCAAGTTGGGTCTTTTCTGTAATGTTCGACCCTCAAGTGTCATTGAGGCGCGCGACGTTGATACAATCTACGATGTACCTGCCGCCTATCACGCGGAGGGACTCGATACGGAAGTGCTGGCGCATTTTGGCATATCCGATGCACCCGACCCAGGTCTTGAGACCTGGAACGAGATCACCAACCGCGTGCGGCATCCCGATGGTGAAGTTAAAATTGCTGTTGTTGGCAAGTACACCGGTCTCAAGGACGCATACAAATCGCTGACTGAGGCGCTGACCCATGGTGGCATCGCCAACAAGGTGCATGTCGAGGTTGAGTGGATCGACTCTGAAATCTTCGAAAAGGAAGATCCCGCTCCATATCTGGATGGCGTCAACGCGATCCTCGTGCCCGGTGCGTTTGGTGAGCGCGGAGCGGAAGGCAAAATTGCTGCTGCCAAATTCGCTCGCGAGCGCGAAGTGCCCTATTTCGGCATTTGCTTTGGGATGCAGATGGCGGTGGTAGAAGCAGCGCGCAACATGGCCAACATGCCTGCTGCATCTTCTTCGGAGTTTGGTCCGTGCAATGAGCCTGTCGTTGGCCTGATGACCGAGTGGCTTAAGGACGGCGAACTTCAGCAGCGGGCAGACAATGGAAATCTCGGCGGAACCATGCGGCTGGGTGCGTATGAGGCCAAGCTGAAAGACGGGACCCGCATCGCGGAGATTTATGGGGCCACTGATATTGCCGAGCGCCATAGGCACCGCTACGAGGTCAACATGACCTATCGCGAACCACTGGAAGCGGCAGGAATGACATTTTCAGGTGCATCCCCAGACGGCCTGTTGCCTGAAACAATCGAAATTCCGGCGCATCCTTGGTTCATCGGGGTCCAGTACCACCCGGAACTCAAATCCAAGCCATTTGATCCGCACCCGCTTTTCGCGAGCTTTGTCGGGGCAGCTCTGGCTCAGAGCCGACTGGTCTAAAGACCTCAGTATCATTGCAGGTTTCGCGCGCCAACTGGCCCCCGAGCCGGGAAATGTGCAATATGCGCCCCAGGCGCGGCGGTAGGCTGTGGCTCCAATTTTACAGGTGAGATTTCCATATGGACGTGGTCGAGATTGCGGCGGGTGACGGCAAGAAGGTTGTATTCGGCAACGACAAGCCCTTGTCGATCATCGCGGGTCCATGCGCCATGGAGAGCCGTGACCACGCGCTCGAAATGGCGACTGCGCTGAAAGAAATCACGACAAAGCTTGGAATGGGGCTCGTCTACAAGTCGTCCTTCGATAAGGCAAACCGCACCTCTGCCAATAGTCCTCGTGGGCTGGGACTGGAGCTGGCATTGCCGATTTTTGCCGAGGTGAAGGAATCGCTAGGCATCCCGGTGCTGACCGATGTGCATACGGCCGAACAATGCGCGCCTGTCGCTGAAGTGGTTGACGTATTGCAGATCCCAGCCTTCCTCTGCCGCCAGACCGACATGTTGATCGCCGCTGCAGAAACCGGTGCAGTTGTGAACGTCAAGAAGGGGCAGTTCCTGGCACCTTGGGACATGAAGAACGTCATCGAAAAAGTACGTGGCGCGGGAAACCCCAATGTGATGGTAACCGAACGTGGGGCCAGCTTTGGCTACAACACCCTGGTCTCTGACATGCGCGCATTGCCTGAACTTGCAAAAACGCGCGCGCCGGTGATTTTTGACGCCACTCATTCAGTACAGCAACCCGGTGGGCAAGGCACAACCTCGGGTGGCCAGCGCGAATTCGTATCTGTGCTTGCGCGTGCTGCTGTAGCGGTCGGCGTGGCAGGTGTCTTTATGGAAACACATCAGGACCCGGATTCAGCGCCGTCTGATGGACCCAACATGGTGCATCTGAAAGACATGCCTGCGTTGCTTGAGCGGCTGCAAGGCTTTGACGGGCTGGCCAAGGCTGCCTGATTTCGCCGAAACAATTCCTTCCCCGACCTTGTCTGCCAAGCTATGTCGCCAACAGCACTGTGCGTTTAATGCGGCTCTAGTTTTGGCGCGCACCCCGAATACGAAACCGCTGCCGGGCTCGTTTGCAGGACCTTGGCTGAGCGGGGCATTCACACAAAACCATATGCACTTTTGAATGTGCGCGGCTGATTCGATCCGCTGATCGTTGAAGAGGGTGTAGGTGCCCTGTTGGACCATGCGACCAGATATCGGGCACCAGCGCCGAAATCGTAGCCCAGATAGCGACGTTTTTGTGACGCAATGTGGGTATTGCCCTGACGCCGCAAATCACTAATCCTGCGTCCAAGGGGAGCAACTTAAGCGGGCAGTCGCTCGTGCAGGTTAGGGGTGTCGGCTTCATGAATGTGAACCCGCAACTAGGTCACGAGTTTGATACACGGCAGCCAATGCCGGAACCAACTTTTTCCTATGCCTCGCCGGATGATCCGCGCCTCAAGCAGATCATCATCAAGTTGATCGAGCGCCTGACCGGCCAACCGCGTCTCAAACGCATGTATCTCGACAATCGAGCGAATCCGGTTGAGGGCGAGACCTTTTTTGCGGCGGCTATTCGCTACCTGAAACTGCGGGTGGATTTCGATATGGCCCGCTTGCACGAGGTGCCCAAAGACGGCCCTTTGGTCGTCGTTGCCAATCATCCCTTCGGCGTTATTGATGGACTTGTGGTCAGCCATCTTGCATCGATGGTGCGCGGCGAATTCAAGATTCTGACCAACGCAGTTCTGAATCAAGCACCGGAAATTGAGGGCTATTTGTTGCCGGTTGATTTCGATGAAACACCTGAAGCCCTGGCAACGAACATCCGTACCCGGAAAATATCCCGTGATCTGCTAAAGGCCGGAGGCACGATTATCGTATTTCCCGGCGGCACCGTTTCAACGTCCCCGCGACCATTCGGCCGCGCAGTTGATCCCGTATGGCAGCCCTTTACAGCTCAACTCGTGCAGCGGTCGAAGGCCACCGTCGTACCAGTCTTTTTTGAAGGTCAGAACGGCAGGCTGTTTCAGGTTGCCAGCCACTTCAGTCGCACACTGCGGCTGTCTCTCCTCTTTCGCGAAGTTCGGGAGAGCATTGGCAGCCGTGTGCCGGTTCGTATCGGTCGGCCTATCCGATATGCTGAGCTTGCGCATCTGACGGATCGTCACGAGTTTGCCGAAGAGTTGCGCCAACGCACATATGCCCTTGGATCAGCGCCCATGCCCCAAGGGACGTACAGCGGCCTGACCATCGGGGAAAAGCTTAAGGCCAAACGATTGGCCCGTCAGCGCTAACCGCGCCCACGATAGGCAGGCACACCCTGATCCGGCAGCCAGACGCCCTGCGGCACATCACCTGTTTGCCAGAAAACATCAATCGGGATGCCGCCGCGTGGATACCAATATCCACCGATCCGCAACCATTTAGGCTTCAGCAAATCGGCCAAACGCTTGGCAATGGCAATAGTGCAGTCTTCGTGAAATGCACCATGATTTCGAAAACTGCCTAGATACAGTTTCAGCGACTTGCTCTCGACCAGCCATTCGCCAGGCACATAGTCGATGACGATGTGCGCAAAATCCGGTTGGCCGGTGACGGGGCAAAGGGAAGTGAACTCGGGTGCTGTAAACCGGGCCACATAGTCCGTACCTGGATGGGGGTTGGCCACGCGTTCGAGGTCTGCCTCCTCTGGAGATGCAGGAAGGGCGGTTTGTTGGCCAAGCTGCGTAGCGCCGGGTACATCACTCATGATTTCTGTTTCCCGTGTCGTGAGCCTTCATAGATGCAGGCTTCCCCACAACTGTCGCGGTGTATCTCGATGCGCGCCAGCTCAGGTAGCGGTGCTGCCAGGCGCGTCCAGAGCCAAAGCGTGATGTTTTCCAGTGTCGGCGCCTCAAGCCCCTCGATCTCATTGAGAAACCGATGGTCCAGTTCTTCTTGTGCCTGGCCCAGGATATTTTCAACTTCGCCAAAATCTCGGATCAGGCCGGTGTCTTCGGCGGGCATGCCATCCAGAGCAACAATCACGCGGAACGAGTGACCATGCAGACGCCGGTTGGGGTGTCCCTCTTCTGCATGCGGCAGAAAGTGAGCCGCGTCGAAGGTGAATTGTTTTGTAATGCGCATGGCGGAGAAATCAGGCCTTACGGAATGCCGATGTATTTGTGTGACTGCAGGGACAAACGCCATTTGGGGTGTGAAAGGCAATAGGAAACCGCAAGTTGCGTGTTTTTATCGCGGGCGGGGCTATCCATCGGTTGCAGATAAAAGTGCTGAAAATCATGAGTTTCAAAGCGTTCCGGCTGAGCTTCCGCCTCAGATTGGGGGTAGACCAGTTTGAGTTCCTGGCCGGAGGTAAGAACCAGAGGCGCATTGGCCTTAGGGCTGACGCAAATCCAGTCGATGCCGCCGGTCTTGCCTTCAGGTGCTTCTAGTGTGCCATTCGTTTCAACAGCGATTTCAAATCCAGCTGTGTGAAGGGCGTCGATCAGCGGACCATCAAGCTGTAGCAACGGCTCGCCACCCGTACATACCACCAAGCGCCCCGCAGGGCCGCCCTGCCATTTGGACGTGACGGCGGCTGCTAGATCATCTGGTGTTGAAAACTTGCCACCGCCGTCGCCATCCGTGCCGACAAATTCCGTGTCGCAGAAGGTGCAGACGGCATCGGCCCGGTCTTCTTCGCGGCCTGTCCACAGATTGCAGCCAGCGAACCGCAAGAAGACAGCCGCACGCCCAGCCTGGCCGCCTTCGCCTTGGAGGGTCGGGAACATCTCTTTGACGGAGTAGGTCACAGGATATGTGCCTTCCATGTATCCCAGCCCGCGGCGCGCAACTCGCACGCCGGGCAGGTGCCGCAACCCTTGCCCCACGGATGGGACGTTTGACGGTCGCCCAGATAGCAGGTGTGGGTGTCGTCGCGGATGATGTGCGTCAGCGTATCGCCGCCCAGTGCGTGCGCCATCGCCCACGTCTGCGCCTTGTCGATCCACATCAAGGGCGTCTCGATCACGAAGGCGCGGTCCATGCCCAGATTGAGAGACGCCTGAAGCGACTTGAGGGTCGTGTCGCGGCAGTCCGGATAGCCGGAATAGTCCGTTTCGCACATGCCGCCCACCAGCACCGTCAAACCGCGCCTGAAGGCGATGGCAGCGGCATAGGTGAAGAATAGGAGATTGCGGCCGGGCACGAAGGTCGACGGCAGGCCTTCTTCCGTGAAAGCGATTTCCGCGTCACGGGTAAGCGATGTTTCCGAGATGCGGCCCAAATCCGTGAGGTCCAGCATGTGGTCGTCGCCGAGCTTGGCCGCCCAGTCCGGGTAGGCGGCGCGGATCTTGTCGAGAACCACTTCGCGCTGTTCAAGCTCGATGACGTGACGCTGCCCATAGTCAAAGCCGATGGTTTCTACCTGAGCATAGCGGTCCAGCGCCCAGGCGAGCGTTGTTGTGGAGTCCTGGCCGCCGGAAAAGAGGACAAGCGCGCCGGTTTTGCCGAGTGAGGATGAAGCATTGGTCATGGGCAGTTTGAAGCGCGGCAAGGCGTGGCCGTCAAGGTCTTGTGAACAAGGCCGATATGCCTCGGGCCGGTTGGATGCCTAGATAGGTATGTTGATCCACAGATAACCGCCATAGGCATCAAAGCCCGCGACACCCAGACCTTCATATTTGCCCGAAATGGCGAAGTTGATGCCACTTTCGGTTTTGAGGATCGTCCCCGCTTCGACAACCGCACGCAGCTCGTCATCGCCATAGCGGACGCCGCCAAGCGTCACGCTGTCCGCCGGGTTGAAATCCCAAATCGCCGCCACGGCAACCCGTGGCTCGAGCGTGGCACCATTGCCAATGTCAAAAATCCGCGCGATTTCAGGACCGGCCCTCAGTCGGCCGATGCTGACAGTCTGGGCTGCGATCTGTGCGCCGGAGGACACGGTGTAGGCATCGAGCTTTTCCCGGATGTACTCAACTGAGACTTCCGGTGTGATGCGATAAGACCCTGCGTGGAAATTGCCGGACAGTTGACCTGTGACCAGCCACCGTTCCGTCGAGACATTGCCGGTGACGCCGGCGGCGTTGACGTCCGTGTCTGACAGCCCCCAGGCCGCGCGAACGTCTACGAACAGTTCCGGCGTCAGGCGCGCGGACAGATATGGACCGGCCATCCAGCCGATACCTTCTACGCGTGTGTTGGCACTGTTGATGTCATCCACCATCCAGTCGACCTGTCCCATCAACCCGGCGATGATCCATGGTGTGAGATGAATGTCCGCGCCAGCATATACTACCGCAAAATGGCCGTCCCGGTCGCCACGGTCCGTGAAGCGGGTGTAGTGCCCCTCCGTCCAGACATCGACGCAGCTCAGGCGCGATGCGCCAGCGTCATCCGCACCACAGCCTTCCGTCACGTCATCAGACCGGTAGGAATACGCTCGGAGCGTCGCGTCACGCGCGGACATGCCCGCAAGCGAAGACCCATCATTCGTGGAGGCAACCTGGAACGGCTGCTGCGTGTTGATGGGTGACGGAGGCGTTGCCCGGCTTTGCTGCCCATTGGCCGCGCGGGTCAGCGTGTCCGCAGTTTGCGACGTGTCCGCGTCATCCCCCCACAGGGCTTGCAGCCGTTTGCGGATATAGCGGGGGCGATCCGGACGTTCCTCCAGAATTCGCCGCGCGCGCTCTATGGCAAATGTCTTCGTCGCCGCGGCCGCCACGCTTGCCGGTTGCGTAGGTACTGATGACGCAGCGCCCGGTGTGCAGGAGGCCAAGATACGCAAAGTGCCTTCTGCCGAAGAAAAGGGGAGTGTGGTGAAAACAAGTGGAACGTTGGTCCCGTCCCCGGGGGGATCATACGAGACATTGCGTGTGAAAAAGACACCCAACGCCAGACCCCCGCCACCAAATGTGAGCGTCTCGGAGAATATTGTCGCCCCGTCGATATCGATGGTGCCTGTTACGGTTCCGTTGGCACCGGAACTGTATACGACAGTGAAAGAGATCACGTCGCCGTCGTTGAGCGTGGTGATCGTATTGTTTTCTGAAATGATGGCTGAATTGGACGCTCGGACGAAAACGTGGCCGTCGAGGGCCGCGCAGTCTGCAAAAGTGGTGTTTGCATAGGCAGGTGGGGCGGTCACAAGCACCAGAAAACCAGCCACAGCACTTGCTGCGGCTGCCCATACGCGCAGCACAGTCGTCAAAAACGTCACGCACAGCCCCCCGGCCCCTTCCCCAAGTTCTGCGGGGCCACGTCAGTCCCTATTGGAGCGCGACAGAGCGGCGGCGTCTCGGATGAGATTTACTTTTGGTTAACGCTGTTTGGGGCGGGCCTGCTTGAGATGCTTCAGCTTTAGATCTCGGCTGCCTGGCCCGATTCCATTGGCCAGCGTGTTGCTTCCAGACAGGGTTGAATGCCGCAAGCTTGCATCCACCGCTGCTGCCCCGGCATTTGCGACAGCATGGCTTTGCCTTCCGGCGTGAGCGAGACGGCAACCATGGTGCAATACATGAAGATGTCTGCCAGCGAGAAACTGCCCCCGGCGAGGTAGGGGGCCTCCCGCAGTCGGTCTTCCACCACCTGCAGGTAATACTGAATGGCGGGCAGAGCATCGCGGATCAGGTCTTCGCGCGGTTCGCGCCCCATCATCGGCACGACGATGCGCGGGAGAACCAGACGTTCCTCGGTCAGCGGAAACACATAATGGTCCGTCACCGCCATCCATTGCCGCATGCGGGCACGCTCCAGTGGATCGGACGGCTGCAACCGACCCTCATTGTAGACGTCATCGATGTACGGGCAGATCGCAGCGCTCTCATACATCGCGATCGTCTGCCCGTTGTCAGTGATTTCGACGGCGGGCGTCTTCATGAACGGGTGGCGTGCGCGGTGCTCAGGGGCCTTTGAGTCCGTGGGAATGGTCTCGTAGGCAAGTCCGGCTTCTTCGGCAACGGTCGCGACAATGCGGCCATAGGTCGAAATCTGGGCGACGTAGATCTTCAGCATCAGTCTGCTGCCACGGCGGGTCCGATGGGGGCGGTACTTGCAACGAGCCTTATATCGTCGTCGCTCATGCGGTCGATGCCTTGGGCGTAGTTCAACGCATTTTGGTGGTAGAAACGCGCATTGAACAGATTGGCCTCACCATTGTCGCGGGTGCCCACTTGTTTGGCCGGGACACCGGCAATGATCGAGTTGTCCGGAAACTCCTGGCCTTCGCGCACAATGGTGTGCCCGGCGACGATGGAGTTGGCACCGATTTTTGCTCCGTCCATGATCGTGGCATTAATGCCGATAAGACATCTGTCGCCGATCTCGCAGCCATGCAGTGTCGCATGATGCGTAATGGAGCAGTCCTCGCCTACAATGGTCGGCGTCCCATTGCCCACATGCACCATGACAAAATCCTGGATGTTGGTGCGGGCACCGATCCGGATTTCAAACATCTCCGCCCGCATCACAACCTGCGGCCAGATGCTGGCACCGGAGCCTATGTGGACTTTGCCGTAAAGGGTGACGGTGTCGTGGATATAGGCTGGATCATCAAGTGTGACGCTGGAACCAATATGTGGCATGCGGACTATCTCTGTTCAGGTTGTTTGAGGACTGAGCTGTCGGGCAGCCCAGATCGCCAGAGTGGCGGGAACGATGACGCCAGCAAAGTCTGATGCCGTAATGATGTCAAACGGCAGGCCACGGTTGATGAAGATGCCGAAATGATAGAGTGCGTGAAACGCGAACCACAAGCCACCTGCCAATGCCAGTCTCTGGTCATGGCGCAGGGCACCCCACAGAAGGATCAATCCCCCGGCCAGGTAGGCAAGAGATACATCGCGCATGAAATGCAAGGAGAACGGCCCCATCATCGCAACGCCGGGCGTATTGTCATAAAACATCTGCGGCAGGAACCAGATATAGCCTGAGATGATGATGGCGTATCCGGCAAGGATAAATAGGAGAGTACGGGCCATTGTAGAGTGTCCTTCTGCTTGGGCGCGGCACTAGCTGGATCATCCAGCGGTGTTTTATGCCGCGCCGGTGCCAATGCAGCTGAAACGGTCAGAGCCAAAGCGGCACAACCTCTCCATATGACGTCGTAGGTAAGCATGCCGTGACGGATTGAACGCTAGAGACCTGCAATTTTCAGCAGTTCAGCGATAAAGGCGTCATCGCTACGCGGTTCAAGCGCGCCATTGAGGTGCAGGGAAACCCCTCCATGCAGCAGCATCCAGATGCGCATCACGGCACGGCGGTTGTCATCGCTTGAGGCGTGCTCATCGCCAAACATTGCCAGCGAGAGACCAATAAGCCGCTGCACTTGCGTGCCCAGAGCATTGCCCGCAAACATCGATGCATTCCGCTGTGCCATCATCACTTCATAGAGATGCGGCCGCGCAACGGCGAAATCAGCATAGGCTTTGACATAGTCCCGGGGTGTTTTGGTCTTTGCCACAGCATCAGCCAGTGCGCCGAACCCAAACGCACCGACAGCAACAAGCAGGGCGTCACGATCCTGGAAGTGATTGTAGAGAGACCGGTGGGCAATGCCGATGTCACCTGCAACCTGCCGAAGGCTCAGCTTGGCAGAGCCGCCAGCTTCAACCCGCGTTACCGCGGCAGCAAGCGCTTCCGCCGCCACATTGCCATGGCGATAGGTCTTGCGTTTCGCAGCTGTGTCTGCAGTCGCTGACTTGGGAGTGGATCCGGTGGGCTTGGAAGGAGCGGGCATGCCTGCCTGTTTAGGTCTTTTTGACGTGCCACGCGACCGTCATCTGTGCCACCTGGTCACCATCCGTATTTGTGAGGTCTACGGCGACATCGAATGCCACTTTACCGTCCGTATTCAGTTTCTCGAGAAGTTCGGTACTCGGCAGCAGGGTCCTTGAGTGGGCAGTGATCATCCCCTTGGCAACCTTGGTATAGGCGATCTCTGCCTTACCCGCGATGGGGCGAACCTCGAGGATGACAGGCGCAAAAGCACCAGCCATGGCCGCACCCGAAGCTGCTTCGCCGAGCGTAAACAGCGCACCTGCATGTTGACTACCAATGTGATTGATACTGGTTTCTGTCTGCGGCATCCGGGCGGTGCCTTGCCCGTCGGCAACCTCCGTGATCTCGACACCGGTATGAGTGGCGAAGGGCACGTTGAACCCGTCCTTGATGACCTGAAACATGTCCATGGCTGACTCTCCTTTAAAACATCCAGTGGATGCATATGCGGCGTGTGCGTTGTTGGTCAAGGTCAAAAAAACTTAGGCAATTTGCTAATTGTTCTTGCGCCGAGCCGTCAGCGCTCTTAACTTAGGCATATGCCTAACCAACAGATACAGACCGATCCGTCGCTGGATGGCGTGTTTCACGCGCTGTCTGATTCAACCCGCCGCGCTGTGCTGGCCCGTCTGAGTACCGGCCCTGCCAGTGTCAGCGAACTGGCGCAGCCTTTTGAGATGGCTCTGCCGTCCTTCATGCAGCACCTCAAGGTGCTTGAAGGTTCAGGACTGGTGAGCACACAAAAGCAGGGCAGGGTCCGGACTTGTGAAATGGAGCCGCAAGCCCTTTCAACCGCTCAAGACTGGATCGTGGAGCAAAAAGCACTTTGGGAAGGTCGATTGGACCGTCTGGAATCCTACCTGGATGGTCTGCAAGCATCTACCAACAAGGAGGACTGACCATGCAGCCCAATATCGTATCTCGAGACGAATGGCTCGACGCCCGGAAGGCCCTGCTGGCGAAGGAACGCGAGGTAACACACCTGCGCGACGAGGTTGCCGCACAACGACGCGCGCTGCCATGGGTAAAAGTCGAGACACCGTACGTGTTTCAATCCACGTCGGGCCCGGTGACGCTGGCAGACCTGTTTGACGGGCGCAGCCAGCTACTCGTGCAGCACTTCATGCTGACACCTGGCAAGGATCACATCTGCCCTGGCTGTTCGTTGATGGCGGATCACGTTCCCGGTGCAAGCATGCATTTCAAAAATGCTGACCTGAGTTTCGTTGCAATATCGCGCGCGCCCATTGAACAGATAGAAGCAGCCCGCGCGCGCATGGGCTGGGATTTTCCATGGGTGTCCTCCGGCGGCACCAGCTTCAACTACGATTTCGGCGTATCGTTCACGCCTGAGCAGATCGCCGAGGGCAAGCCGCTCTACAATTTCGGCACCACCGGCTATCTCGACGAAGATGTGCACGGCACCAGCGTCTTCGCCAAGGACGCAGCCGGCGATGTATTCCACACCTATTCAACCTATGCTCGTGGAGACGAAGCTTTCATCGGCGCGTTCTCGTTCCTTGATCTTGTGCCCAAGGGCCGCAACGAAGAGGGCACCATGAGCTGGGTGCGACTGCATGATGAGTATGAGGATGCGGGTCCCAAGGGCGACGACTGCTGCGGGTAGTCGTTTTTCCTCCCATGGTCTGGCCTCATCCTAAACGCGGGGGTAAAACCCGGCGTGCAAGGAGGCCGTGATGAAGGATTTTGGGCCGGAGACATTCGGCGAGTTGAACGCCGAGGGATATGACGTTTTTCATGATCCCGGCACGACCGAGATTTCCGTTGAGCGGATCGCCGAGGTGGCGCGCTCCGGCAGGATCCTGGAACTCGCAATAGGCACGGGGCGCATCGCGCTACCGCTGCTCAACAAGGGCTTTGAGGTTGCCGGCATCGAAGGCTCGCCACTCATGGTCGACAAGCTGCGTGAAAAGCCCGGCGGTGATCGGATTGATGTGGTGATCGGGGATTTCGCGGACGTAGAAATCGATGGCACCTACGATCATGTCTGCCTCGTCTTCAATACCCTTTTCAACCTGCCGTCTCAGGACGCACAGATCCGCTGCTTTATGAACACCGCAAAACGGTTGAAGTCGGGCGGCACCTTCCTGGTCGAAACCTTTGTTCCCGACCTGAGTGCCTTCAAGGACCACCAGCGGGTCTCGACGCGCAAGCTCGGCCGGGGCTTCGTTGTCATCGAAGCCGGGGTTCACGACCCTGTGCGCCAGACATTCGAATTCCAGCGTATCCATTTTTCGGACGCAGGCACGCGGTTAGTGCCCTTGCCGATGCGCTACGCCTTCCCGCCGGAGATGGACCTGATGGCACAACTGGCGGGTCTGAAGTTGCGTGACCGCTGGGGTGGCTGGAACAAGGAACCATTCACGGCGGACAGCAGGATGCATGTCTCGGTCTATGAGAAACCGGCGGTCTAGCGGCCAATTCTAGGCGGCAATGGACTTGCCGGTGGACTGCAGGTCCGCGAAGGCCTCGTCGAGGCGCTTGACCATGCTGACTTCAGCTTCACGCAGCCACATCCGCGGGTCGTACTGCTTCTTGTAAGGTGTGCCGTCGTCCGGATCGATCTGGTATTTGAAGGCGCGGGCATGGGCGTCCACATAGGCGCCGACCGCCTGTGACTGCGCAAACTGGGTGTCTGTGTCGATGTTCATCTTGAACACGCCATATTCCAGCGCTTCCGCGATCTTGGATTTTTCTGAGCCCGAGCCGCCGTGGAATACCAGGTCCAGCGGGTTGTCGCCGGTCTGGTAGCGTTCCTTCACCAGCGCCTGAGAGTTCTTCAGGATTTCCGGGCGAAGCTGCACATTGCCCGGCTTGTAGACGCCATGGACGTTGCCGAACGAGGCCGCCAGCGAATAGTGCCCGATGGGCGACAGGATATTGTGCGCGTAGAGCACGTCTTCGGGCTGGGTGTAGAGCTTGTCGTTGTCGATCTCGTCCGAGCCGACGCCGTCTTCCTCACCACCGGTCACGCCGAGTTCGATTTCGATGCTCATATCCAGCGGCACCATGCGCTTGAGGATACGGGCGCTCTCGGAAATGTTTTCTTCGATGGGCTCTTCAGACAGATCGAGCATGTGTGAGGTGTAAAGCGGCTTGCCGGTTTCCTTGTAGAAGGCTTCGCCGTGGTCCAGCAGTTTCTCTACCCAGGGAATGAGCTTTTTGTTGGCGTGGTCCGTGTGCAGCACGACACAGACGCCGTAGTGCTCTGCCAACATGTGGACATGCTTGGCCAACGCGACTGCACCAAGCACCTTGCCTTCGTCCCCGTCCGGAAACCCTTTGCCGGCATAGAATTGCGCGCCGCCATTTGAAGCCTGAATGATGACGTCCGACTTGTTCTTCGCTGCTGCTTCCAGCACCGCGTTTGCGGTATTTGAATTCACGACATTGACGGCGGGGAGCGCGTACTTGCCGTCTTTGCAGGCTTTGAGGAGCGTTTTGTAGTCTTCGCCGCTGACGACGCCGGGCTTCACAGACATCTGGAATATCTACCTATGTTCTGGGTGTTGAATGCGTGTTGGCCGCTTTGATACTGGCTTCCGGGAGAGTCTGCAATGACTCTAAAGTGTCACCGAGCGAACCGGGAAACGGTCAAGTGAGGGGAAGGTCCACGGACCTGAAGGCCGTGCGGGCGCGTAACACCCCAAACCAGCTTTCAATATGTTCATGGCGCTTGTGATTCACTGGCAGTTTGTACCAGCGCGCGACAGTCAGCCCGACGGGAATATCGGCCATGGAGAAGCGCTTTCCGGCCACAAACGGGGAGACATCAAGCTGTGAATTCAAAACCGAAAGCTTGAATTCCACTTTCTCTGTCGACTTGGCAATCATCTCATCCGTGACATCTGGGGATTTACGGATCAATCCGTGGAAGATCGGCCGCATTTCAGGCCAGAAATCTGTCGCCTGCCAGTCCATCCATTGTTCTTCCACCGCACGGACCCGCGCATCGCCGGGATAGTGCAGGCCCGTCCCACTGTCCGGGGCGTGTGTCGCAAAAAGATATCGAATGATGGTGTTTGATTCCCAGATGGTGGTGTCGCCATCCTTGATGACCGGCACCAACCGGTTGGGGTTGAGAGCTTCGTACTCCGGAGTGTCGGTGATGCCATGCGTGCCGCCGGCCTCAATACGCTCATAAGGGATATTCAGCTCTTCGAGCGTCCAGACCACCTTTTGGACATTGATTGAGTTGGTGCGGCCCCACAGGCGGATTTTTGCTTTTGAGGGTGACATGGCGGATTCCAGAGCAGGATGTTAGCAATCATGCTTTGTGGCATATCTTGAAGCCCGCTGCCCAGCCACCAAAAGTGTCCGTCTGTGATCGCCGGTCAGAACGTCAGGCGCAGATTGGCAGAGCCGGTGAGGAATTTCGCATCATCGAACCTGATATGCGTCGGCATCAATCCGGTCCGCTCCGTCACAGCTGCGGTTTTGCTATGCTGGTAAGTGGCCGAAAAGCTGAGCGACATGTTGGTGTTGGGCTCCGTGAGTGTGACACCCGTTCCCAGTCGCCAGCCAAAGCTTGTGTCGTTTTCACTGAGCGAAACGCTTTGCGGGTTGAAGCCTGTAAAATTGAGGGTATCGCTTCCTTTGGCGTCGATGACGTCCACACTACCCAGTGCGGACAAATTCAGCGCTATCATTGGATGGATACTCTTTGAAAGATCCACCCCGAACAAAGGGCTGACAGTGTTGGTCTTGACGTGGGTGTCGTATCTGAACGTCCGTCCAAAACCGGGGATGTTGCCCGACTGATACTGTTCCAGCCGTGAGCGTGTAAAGGCGACACCAGCAAAAGGCCGGACTGTAAGCCCAAGGCATTCGCACGGCATATCGAGCCCGCCTTTGACCCATGCCCCGTCCCACTCCAGGTGAGAAGACGACATGACATTCGTCACACGGTTCAAACCACCAAAACTATTGAGCGAAAAGCCGGACCTGTTGGCGCTGTTGGGATCGCCGGTGCCGACAATCAGCAAACGGTCGCCGGCGGGATCAAAATCCGGCAGCGTACTCTCGATGGATGCGCTGCTGCCAAAATATCCACCAGCTACAAAAGCATTCAGAAATTCAGACAACGCAAACATGTACGCAGCGCTGCCGCTTGCGCCATAGACTGTGCCGTCTTCATCCGGTTTCACGACATTGAGAGTGCGGGCACCAGCCAGGGTCTCCGTCCCCAACAGGCCGCCGACCTTGTAACTGACGCGCCCAAGTGTGACGCCAACATCAACGATAGCGAGGGACGGGCGCGGCGGCGTTTCACAGGTCTGCGGGAAGGGGCGCGTTTCTACCACTTGATCGATGATAGAGATATCCAAAGCAATATCACCCTGGGGGTCACTGCTACGACTCCGTACATCGCCGTAATCGGGAACGGATACCTCCCGTTCAGCAGCGGCCTCAGATTCGTCTAACGGCCTTAGGTCCTTCCAAAACGGATCGTTACTTCTCAGATAGCTACGTCTCAGCGGCTCCCGAACGTTCTCGTAGGCATCTGCCAGAAGAACCTTCAGCTCGTCCGCCTTGGCCAAGGCCTGATCGTATGCGCCACGGTCACATGCGGCTATTGCCGAGTCTAGGTCAGCGATGATCCAGGAGATACGTCGGGCGGTCTCGGCGTTGGTACTTTGTATGTAAGTACCTGGAATCTGAAAGGGTTCCTCGCTGGCAGCCTGGGCGGTGAACGCGATCAGGCTGACAAGAATGGCGGCTGATGAAACAGCATTGCGCATGGGAACTCCCCCGGGTAACGCGTGCGAAAATACGCGCTAACGTTAGGTCCGGTGCAACCTGCCGGTCCCCATCCGTATGGATGGGGCGATGGCATATTCGGGCGTTTCAGGAGGTCGGCAGGGCCAAAATGGTGCGCACAATATCCTTCTGGCTACGAACGCCGAGCTTGTCGCGCACGGAGGCCAAGTGCCACCGCACCGTGTTAATGCTTATGGCGTGCTTTTCAGCAAGATTTGCCGTCGAAAGCCCGGTGGCAAGGCCGACAGCCAATGAAGCTTCACGCGGTGTCAGCCCAAACATTGCCTGAGCGACGTCCTGCAATGTTGCGGTCGTTGGGCTCTGGTTCCCGGTTATGGTCACCATGATCGCGGCATCCTTTGCCACCAGTGCCAGCGGCGTTTCCGGCATGGTAACTGGTGCGACACGTATGGTCAGGTGAGCGCCACTCTCACGAGCTATTTTGAGCGCCTGTGCAGACTGACCGATTACGCCATCCGTCGTCTGCAAAGCGTTTTGGAGTGCGCGATTGAAGGCCGCGCGGTGAGACACATCTTTCAGCACCAACTGCCGGCTTGCGTGTTCAAACAGGTCCTGCAGGTTCTTGAGGGCAATGCCTGCGTCATTTGCAAATCGCACGTCGCCGGATCGCGAAAGCAAGAAGATGGCTGTTGGCATGTCTGACAGCGCGGCACCAAGACTGTCTGCATGTGCCAGCGCCTGCATGAAAGTCAGGTGCAGTTGTATGGCCTGCTGCAAATGCGGAAGCAGCGCAGTCATGACCGCGATTTCGGGATCGCCCACATGACCCTGTAGTCGCGTGCGCTGCACGGCAGCGGTAATGCGCATGTCGGGTGTCTGGACGAGGTTGGCGGATAGGAAATAGCGAAGGCCGGCCGGTGCAAGAAACTCATTATAGTACGGGTCCAGATTCAGAACCTCAGCAGCCCCGATAGAGTTGTCATGAAAGATCGCACTTTCCGGTGCCCGGCTTGAGTAGCGCACACGAGGGTTAAGCCTGAAAAACCTGTCTTCGTAGCGTTTGCTTGCTGTTGGACCCATTAAACCTGAGTCGAGCGAACCCAATTCACCGGTCGCCTTATTGTGAATTTCGACGACAGTGCCCATGCCGCCGAGCGCTGACCCCAATTTGCCAAGCGCAAAGGCCCAACGCGATGGATCAACCGCTGCGCCGTAGGTCTCTTGCAATACATCAAGAAGTACATCGGACTGACCCATGAGCGATGGTGTGGCCAAAAACTGGAAGGTGTCAATCTTGCGACTGTCAGACCTTTCCCCCTGCCATCAGGTTCGCTATTAAGACGCCGCCCGACATTTAGCGGCACACCGGCAAAGTTTCTGCCGATTCATATTCCGTCTGACAAGACCGCAAGGAGCGCCAAAATGGCTGCGATCATCGACATCACTGCCCGCGAAATTCTTGATAGCCGCGGCAACCCCACCGTCGAAGTGGATGTGGTGCTGGAAGATGGGGCCTCCGGTCGCGCCGCTGTGCCGTCCGGTGCATCCACCGGTGCTCATGAAGCTGCCGAACTGCGCGATGGGAATGCAAAGCGTTATGGCGGCAAAGGCGTGTTGCAGGCTGTCGAGAACGTCAACACCGAGATTTTTGACGCGATTGCCGGCATGGATTCTGAAGACCAGATCCTGCTGGATCGCATGATGTGCGACCTCGACGGCACACCCAACAAATCTCGTCTGGGTGCCAACGCCATTCTCGGCGTGTCTCTGGCGCTGGCGAAGGCCTCGGCCCAGTCTTGCGGCTTGCCGCTCTATAAATATGTCGGCGGTCCGGCTGCACGCGTTCTTCCGGTGCCAATGATGAACATCGTCAATGGCGGTGAGCACGCGGACAACCCGATCGACATTCAGGAATTCATGATCATGCCGGTGTCTGCACCCACGATTGCTGACGCAGTGCGCATGGGCTCGGAGGTTTTCCACCAGCTCAAGAAGGGCCTGAAGGATGCAGGGCACAACACCAATGTAGGCGACGAGGGCGGCTTTGCACCAAACCTGGCTTCGACTGAAGACGCCCTGAGTTTTGTCATGAAGGCTGTTGAAGCAGCCGGCTACAAGCCGGGTGATGACATTCACCTGGCTATCGACGCGGCTTCAACCGAGTTTTTCAAGGACGGCAACTACGTGCTGGCTGGAGAAGGCAAGACGCTGGATGCCGGTGGCATGGTTGATTACTGGGCGGACCTCGTGGGCCGCTTCCCGATCATCTCCATAGAAGATGCCATGGCGGAAGATGATTGGGACGGCTGGAAAGCGCTGACGGACAAGATCGGCGACAAGGTGCAACTGGTGGGTGATGATTTGTTCGTCACGAATACCGCACGTCTGTCGGATGGCATTGCCAAGGGTGTTGCCAATTCAATTCTCGTCAAGGTGAACCAGATTGGTTCGCTGACGGAGACACTTGAAACGGTAGAGATGGCACACAAGGCATCTTACACAAATGTGATGTCTCACCGCTCAGGTGAAACAGAAGATGCAACGATTGCCGATCTTGCGGTGGCGACAAATTGCGGTCAGATCAAAACAGGCTCGCTTGCCCGCTCTGACCGGACGGCAAAGTACAATCAGCTCATCCGCATTGCCGAAGAACTTGGGCCTGCCGCAGAATATGCCGGCACGTCGATCTTGAAGGGCTAATGAAGTTTATGGTCGCAGGTTCCAGGGCTCGACCTGGCCTGCGATCGTAACAGTGTCGTCCGAGGCGAACGCTTGAAGCGCGCCTGCGCAAATTTCCTCATGGGTCAGCCAGCGAGATTGGCCGTCCTCGTGAACAAATCCAAGAAGTACCTGCCGGTAACGTATATGCGGCAGGCCCTGCATATGCCGGACTCGAACCTCTCCTAACGCGCTCGGACGGGAGGCTGCAGAGCCCAGAACCTCAACCAGTGTTCCGTCTGCCGCCATCTGGTGTGCGATATGCGACCGCAGCGGCTCGTCACGCCCATGCATCCAGATCAGTGAGGCCGCAAAGGGGCCGTGTGCTGCCGCTACTTCATCAAGTGTGGACAGGAAAGCAGGACCGTCCGCCCAGTCGATATCATAGGCTTGGGTCCGACTATGCAGCCCTGCATCGTCAAAAGAAAAGCTACTCGCGCGTCTCGACAAAACGACGACATCTCCCGGCGTGTCCTTAGCGATTTGTTGCGCCGCAGATTTCAGCATGCCGGAGGTGCCGATGAGGAGAAGCGACATGTGCCTGTTTCCTTAGAGAAGCGTGCGCGTCATGAAGGCCTTCGCATCCGCAAATGCCTTCTCACGCATTGCCGGGTTGCCGCCAATATGCGCGCCTCTTTTTGTCATGGTGGCAAATCCTTCAATGCGCGCTTCGCGGCTTGAAACATCCACACCCTTGTCGGTCATCATTCGGCCATCTGCTGTGACGGTGATGTTCCGCGTGGGCGGCAGTGCGATAACATCCGGAAGGAATGTCAATTCGTCTGTGCTGTCGAACGAGTGGTAGCTCTCCGGGTACAGAATGATTTCAGCATTGCCGCCATGGGCGTTGATATCATCGGTCAATTCAACAGCTGGCGCGGCGGGTGTGTAGTCCTCTGCTTCACCCATCAATGTGCACATGGGCGCATCGGACCAGCGATTGTCCTCAACTTTGATATGTGTTGCCGGATAGACCGGCATGTGTGCCGCAAAGCGTTGGCCATTCACACTGAGCTTTTCAGCAATCGGCAGCCAGGCAGCATATGTGGCCATGCCGCCGCCAAGGCTCCAGCCAGCGATACCGACCCGCTTTGAGTCAATCTTTGGGTTGTCGGCGAGCAAAGCCAGCGCGGCATAAGCATCGCAGATCATCATTGCCATGGTCACGTCGATCTGGGTGGTTGAGACTTCCAGCGTGCCGCGCGCTTCAAATGAGTGCGGTCGGAAGGTGGCAATCCCCATCTCATGAAACATGTCGGCATAATCCAAATGGTGTGATCGCCACCCGTAAGATCCATGGCACATCACGACACAGGGGAACGGGCCATCGCCTTTTGGTAATTCCAGGTCACCGAAAATATCCTGGGGTTTTGCGGAGCCATCCAGTATCTGCGTGAATTCAAAGGCGTCGCTGCTCGTATATGGAATGCGTTCGCCCCGGTCCGTGCGTGGATCGCGTGTGAGTTCAACCATGGCTTTGTCCCCCAATCGGTCCGCACGGCTGCTTTGCCCTGCCGACAGTGTTCTTCTGTTGTTGTTGGTCACACAATGGGATGATCAGGCCATGTGCCGCAAGGGAGGGAGAGTGACATGACTGCTAAACCCGATGGCAAAACAGTCGATTTCTATTTCGGGCTTTCCAGCCGCTATTCCTATCTGGCGCATACGCAACTTGACGGCATCGCCGAGAGAACCGGTGCCACATTCGTGTGGAAGCCGCTTTTCACGCCCGACCTGATGAACAAGCAAGGGCAAAACCCCTTCGCGTCTGCGCCGCCGTCAGGTGCCTATGATGTTGGATATCGTTTGCGCGATGTGGCGCGGTGGGCAAGGCACTATGGCATTCCGTTCATAGAGATTGATGGGCGTCTGGAAGGTGATCGCCGTCAGTTCTCGTTGGCAGCGGTCGCCGGAGCCACACTTGGCAAAGCCGAAGCCATGTCGAAGGCTATTTTTGCGGCGATGTTCCAGAGTGAACGCCGATCATTGACCGATATCGAGCTTGTTGAGATCGCTGTGGCGATGGGGCTGGACGCTAGCACTTTTTCAGATGCCCTCACGTCACCTCAAACCGAAGTCCTGCACACAAGCCACATTGAAAGCGGCATTGCTGCAGGGGTGTTCGGCGCGCCCACGTTCGTTTGCGAAGGCCATCTGTGGTTTGGCAATGACCGGTTGGTGCTCTTGGAGGAGTGGCTTGCAGCCAACGTCTAGTTGGCCGTGCCCAGATAGCGCGGCAAATCTGCAAGTAGGCTGTCGCGGGCACGGATACTTGCGTAGCCTTCGGTGGGGCCGTCGTCACGGATGAGCCTCGCAAAGACCAAGGGTGTATCCTCAGGCACGTTGTCGCCCTTGGGCCAATCATTCGTCCAGCCAACGAACCAACCGATCTGTCGGTCACGCATGACGGTCCCATCGGCATCGCGGGCAAAACCACTCCCCGTCTTGCCTTTGACGGTCTGATCTTCGCCAAAGCCATAAGAGGCAGTAGTCTCAATGGCCAGTTCCTGGGACGCAACTTTGACAGGCAGCGAACGCATCATGAGTTTGCTGAGAAATGCAATCTGCTCCCGAGGGGAAATGGAGAGCGACGAGCTGAGCCATGCATGGGTAATCCCATTGTCTTCTCCTGCAGTCCCGCTCATGTCCTGGTTGCCGTATTTGAAGCGTTCCAGATAAGGCGCAATGCCTTCAAGGCCCAATGGGCGGGTCACTTCCCACGAGTACCAGACGACTGAATCCCGCAACCATGTTCTGGGAGTCGCTGTGGCCTTCCAGGTATCAATCCAGGCGACATGCTTGTCCGGGTCGAAGTCAACAGAGGGCGTCTCCGATGATGTGAGCGCGCGGGTGTCAAAACCGATGACAGCCAAGGGCAACTTGAACGTGGATGCAGGTGTCGCGCGGCTGTCGCAGTTACCTTCTTCAACCAGGGTTTCGCCGGTGTCGGATCGGGCAATAAGGGTGCAGGCGGCTTGGATATCGGTTTGGGCAACAGCGGAACCAAGGGGCATGACAGCAACCATCAACGCTACAAAAAAGGTGGGACGCGAATACATGATCAAAAACTCAATACAAATCAGGAAAGGGCGGACGGGGCCGTCTGATTTAGAGAGTTTTGAACATGATGTGGGCATCAACATGGCCAAGTGTCGGATGCGCAAAGGCGCCGGGGAGCGTTCCCACGATTTCAAAGCCCAATCTCTGCCACAGAGCGACGGCCCCCGTGTTCGTTGCGACCACAAGATTGAATTGCATTGCGGTGAAGCTCTGGCGACGAGCCTCATCCTGAGAGTGTTCGCACATGGCGGCGGCTATACCGCGCCCCCGCGCATCAACTGACGTGACATAGCCGCAGTTGGCCACATGGGACCCGCCGCCCATCTGGTTCGCCTTCATGAAGTAGGTGCCCAGCGCTGTGCGGTCTTCAAGCGCAACAAATGTGTGTTTGTCCGGTGCTAGCCAGTAGGTGAGGGCATCCTCTCGACTGAGATCTCGGGGCAGGGCATAGGTTTCGCCTGCCCGGATGACCGGCTCCAGCATGCCCCAGATCGCATCGGAGTCCGCATTGATGGCAGGGCGTATGGTCAGCATGAAAGGATCTCGAGTCTGTGGCGTGTGTACTCTGTAAAGACCTCTATCACATGGCCTAACTTGCTCATGAAAAGCTGGAATCAAAAATCCAGCGACTCGCTCTAAGTTACTGACTTTTATGGGGTTGCCATGAGAATCATTTTTGTGATTCCCTAAGTGCATGAAGATGCACAACACGATTCGCACGACACATTACGGCGGACGTTACTCAGCGGAACGTGATGGCCTGCGGTCGCGTTTGGGACGGGCAATCGTGCCTGTGGCCTGCCTGTGCATCATGGGTTACTTCGCCTACCACGCAATCCATGGCGACAACGGCCTGTTGCGGCTCGCTGAGATACGCGAGGTGCGCCAGGAGTTGTCTCAAAAGGTCCTCTCGGCCCAGCAGATCAGACGTGACCTTGAACGCGATGTGGCGCTTTTGCGTCCAGAAAGCCTGGACCCGGATTTGCTGGATGAGCGCGCCCGAGCGGCCCTCGGTTTTGCGCACCCTGACGAGTTGACGGTTTTTGTTGACGAGTAGTCAGTTTTGCCCGTTATCAGGCAGTTCCGACCCGATTACGAATTCGAGCCGGTTCTCACAATTTTGTAACCCGTAGCCCGGTGCATTCGACGCTTTTGTGCGCATGAGTGCATCGCGAATTAAGCCCTGGCACGGTAGAGTCTGACCAGATCACGTCATTCGCCATAATTTGGCACGAGGGAGTCCTAGATGGCTGCGCGCAGCACGGCGAAAAAAATCGCCCCGAAGAAAAACGCGTCAAAATCCGTCGCTGAGAAGGAAGGGGAGCGACAGGATATTTCTCAGGGAGAGTGGGACAAGGTCAAGCGCGCCAAATCAGAGATGTCGAAGGAAGAGACCCTTCAGGCCTACCGCGACATGCTGCTGATCCGCCGTTTTGAAGAACGCGCCGGCCAGATGTACGGCATGGGTCTTATTGGTGGATTCTGTCACCTCTATATCGGCCAGGAAGCGGTGGTGACCGGTGTCGAACTGGCGTTGAAGGATGGCGACCAGATCATCACATCCTACCGCGATCACGGGCACATGCTGGCCAAGAACATGGACCCCAAGGGCGTAATGGCCGAGCTGACCGGCCGCGAGGGCGGCTATTCGCGCGGCAAGGGCGGCTCTATGCACATGTTCTCCACCGAGAAGGCCTTTTATGGCGGCCACGGCATTGTCGGCGCGCAGGTGCCGATTGGGACCGGGCTTGCCTTCGCCAATGCCTATCGAGATGACGGCAAGGTGTCCGCGACGTTCTTCGGTGAAGGGGCATCCAACCAGGGGCAGGTCTACGAGGCCTTCAACATGGCCGAGCTTTGGAAACTGCCGGTGATCTATGTGATTGAAAACAACGGCTACGCCATGGGCACCTCGCTCAAGCGCGCCGCAGCCGAAACCCACCTCCATAAGCGCGGCCGGTCCTTCAACATTCCCGGTGAAGAAGTGGACGGCATGGACGTAGCGAAGGTGCGCGAGGCTGCATCAAGGGCCGCCCAATGGTGCCGGGAGGGTAATGGGCCGGTGATCCTCGAAATGAAGACCTATCGCTATCGCGGCCACTCAATGTCCGACCCGGCGAAGTATCGCTCGAAGGATGAAGTGCAAAAGATGCGCACCGACCATGACCCGATTGACCTCGTGCGCAAGCGCATTCTGGACGCAGACTGGGCAAGCGAAGACGACCTCAAGAAGATCGACCGTGAGATCAAGGACACTGTCTCAGCCGCTGCTGAGTTTGCGCAGGAAAGCCCGGAACCCGATCCCAAGGAACTGTGGACAGACATCTATGCGCCTCTGGAAGGAGGAGCAAACTGATGCCGACAAACATCACCATGCCCGCCCTGTCGCCCACCATGGAAGAAGGCACCCTGGCCAAATGGCTGGTCAAGGAAGGCGACAGCGTCGAGGCCGGCGATGTCATCGCCGAGATCGAAACTGACAAGGCAACCATGGAGGTGGAAGCCGTCGACGAAGGCGTCATCGGCAAGATCGTCGTGGCGGAAGGCACAGAAGAAGTGCCGGTCAATGATGTGATCGCAGTGTTGCTGGAAGAGGGCGAAGACGAGGGTGACATTGACAGCGCCGCGCCTGCAGACACCAAGAAGGCCGACGCGGAGCCGTCCAAGCAGTTGGACAGCCGCACTGAGGCAAAATTGGACGCCAAGTCCGACGATGGAGCTGGCGATGATGCCGCCGCGCAGGTGGTTGCCAACTTAACAGAACCCGAAGTGCCCGACGGTGTCGAACTCAAATCCATTACCGTGCGTGAAGCCTTGCGCGATGCCATGGCTGAAGAGATGCGCGCGGACGACCGCGTGTTCGTGATGGGTGAGGAAGTGGCCGAGTATCAAGGCGCCTACAAGGTGACCCAGGGGCTGCTGGAAGAATTCGGTGCTCGGCGGGTGATCGATACGCCGATCACCGAGCACGGCTTTGCAGGGATCGGCGTCGGCGCGGCCTTTGCCGATCTGCGGCCGATCGTTGAATTCATGACCTTCAACTTTGCCATGCAGGCGATCGACCAAATCATCAACTCCGCCGCCAAGACCCGCTATATGGCTGGGGGGCAAATCGGTTGCCCCATTGTGTTCCGCGGACCCAACGGCGCGGCTGCCCGCGTTGCCGCCCAGCACAGCCAGGATTACGCGGCCTGGTACGCGCACATTCCCGGCCTGGTGGTCATCGCGCCTTATTCGGCAGCGGACGCCAAGGGCCTGCTCAAGGCGGCAATCCGCGACCCAAACCCGGTTATCTTCCTTGAAAACGAAGTGATGTATGGCAAGTCCTTCGATGTACCGGACACGGACGACTGGATCGTGCCCATCGGCAAGGCGAAAGTGCTGAAGGAGGGGACGGACGTCACCATCGTCTCCCACTCCCACAGCCTGACCTATGTAATGGATGCGCTGCCCGAACTTGAAGAGGCAGGCATCAACGCTGAGGTCATTGACCTGCGCACCATCCGCCCGCTGGACAAGCAGGCGGTGATCGACAGCGTGAAAAAAACCAACCGCTGCGTGACCGTTGAAGAAGGCTGGAGCATCTGCGGCATCGGCTCAGAGATATCCGCGATCCTGATGCAGGACGCGTTTGACTATCTCGATGCACCGGTTATGCGAGTGGCCGGTAAGGACGTGCCCATGCCTTATGCCGCCAATCTTGAAAAACTGGCGTTGCCAAGCGCCGCAGAAGTGGTCGAGGCGGTGAAAACCGTCACGTACAAGTAAGAGCGCCCCATGCCCATACCCATTCTCATGCCCGCATTATCGCCCACCATGGAGGAGGGAACCCTCGCCAAATGGCTGGTGAAGGAAGGGGACAGTGTGGCTTCCGGCGACGTGATCGCCGAAATCGAAACCGACAAGGCGACCATGGAAGTGGAAGCGGTGGACGAGGGGACTCTCGCAAAAATCCTGATTGATGAAGGCACGGAAGGTGTCGAGATCAACAAGCCGATCGCCGTCATCCTCGAAGAGGGAGAAGACGACAGCGCGCTTGAGGGTTTTGATGCAAGTGGTGCTGCGCCGTCGGCCCCATCTGCTCAATCCCCCGTGCCACCAACCAGTAAGAGTTCAGAGGATGAGGACGAGAGCGGGGCAGAAGATGAAACCCCGACCTCCGAAAGTGGCAAGAATGAAAAGGCAAAGGCATCAGACCCTGCTACACCGCCTGCCCCTGAAAAAGACGGTGAACGCATTTTTGCAAGCCCGCTTGCGCGCCGCATCGCCGCTGACAAGGGCATCGACCTGTCGGCCATCGAGGGCTCGGGCCCCCATGGCCGTATCATCAAGGCAGACGTTGAAAGCGCGACACCGGGCATGAAGGCAGCCAAGGAAGACGCGCCGAAGAAGGCCGTGGCTTCGTCCAGGGGCGGCATGGTCGGTTCATTGCCTGACCCGCGTCTCTACTACGAAGACGGAAGCTACGAGGAAGTGCCTCTGGATGGCATGCGCAAATCCATTGCCAAGCGTCTGACCCAGTCGAAGCAGGAAATCCCGCACTACTATCTCACCATCGATTGTGAGCTGGATGAGCTGCTGCGAGTCCGCAAGGAGCTGAACGCGCGCGGCGAGAAGGACGGCATCAAGGTGTCGGTGAATGACTTCATCATCCGCGCTTCCGCTCTGGCCCTTATGAAAGTGCCGGACTGCAACGTGTCCTATGCGGGCGATGCGCTGCTGAAGCACAAGCATGCTGATATCGGTGTCGCCGTGGCGCTCGACGGCGGGCTTATCACTCCGATCGTCAAGGCAGCGGACACCAAGGGGCTGGCGCAGATTTCTGCCGAGGTAAAGGACCTCGCGGCACGTGCGAAAGACAAGAAGCTCAAGCCCTCTGATTATGAAGGCGGTTCTTTCTCCGTTTCCAATCTAGGCATGTTTGGCATCAAGAATTTCACGGCGGTTATTAACCCGCCTCAGTCCGCCATCATGGCGGTGGGGGCCGGGGAAGAACGGCCGGTTGTGAAGAACGGTACACTTGGATCCGCTACCATGATGACAGTGACGTTATCGTGTGATCATCGGGCCATCGACGGTGCGCTGGGCGCGCAGCTTCTGCAGGCTTTCAAGATCCTGATTGAAGACCCGCTGACCATGCTGTTGTAGGAACGAGCGTTGTGAAGACGATTAATATCGCTGACAAACACAAGCTGTTCGACGAAGCCTGGACTCCAAAGATCGTTGGGGACCTTAACGGTTCGCAGGTGAAGCTGGCGAAATTTCGCGGTGAGTTCGCCTGGCATGCCCACGAAAACGAGGATGAGTTTTTTCTCGTCACCAAAGGTACCATGCGCATGAGACTGCGCGACGGTGACCAGATCGTCGGCTCGGGAGAATTCATCATCGTTCCGCGCGGCGTGGAACATTGCCCTGTCGCCGAAAGTGATGAAGTGCATGTGATGATGGTCGAGCCGGCATCAACGGTGAACACCGGCGATCTAGACGACGCGCGAACACTTACCGACCTCGAACGCATCTGAAGGACCACCCACCCATGGCCTCGTCATATGATCTCGTTGTCGTCGGCACTGGCCCCGGAGGCTATGTGGCGGCAATTCGTGCTAGTCAACTGGGGATGAAGACGGCTGTTGTCGAGCGGTCTGAGCTGGGCGGCATCTGCCTCAACTGGGGCTGTATCCCGACGAAGGCGCTGCTGCGCACATCGGAAATTTACGACCACCTGCAGCATCTCGATGATTTTGGTCTGTCTGCGGACAATGTATCGTTCGATATCTCGAAGATCGTAAAACGCTCCCGCAAAGTGGCGGGTCAGCTTTCATCCGGCATCTCGTTCCTGATGAAGAAAAACAAGATCGATGTCATCGTCGGAACGGCAAGGCTTGCCGGAAAAGGTAAGCTGAGCGTCGAGAATGATGGCAAAACCCAAGATGTGACAGCCAAGCACATTGTGTTGGCAACAGGTGCCCGGGCCCGGACCTTGCCGGGTCTCGAGCCTGATGGCGAGACGGTCTGGACCTATCGCGAAGCCATGGTGCCTAAGGAAATGCCGAAGAAGTTGCTGGTGATCGGCTCTGGCGCCATCGGCATCGAGTTTGCCAGTTTCTATAACACCATGGGTGCAGACGTGACCGTAGTTGAAGTCATGGATCGCATTTTGCCTGTTGAAGATGAAGACGTTTCAGCATTTGCGCTCAAGGCCTTCAAGAAGCAGGGCATGAAGCTTGTCACCAGTGCCAAGGTTGCGGCGCTTGATGTGAATGGCGGGGCGGCGACCGCCACACTTGAGGTAAAAGGCAAGTCCTCAAAGGAAACCTTCGATAAGGTCATTCTGGCCGTGGGCATTACCGGCAATGTGGAAGACCTTGGGCTTGAAGATCTAGGTGTAAAAGTGGACCGTGGCCATGTGGTCGTGGACGGCTATGGACGCACAGGGATTGATGGCATTTATGCCATTGGCGATCTCACCGGGCCGCCTTGGCTGGCCCACAAGGCTAGTCATGAGGGCATCTCTTGCGTTGAAATGATTGCCGGTCTCAAGGACGTACACCCGTTGGATACCTCCAACATTCCTGGTTGCACATATTGCCGCCCCCAAGTGGCGTCCGTCGGGATGACCGAAGCCAAGGCCAAGGAAGCAGGCTATGAGGTGCGCGTCGGGACGTTCCCTTTCCAGGGCAATGGCAAGGCCATCGCTCTTGGGGAGCCTGACGGGTTCATCAAAACGGTTTTCGAGAAGAAGACCGGTGAGCTACTGGGTGCCCACATGATCGGTCCGGAAGTAACCGAGCTTATTCAGGGATACACTGTGGCTCGCCAGCTTGAAACGACGGAGGCTGAATTGATGCAGGCAGTCTTCCCGCATCCGACTCTTTCTGAGGCGATGCATGAGAGTGTGCTGGACGCGTTTGGCCGCGTTCTGCACATCTGATCCGTCAATCTGACAGAACTCATTTTTCCGCAATTTTCTGTGGTTCTTCTTCCTTATTGACGGGGCGTCATTTTGGCGCACTTACAATTCAGTAAGTGGCAGGGCAGATAGAGCGCCCAAGCATTAACCCTGTTGGCTGGTGGGTTAAATAGATTTGAAATCAAGGCATTAGTGTAAATGAGTTCCGATACTTCCGTCGCTGACATCAATTGGGGTGTCCACGAGATACAATCAGTAGAGCACCCAAAAAACCAGCAACTACTGGCCAGGTATGAAGCCAATCGCCCGGATGGCGGTTTGCCAAACCGTGCGAGCTTTGACCTCGTTGATCTCAAAGACATCGCGCCGGGATTGTTGATCGTTGAACAAGTACCCGAAGATGAAGGCTTGATCCGCTATCGCCTTATTGGTAGCGAGATTGAAGAGCGCACCAAGGTGGCATTCACCGGCAAATCTCCGGAAATTTTTGGCCAGGCGATGTCGGAAGACCTGCGGTCGATCTACCGCCGAATTTTCGCAGATCACCGCCCCGTAATGTTACGGGGCAATGTGCTTGGTTTGGGGATCGAGCATGTCGACTATGAAATGCTTTTCCTCCCAGTCATGTCGCGCGATGACACACGCGTCGACGCGATTTGCGGCATGTTCGCGTTCAATTAGGCACATGATCCATAGGGTCTTTGCGGACATCAGTGTGTCCCGCTAGGGTTGCTGCGATTGTTCCTCGCAACATGATCCGGCGGTCACCCCCATGATAGAACTTCTTGCCTCGCCCGCTGCCTGGGCCAGCCTCGCAACGCTGGCCATACTCGAAATAGTATTGGGCATCGACAACTTGGTGTTCATTTCAATTTTGGCAGATCGATTGCCCCAGGATCAGCGTCAATTGGCTCGGCGCGTGGGGTTGGGTGCAGCGCTTGGGACACGAATATTGTTGCTCTTCTCAATCGTGTGGGTCATGCAACTCACCGAGCCATTGTTCACGGTGCTGGATCATGCCGTATCAATCCGGGATATCATCCTTCTCGGAGGCGGGGGCTTCCTCATTGCCAAGGGCACCATGGAAATTCACCATGCCGTGGAAGGCGATGGACCTGCTGAAGCCAAAGTAGCGCAAGCGAGTTTTGCCTATGTCATCACCCAGATTGCCATTCTGGATATTGTGTTTTCGCTCGACAGCGTGATCACGGCTGTTGGTATGGCCAACGACATCGAGATCATGGTTGCCGCGGTCATGATTGCCATCGGTGTGATGCTCTTTGCAGCTGACGCTGTTGGTGCGTTCGTGTCCCGGCATCCAACAGTGAAGATGCTCGCATTGTCTTTCTTGTTGCTTATCGGCATGGCGCTGGTCGCGGATGGCTTGCAGTTCCACATTCCCAAGGGATACCTGTATTTCGCCGTCGCTTTCGCAGTTGGCGTTGAAAGCCTCAATCTGATGCGTGTGGCGCGAAAGAAGAAGCGAGCGGCCGCGGCTGCGTAGCGGGGGCGGGGCGATTTCAGGTTCTTGAGAATTACGCAAGCCACGCTAGTCTTCCCTCTGTGGCCATATGCGTTGGGAGGACGTTTTCATGAGTCTGGGATCATTCACATCAGCCGATTGCCGATTTACCGATAGGGACATCGCAAATTGGAATCGCGATGGAGCGGTCCTGATCGAGAATTTCTTCACACCTGAAGAGCTTGCGCCGGTCTTGAAAGACTTTGAGGTTCTGTACGGGGACAAGGCGCCTGGTGCCCAGAGTTCAGCTCGGGACAACAAGAAGAGTGGTTCAATCGGTCAGTTTGAGGTGGAGCAGTTCGCCCATTTCGACGACATGCCGTTCAACTGCTCGCCTGCTTTGAACCTGCTGGGCATGCATCCTGCCCTTGCTGAACTTGCTCGCGCCGCTTTGCAGGCCGAGGACGTGCATCTTTACCAAAGCCATAGCTGGGCCAAATTCACCGGCGGTGCTGACTATGATCAGACATTTCACTGTGACTTTAAAAACCACACTTTGATCGCACCATCCGATGACGTGCGGGAGCGGACGATCAACATCATGATCTACGCCACGGATGTAACCAATGAACACGGTGCAATTCACTACGTGACGCAGCCGGACGGCGACACAGTCATGAACGGTCGCCGCCCGCAATTCCCCGACGACACCGAGCAGGCAAAGTTGAAGCCATTGGAAAAGTCTGGGGCAGCACCGGCAGGGTCAATCTTCGCCTACGGTATTGATGTGTTTCATCGCGGTACCAACCTGACATTGCCGGGTGCACGGCGGTACACACTCACAGCAAGCTTTAAACGAGCGGGAAATGAGTTGATTGGCTGGTCGGCCTGGCCGTACCACTTCATGAAGCCGTGGGAGACCATTTTTGCCCACGCAACACCGGAACAGCTCGCTTTGATTGGCATCCCACTTCCCGGCCATGCCTACTGGACGCAGCGGACGCTTGCGCGCACCAAGGAGAGGTATCCAGACTGGAACGCAGATCCGTATGCCGGCGCGCTTAGGGCGGCAGAATAGATCTCACTCAACCAATAGAACGCATACGGTGCATTTGCCAATTGGTAACCGGAATAGTGCAATAAAATCTGTATGTTGCAGAAAAAGCAGGAAACGCTGGGGTATTCCTCCGGGCCCGTGGATGCACCGTCTCATGCGAGCAATCAGGCATTGCTTGAATATTGGGAAAACGGGCGATCTGCAGGGGCGCCGCTCATGCGTGCTGACTTCGACCCTTTGCATCTACCAAAGCTTTTGCCTGGCATATTTCTGACCGAACCTGCCGGTGAGGATTTTCGTTTTCGGCTGGTCGGGAGCCATGTTGAAGACCGCATGCAGCGCAAATTGACGGGGAAGACGCTCTCGGAAGTTTTTGGTCCAGAGCTTGGCCGCGAGACTGCCCAGATCTATCGCGGTGTTGCAGGAGGCTGTACGCCGCTCACGCTGCGGGGTCACTACGTAGGTGACAATCTGGAGCACATCGATTTTGAAGTGCTACATCTGGCAATTCAGTTCGAAGACGGCCAGCGTGGTGTCATCGGCGGCCAGTTTGCCTTCGACTAGGTTGCCGCAACTGCCTGCGCATATGTGTCACGGCTGGAGCTCCACCGGTGAAATCCACCACCCAGCTGCTATATGGTAGTCTATCGGTAGCCTGAAAACGCCCAGCGATGGAATCGGCGATACGCCCATGGTCACAGTTCTAAATACGGTTTCTGGTCAGCGCCCGCGGCACCCTGAAAAGGAAAATCGCCCGGACACACCTATTCTGCGTAAGCCAGAGTGGATTCGTGTGAAGGCGCCAATTTCCAAGGGCTACGCCGCCACGCGCAAAATCGTCAAAGAGCATAACCTCACGACCGTATGTGAAGAAGCTGCCTGCCCCAACATCGGTGAATGCTGGGACCAGCGGCACGCCACCATGATGATCATGGGCGATACGTGCACGCGGGCATGCGCCTTTTGCAATGTGAAGACCGGGCTCCCTGGGGCACTTGATGAAGATGAACCAATGAATGTTGGTTCGGCTGTCGCCAAACTCGACCTTGCGCATGTTGTGATAACGAGCGTCGATCGTGATGACCTGGCCGATGGGGGAGCGGATCACTTTTCCAAAGTCATTCGTTCCATCCGCCAGCAGGCACCCAACACAACAATAGAAATTTTGACGCCTGACTTTCTGCGCAAGGATGGCGCATTGGAGACCGTGATTGAAGCAAGGCCTGATGTCTTCAATCACAATCTTGAAACCGTGCCATCGCTTTACCTCAGGGTGCGGCCCGGCGCGCGGTACTACCATTCAATGCGTCTGCTCGAACGGGCCAAAGAGCTGGACCCGACGGTTTTCACCAAATCCGGCATCATGGTGGGACTGGGCGAAGAGCGCGACGAAGTCTTGCAACTGATGGATGACTTGCGGTCTGCGGGCGTCGATTTTCTGACCATCGGGCAATACCTGCAGCCAACACGTAAGCATCACCCGGTTGCCCGTTTTGTTACGCCGGATGAATTCGCAGCCTATGAGCGGGTTGCTCGCGCCAAAGGTTTTCTGCTGGTGTCCGCAACACCACTGACCCGATCAAGCTACCATGCTGACAAAGATTTCGCCGCCCTCAAAGAGGCAAGAGCGCGTCAGGTGAGTGCCTGATGCCGGTTCATGACGAACAGCGCATTGTGCCGTTTTCGCCCGAACAGATGTTTGCGATGGTCGCGGACGTAGCCCGATATCCCGAATTCTTGCCGTGGTGCGCCGGCGCCCGCATCCGTACGCGCGAGCGCATTGATGGCGTGGACCGGATGACTGCTGATCTTATCGTCGCATACAAGGTTTTTCGCGAGCGCTTCACCAGTCGCGTGACGTTGAATGACGAGGAAGGTTTGATCGAGGTGGAATACCTTGATGGGCCTTTCACTCACCTGATCAACCGTTGGACATTTAGTCCTTATACAGATGATGTGGTGGCAAACGGAACAAAAGTCGGGTTCTTTGTCGACTTTGCTTTCAAGAGCAAGACACTGCAAAAGATCATAGAAAGCCGGTTCGCAGATGCTGTAGTCAAAATGGGCGATGCCTTTGAAGCGCGAGCTCATGACATCTACGCACCAGCTTCAGTTCAGGAAACGCCAGCTCCTCAACCGGAACCGGTGACAGGCGGCTAGTCCTATTCGGCAATGCGTTCCAGAAGCATATTGAGCGCAACTTCCATAGCCTTCATGCGGACTTCGGTGCGGCCAATGTCTCCAAATCGATGACTGTCATGCATGATGCGTCCATCGCGTCTGGCGCTGGCAAAGTGTACGAGACCCACAGGCTTCATGGGTGTGCCACCACCAGGGCCAGCAACACCCGTAATTGAAACCGATACATCTGCCCGAGAGTGAGAAATTGCACCTTCGGCCATTGCTCGAGCGACGGGTTCGCTGACGGCACCGAAGTCGGCAATCATGTCTCCGGGAACACCAAGCAAACCCCGTTTAGCCTCGTTGGAATAGGTGACAAATCCGGCATCTACCACGGCGGATGACCCGGCAATATCTGTCAGGCACGCAGCAACCAGACCGCCCGTGCAGGATTCGGCCGTTGCCACCATGAGGTGTTTAGCCTGAGCATCCGACAAAACGAGTTGCGCCAGTTTGCTGATGGGTCCGGGGAAAATAATCTTTGTCCTCTCGGCTCAAGCGGTAAAGAAAGCAATGCCTGCTATCCAGGCGGCCATGATTGCATAGATCGCAGCCACGAGGTCATCAACCATGACACCCATTTCACCTGCCACTCGCTTTTCCAGACCTTTGATCGGCCAGGGCTTCCAGATGTCGAACAATCTGAAAAAGGCAAATCCGAGCATGTAGAAAATCGGGTTCGGGGGGAGGGCGGCCATCACCAGCCACATGGCGGCGACCTCATCTATCACGACCTCGCTGGGGTCATGATTGTCTGAAGCCGCGATGTATTTTTCCGTCGCCCAAAGTCCGATCAGGAATGCAGCAATGGCGGCAATCGACAGAACCACTGGTCCGCCAAGAATGGCGAAAGGGAGGGCGGCAAACATCGCCGCAAGGGAGCCCCAGGTGCCGGGTGCTGGACGCAGCAACCCGGATCCACCGAATGTAGCGACCACGACGACTGGGTCGGTAAATCTAAGGCCTTTCGGCAATGGTGTCAGAAACCGGCTCATAGCTCTGCCGTGAGGGGCAGTCGCACGGTAGCAACGGCTTGTGCTGCTATGCCTTCGCGCCGTCCGGTAAACCCGAGCGCCTCGGTGGTTGTCGCTTTCACAGATACTCTGTCTTCAGCAATGGAGAGAATTTCAGCAACCCGTTTGCGCATTGCTGGACGATGCGGCCCAACCTTGGGGCGCTCGCATATGATGGTGATGTCTGCGCTTGCAATCACACCGCCTCGCTCTGCGACAAGAGACGCAGCATGCGCCAGAAATTTCCAGGACGCGGCGCCCCTCCACTGTGGATCGCTGGGAGGAAAATGCTCGCCTATATCGCCGGCTCCAATGGAGCCCAAAATGGCATCTGTAAGAGCGTGAAGGCCGACATCAGCATCCGAGTGACCAACCGTGTCGCAATCGTGGGGTACGGGAATGCCGCACAGCATGATTTCGCTTGCAGTTCCCGGCGCATCAAACTTGTGCACATCAAAGCCTGAACCCGTTCGAACATCTCCAAGGCGCGCGGCAATCAATCCATCGGCGCGCATCAGGTCGTCCTGTGTGGTGATTTTCAAATTGTCCTCCGCGCCGTCGACCAGCCCTATGGCCATCTTCGCATGTTCAGCAACCGCAGCATCATCGGTGAGGGCGTCTCCGGCGACAGCGCGATGAGCCGCCAGAATGTTATTGTATCTGAAGCCCTGTGGTGTCTGCGCGCGGGCGAGGCCGGTTCGGTCGACCGTCTCACCCACCAGTCCATCAGCTACACGTTTGAGGGTATCGGTAACGGCGACGCACGGTAGAGCGGCGGCATGTTTATCAAGCGCGTCTATGACCCTGGTTATCAGGCCGGCGCTTGCAAGCGGCCGGGCGCCATCCTGGATCAGCACCTTGGAGGGCGAAAGAGCCTCGAGTGCCTCCAGTCCAAAGCGAACGGAGTCTTGTCTTTCCGCTCCACCATGTGTGGGGGGGAGAAGCTTTTCCCCAGCGCCTGATGCCTGTGCCGCTGCGTCATACAACTCCCGATCATCAGGGTGAATGGCGGTTACAACGTGAGTTACATCAGGATGTTTGAGGAACGCGCGCAGTGTGTGGCTGAGGACCGGAGCGCCGCGCAGCTGGGCATATTGCTTGGGCAGCTCGCCCCCAAATCGGTGGCCACGTCCGGCAGCAACAATCAGCACGGCGGTGGAAGCAGGTGCGGTCATGGACTAGAGGCCTTGCGGGCAAACAGACAGGAATCGGCGCATTAACGCCGGAATTGAGGCTGCAAGCTAGCCGCAGCGAGGCGCCAATGCCAAACATTCCGGCCATTCACATGATTTATCGCAATCGCATTGATTGCCCCAAATCCGGAGATAGCGGCAATCACCGGCATTTTGCTTCCGGACAGCCCTTGTCGGCACTGGGTGTTGGGTATAGTTTGATCAACAAATAGGCAGTTACCATATGTGCTCATCTACTAAGCAACCAGATCGGTCGGGCCCGCAAAAACTGGCGCTTTCAAAGCGTCCGGCACTGCACGTCGTGCGCGGCAAGACGGACATTGCTGTCGATCCCGTTTTCCTTGCACCGATGTCCGGCATTACTGATCTCCCCTTCCGCCGCACAGTGCGAGGGCTTGGGGCCGGGCTGGTGGTGTCGGAAATGATCGCCTGCGAAGACCTTGTAAACGAAAAAGAAGAAGTGATGCTTCGCGCACGTCGCGAGGCAGCTGAAGAGCCCATGGCGGTTCAACTGGCCGGACGCGAGCCGCATTGGATGGCGGAAGCCGCCAAAATTGCGGAAGGGTCAGGGGCTCGCATCATCGACATCAATATGGGCTGTCCCGCCAAGAAAGTTGTTGGCGGCCTGTCCGGCTCGGCCCTTATGCGCGACCTTGACCATGCTCTCACACTGATTGATGCCACCCTTACGGCAGTGAGTGTCCCGGTAACGCTGAAAATGCGGACCGGCTGGGACATGGATTGCCGGAACGCGACAGAACTGGCTGCACGTGCTGAGTCCGCTGGCGTGGCGCTCATTACTGTGCACGGGCGCACACGCAACCAGTTTTACACGGGCCATGCAGACTGGGCTTTTGTCCGCGAAGTCAAAAACGCGGTCGATGTTCCCGTCATTGTGAACGGTGATATCTGCACAATTGAAGATGCCCAAAATGCGCTCTCACAGTCTGGGGCTGACGGCGTGATGGTTGGGCGAGGTGCCCAGGGCGCACCATGGCGGCTTGCACAAATCCAGGCATCACTAGACGGCAGCATCGTCCCAGATGATCCGGGTACGGATGAGCGACTGGAAATTATTCTCGCACATTATGAAGCCATGCTGGAGCATTACGGTGAGCCACTGGGGGTGCGTTGCGCTCGCAAGCACCTGGCCTGGTATGTCGAGGATCATGAGCGCTGCAAGGGCATTAGTCTGCGCGCTGCCAAATCAGACATGTGCCGCATGTCGGACCCTTCGGATGTCCGAAAAGCACTCACATCGGTTTTCAATGACGACGCGACCGAGATCGCGATGCAAGGGCAAGTCGCATAATGGCCGGTCAGGCAGCTGAATTTGCATCATCTGGATTGGGATTGGACGGAGCAGGTGCATTTGTTCTGGATGCTCTTCCGCACCCGGTTATGAAGGTCGGGCCGGATGGAATGGTGGCCTTTGTGAATGCCGTGGGCGAGCAGTTTTTTGCAGCCGGCTCCAACATCATTCTTGGCAATCCGCCAAGTGACCTGGTGGCGTTTGGCAGCCCTTTGGTAGCCCTGATCAATCAGGTTCAGGCAACCGGTGCATCCGTGACTGAGTACGGCGTCGGCATCGGTGGGCCCCGCATGGGTGAACGGGATGTTGATATTCAGGTCGCACCCATTGTTGAAGAACCTGGGGCGGTTGTTGTGATGCTTCAAGAGCGAACCATTGCCCACAAAATGGACCGGCAACTCACACACAGAGGGGCCGCACGTTCTGTCACGGGAATGGCGGCTGTGCTGGCACACGAGATCAAGAACCCGCTTTCGGGCATCCGCGGATCAGCTCAGTTGCTTGAAATGGGAGCGCAGCCAGAGGACAGGCACCTGACGCGATTGATCACAGAGGAAGTGGACCGAATCTGCAAGCTCGTCGACAGCATGGAGGTGTTTTCCGACAAGCGCCCCTTAGCTGCAGAGCCTGTGAACATCCACGAGGTCCTGGACCATGTGCGTAGGCTGGCAGGCACAGGCGTTGCCAAAGACATCAAGCTGACTGAGGAATATGACCCTTCACTTCCGCCGGTTCCCGGCTCGCGCGACCAGCTCGTTCAGGTTTTCCTGAACTTGGTCAAGAATGCAGCGGAAGCTGTTGACCCCGAAGATGGCGAAATTGTTGTCTCAACGGCGTATCGACCAGGTGTGCGGCTATCTATTCCTGGGAGTAGTGAGCGCGTGAGCCTGCCGCTCGAAGTGTGTGTGCGCGACAACGGTCCCGGTGTCCCGCCCGATTTACTCCCTCATCTGTTTGACCCATTCGTGACCACAAAGCCCACCGGAACCGGCCTCGGTTTGGCGCTGGTTGCCAAAATTGTGGGCGACCATGGCGGCGTCATTGAATGCGACAGCATTCCGCGCCGCACTGTTTTCCGCGTGCTCCTCCCCATCAAGCGCGCAGCTATGAAAGACCCGTCTCTTGGCGCGAACAGTGATGTTCCCGTTTCGGGCGGCTTAGGAGAATCCGATGCCCAGTGAAACGATCCTTATCGCGGATGATGACGGCGCCATCCGCACCGTGCTCAATCAGGCGCTCGGCCGTGCGGGGTTCGATGTTCGCTCCACGGGCAATGCCTCGACACTGTGGCGTTGGGTGAACCAGGGCGAGGGCGACCTCATCATCACCGATGTCGTGATGCCGGATGAGAATGCATTTGATCTCATTCCCAGGATCAAGAAACTACGACCGGAAATGCCGATCATCGTTATGAGTGCGCAAAACACGCTCATGACGGCCATCACTGCGGCCGAGCGCGGTGCTTACGAATACCTGCCTAAACCCTTTGATCTGAATGAGCTCACAGGCATCGTGCGCCGGGCGCTTTCGCAGCCGAAGGCGACGGCGCCCAAGCGCGACACAACCGAAGAAGAAGATCGGATTCCGCTCATCGGTCGTTCCGCCGCCATGCAGGAAATCTATCGGGTTATGGCGCGGCTTGTAGGCACCGACCTCACCGTCATGATCATCGGTGAAAGCGGGACCGGCAAGGAGCTGGTGGCCAAAGCGCTTCACGATTACGGCAAGCGTCGCAATGGACCATTTGTGGCTATCAATATGGCGGCGATTCCTCGGGAGTTGATCGAATCCGAACTGTTTGGCCATGAGAAAGGGTCTTTTACCGGCGCGAGTGGCAAAGGCATTGGCCGCTTTGAGCAGGCGGAAGGCGGCACTCTCTTTCTGGACGAGATTGGTGACATGCCGATGGATGCGCAAACCCGTCTGCTGCGTGTATTGCAGGAGGGCGAGTACACCACCGTCGGCGGCCGTTCGCCGATCAAGACTGACGTGCGCATCGTCGCGGCAACTAACCGCGATTTGCGGCAGCTGATAAACCAGGGCCTCTTCCGGGAAGACCTGTTCTATCGGTTGAATGTTGTCCCTATCCGATTGCCGCCACTGCGCGAGCGCTCGGAGGACATTCCCGACCTGGTCCGGCACTTCCTTGCTCTCTGCGAAGAAGAGGGCCTGCCATCCAAAAGCATCGATAATTCTGCACTTGATCTGATGCGCAGACATCGCTGGCCAGGCAATGTGCGTGAACTGGAAAACATGGTTCGCCGTCTTGCTGCGCTCTACACGGAAGACACCATCACGTCAGAGGTCATCCAGACAGAACTGGCAGAGCCTTCTGTCTCTCATGAGTTGTCTGAAGTGGCTGAGGACGAAAATATGGGGGCCGCAATTGAACGGCATCTGCAGAGGTACTTTTCCGAGCATGGCGAGGCTCTTCCACCGCCGGGCCTCTACGACCGTATTCTCAAGGAGTTGGAGCGGCCATTGATCTCCATCTCGCTCGGGGCCACACGCGGCAACCAGATAAAGGCGGCGCATCTACTGGGCCTTAACCGCAACACCCTGCGCAAGAAGATCAGAGATCTCGATATTCAGGTGGTTCGCGGAATTCGCTAATTAGAACAGAGCAGTAAGCACAAGTTCAACCTGTCGCATTCCAGCAACAATGTTGTTGATTTGCACCTGTTGCACGTCCACAATACCAAAGTGTTGCCGAACATCCGCCAGTGACCGTGTCACCTTGGCCTGTTTGGGCATCTCTGACTTTTGTGGAACCCGTAGCGGCAACTGAGGCGAATACGGACAATGGCGTCCACAGGCTCGATGACGCAGCGCAAAGACAGCTACCGCACCGCGAGAGCGCGTGTGGGGTGGTGGCTCAAGCGCATCCAGTGGCCAACAATACTCGGCATCGGCCTGGCAATTGCTGCGGTTGTCAGCGGTACGGCCACCTACATCGCCCTCACGGGCGCTACCGATTTTGAGCCCACGCGCCTACAGGCCATCGGCTTGCTTCTTGTCAATCTGGCCATTGTCCTCACTCTTTTGGCGCTGATCGCCTACCGCCTTGTGCGTCTTTGGATTGCCCGGCGGGCCGGCAGCGCAGGTGCCCGGCTGCATGTGCGCTTGGTTGCCATGTTCAGCTTCGTTGCGGTCATGCCCGCGATCATTGTTGCCGTGTTTGCGGCGACAACCTTGGACCGAAGCCTGGATTCCTGGTTCTCGGAGCGGACGCGGACGATCATTGCCAATGCATCAACTGTGGCAGAGGCATATCTCAGCGAACATCAGCAAGTCTTGCGCGCCGATGCGCTGGCAATGGCGAATGACGTTAATCGCAGCGCATCTCTCTACATGTCGAACCGCCAACGTTTTCGTGAAGTGCTGACCACGCAAATAGCTCTGCGATCTCTTTCTGGCGGGTTCATCGCAAATTCCAATGGTCAGTTGTTGGAATATGCAGAGGGCTCGGCACAGACGCGCATTGCTCCGCCGTCGCCGGAAACACTTAATGAGCTGGGCGAAGGTGAAGTGCACCTCATTGCCAGCGAGGGCGGTGATCAGGTCCAAGCGTTGGTGCGTCTCTCCAGCTTTGATGACGCGTTTCTTCTGGTTTTCCGCATCGTCGATGCTCGAGTGATTGATCATCTTGCAAGAACGCGAACCGCCGCAGCGGAGTATGCCAACCTGGAGAGCCGCCGTTATACCGTGCAGCTGACCTTTGCCCTGATCTACGTCATCGTGGCACTGCTGGTATTGCTTGCCGCGATCTGGTTGGGCCTGTGGGCCGCCAATCGCATGGTCGCACCCATCGGCGAACTTGTGGGTGCGGCCGAGCGCGTATCCGATGGCGACCTGACTACTCGGGTTGAGGTAGCCAATGACGCAGATGAAATCACAGCGCTTGGCCGAACATTCAATCGCATGACCGGGCAGTTGCAAAGTCAGCGCAATGAACTGATGGAAGCAAACCACCAGTTGGACCGACGTCGCCGGTTTACGGAAACGGTTTTGTCCGGCGTGAGTGCGGGCGTGATCGGGCTTGACGCCAAAGGGCGCATTGACCTCGTTAACCGCAGCTGCCTGAATTTGCTTGGTCGCACGCGTGACGAGCTTGTGGGTCAGCCGCTTGTGGCGACGATACCCGAAACGGCGATCTATGTTCGACAGGCCATGGCCCGCAACGACAGACCGTCGGAAGGTCAGATTACGTTGGAACAGGAAGACGGCAGTGAGCGGACGTTGACTGTCCGTGTGGCGTCGGAAAAATCCGGCGACGGATCACATGGCTATGTGGTGACGCTTGATGACATTTCCGAGCTGGTATCTGCGCAGCGCGCGTCTGCCTGGGCGGACATTGCTCGCCGCATCGCGCATGAAATCAAGAACCCTCTGACACCCATTCAGCTCTCTGCCGAGCGGCTAAAACGTAAATACGGCAAACACATTGAAAATGATCCCGAAGTGTTTGAGCAATGCACCAACACAATCATCCGCCAGGTCGGTGATCTTGGCCGAATGGTGGATGAGTTTTCGTCATTCGCGCGTATGCCAACTGCTGTCATGGCGCGGGCTGATATCGGAGAGCTCGCGAGGGAGGCCGTGTTCCTGCAACGTGTGGCCGCACCCCATATCGAGTTTGACGTCGAGGGTGCGGAGGCACCTATCTGGGTGGAATGTGATCGTCGCCTGATCGGCCAAGCGCTCACAAATCTGATCAAGAACGCATCTGAGGCCATTCAATCGCGCCACCAGGCTGAAGGCTCCGAGCCGGAAGCAGGCGAGGACCGTATTGTTGTGTCCCTCGATGACAGCGCCGAGATGATTTCGCTCAGCGTGGCTGATACCGGCATTGGATTGCCGCGTGGCGAACGCTACCGACTGCTGGAGCCCTATGTAACGCACCGTGACAAAGGTACAGGCCTTGGCCTCGCGATTGTGAAGAAGATCATGGAAGACCATTCCGGCAACCTGCTGCTGGAAGATGCGCCATGGGTTGCTGACGGTGGTCATGGCGCCAGCATTCGCCTGCTGCTTCCGCGTACCCAGGCGACCGAGAACGATCAATCTACGAATGAAGTTGAAATCAACGATGATGCAGAAGTCCCATTCGGGCAAAGCGCATCTATGTCTGATTAAGAGTGTTGGAGAGTTAGACTTATGGCGTCAGATATACTCATTGTTGATGATGAGCTCGACATTCGGGAGCTTATGGCTGGCATCCTGGATGATGAAGGCTATGAAACACGCCTTGCAGGCAACAGCGATGAAACGCTGAAGGCAGTTCAGGCCCGTGTGCCGCGCATGGTTCTGCTGGATGTCTGGTTGCAGGGCAGCCGCATGGACGGCCTGGATTTACTGGATGCCATCAAGGAAAAACACCCGGACCTTCCTGTGGTTGTCATTTCTGGCCACGGCAATGTGGAAACTGCCGTAACGGCCATCAAGAAGGGTGCCTATGATTACATCGAAAAACCTTTCAAGGCAGATCGTCTTGTCCTGATCGTTCAGCGCGCAATCGAAGCGTCAAAGCTGAAGCGGGAAAACGAGCAGCTTCGCCAGCGAACCGGTGACGAAGCTGAGCTTGTGGGTGTGTCGTCGGGCGTCAATCAGTTGCGGCAGATGGTGGATCGGATTGCGCCGACAAACAGCCGGGTGCTGATCAGTGGGCCATCAGGGTCTGGCAAGGAAGTAGTGGCGCGAATGCTTCATGCCCGCTCGCTTCGTTCGGGCGGAAGTTTTGTGGCGATCAACGCTGCAACCATGTCTCCGGACCGCATGGAGGAAGAGCTCTTTGGGACGGAAGCCGACGCAGGCCGTGCGGCCAAGGTTGGCGTGTTTGAGCAGGCTCATAAGGGGACTTTGTTCCTCGATGAAGTCGCCGACATGCCGCTCGAGACCCAGGGTAAAATTCTGCGCGTTCTGGTTGACCAGACATTTGAACGTGTCGGAGGCGGTCCGCGCGTGCAGGTTGATGTGCGTGTGGTGTCGTCATCAAGCCGTGACCTGACCACGGAGATTGCTGCCGGGCGCTTCCGGGAGGATTTGTATCACCGGCTCAATGTTGTGCCGATTTCCGTTCCCGCATTGTCAGAACGCCGGGAGGACATTCCGCTCCTTGCGGAACACTTCATGGAGCACATCGCCAATTCAACCGGTCTTTCAGTCCGCAAGATTGGTGAAGATGCACTTGCCGCCCTGCAGGCACATGACTGGCCCGGCAATGTGCGCCAATTACGAAACAACATCGAGCGCCTGCTGATCCTCGCTTCCGGTGAAAAGGAAGGGGCCATCACGGCCGACATGTTGCCGTCTGAAGTTGCCCGAACCACACCCCAGGTAGGTGAGGGTGAAGCAGGGCAGAACATAATGGCATTGCCATTGCGCGAAGCACGGGAGAGTTTTGAGCGCCAATATCTGCTTGCACAGATCAGGCGTTTTGGGGGCAATATCTCTCGTACGGCTGCCTTTATCGGGATGGAACGCTCAGCGCTTCATCGCAAGTTGAAGTCTTTGGGAGTAACAACTTCAAACAGGTCCGAACTGAGCGCCTGATACTGCGACACATTTCATCTCAATTCTTCCAGAACGAAGCCGCATAAGGGCTACCCCATGAAAGTTATCGTTTGTGGCGCAGGGCAGGTTGGTTCCGGCATCGCGCGGCAGCTCTCCAACGAGCATAACGATGTAACCGTCATCGATAATTCGCCGGATCTCATTCAGCAGATGGCGGACAATCTTGATGTGCGCACTGTGGTTGGATACGCGTCTCATCCTGATGTCCTTGAACGCGCCGGCGCCCGGGAAGCAGACATGGTGATCGCGGTGACGTTTGCGGATGAGGTCAACATGGTGGCCTGCCAGGTTGCACATTCGATCTTCAATGTTCCCACCAAGATTGCCCGCATCCGCGCCCAGAGTTATCTGCGCCCCATGTGGCAGGATCTGTTCACGCGCGATCATATGCCCATCGATGTGATCATTTCACCCGAACTTGAGGTCGGCCGTGATGTTATGCGGCGGCTTGAAATGCCCGGTGCCTTGGAAGCCATTCCGTTCGGCGATACGCACATCACGTTCCTGGGAATTGCACTGGAAGATGATTGCCCAGTCGTGAATACGCCTCTGCGCCAGCTCACCGAGCTGTTTCCGGATCTCAATGCTGTGGTCACAGGTATTCAACGCGGCGAGAGGCTTTTCGTGCCGGACTCAGAAGACCAGATGATGGTCGGCGATGTCGCTTATGTTGTGACCGATACGACCCAAAGCGCACGCGTACTATCGCTCTTTGGTCATGAGGAACAGGCTGCACGCCGTGTTGTGATTGTCGGCGCCGGCAACATCGGCAGGCATGTGGCGGCTGAGCTTGAAAACTCACACACCAGTGTGAAAGTCAAAATAATTGAAGCTGACAAAGAAAAAGCCGTGCTGGCCGCTGACGAGCTATCCAGGACCGTCGTGCTGAATGGTGACGCACTTGATGAAGAAGTGTTGCGTGAAGCAGGGGCCAGTCAGGCAGAAACAATCCTGGCGCTTACCAATGACGATAAGGTCAATATTCTGAGTTGCGTGATGGCCAAGCAACTCGGGTGCGAGCGTTCAGTGTCTCTGATCAACAATCGCGGTTATTCCGGTTTGATCAATCCCATGGGTGTCGACGCATTCGTCAACCCGCGCGCTACCACTGTCTCAACAGTGCTCCGTCATGTGAGGCGTGGGCGTATCCGCGGCGTATCTTCTGTACAGGATGGCAAGGCAGAGGTGATTGAAGCCGAGGCTCTTGCGACATCGACACTTGTCGGGCGCCCACTGAGAGATGCAGATTTGCCGTCAGGCATTCGACTTGGTGCTGTTCTGCGCGGAACAGAAGTCATCGTACCGCGTGGTGACACGGAAATTCAGGCCGGCGACCGCGTCATCATTTTTGCCATGGCGGATGAAGTTCGACGCGTGGAACGCATGTTCCGTGTGAGCATTGAGTTCTTCTAGCGCACTCGGCGGAAAGCCTTTTCATGTTTGCCATTATCGGCATTGTTCTCGCAGCTTCTCTTTCGGTGATTGCGCTCGCGCATTTGCTGCCGGTGCTTGTTGCAGTATCAACGGGCAACAATGAACAGGCGATTGTATTTGCCATGACCGGGCTCCTTACGGCGTTTATTGCCGGTGCCCTGGGGTTTGCAACGGGCGGGCAGAAACATCGACCAGTGGTTGCTGAAAGGCTGACCGCGCTTTCCATTGTCTGGCTGATTGTGCCCGGCTTTGCCGCCATCGCTTTTGTCGGGGTTGACCCAAAGGCGCTTTACGTTGACGCCTATTTTGATGCCGTGTCCGCATTGACGACGACGGGGTCCGTCTCGCTGATCAATGAGATGTCGTCTGCCCCCGCTGTCATGATTTGGCGCGCGACCCTGCAATGGATCGGCGGGTATGCAACGCTTCTGATGTCAATGCTCGTGCTTGCGCAGCTTGGTCTTGCGGGATTGTCACTACGCCGGGCCCCCATTCCCCCGGGCGATACGTCTGGACCCTTTGGGCGCTATTGGCCGGCCATGCTGGCGCTGGGTCTGGTATATGGCAGCGTGACCTTGGCCGGTGTCATTGGTCTGCTGGTGGGCGGCATGGCGTTGGTGCCTGCCATTGGCCTGGCTTTCTCTGCCGCAGCGACAGGCGGCCTGATGCCCAATGGGGGCACGCTGGTTGCGTCGGTCAGCGTGTTTTCCGGGATTGTTGTTGCGACGCTATTGTTGCTTGGTGCCACAAACTATCTGCGTCACGCAGGGCTGGTTAGAAGATCACCGCGCACCTATTGGGGTGATCCTGAATTCCGGTACATGGTCCTCGGCATCACCGTTGGCGGTATTGTGCTTGCAGGCCTTGTTGCGATCACGTCGGGAGCAAGTCTTCCGCTGATAAACGCGATCATGTGGGTGCTGTCTCTACTCTCAACATCAGCATTTGCAGTTGATGAAGCTGGCTTTGGCAGCATCCCGCTTCTCGTTGCTCTCACAGTTGTGTTTGTTGGTGGCAGCACAATGTCGACAGCTGGCGGGCTGAAGCTCATGCGCATTGCGATACTGATGAAACAGGGGTCTCGGGAGATTGCCAGACTGTCTCACCCACATGGCATTGTACATACTGATTTTGGTGGTCGCTCTTTCACCATGCCCTTGATGCGTGGTGTGTGGACCATGTTTGTGTTGATGCTGGTCTTTGCTTTGCTGGCCGCTCTCGCCCTGACGGTTCTGGGCGTTCCCTTCGAGCACGCGATCACCGCCTCAATCGGCGCACTCACCAACGCAGGGCCAGTGCTGGGATTTGCCACCGGTGGTGACGGTCTTCCTATCGGTATCGGCACTTCAGAGGTCTACGCGTCCATGCCTGCCACAGCAAAGCTGGTATTGAGCCTCGCAATGGTCGCGGGCCGTGTGGAGCTTCTGGCGTTCGTGGGTGTTGTAACTGCCTTTACAACACAGGACAGCTAGGGCGCATTTATGAGCCGCATTGCCTTTGTCAAAGATGCCCGAAATCCCGGTTCATACGTGCCGCGCGATAGAGCTGGTGTCTCCATCGAGGACCGCGGATTCCTGTTTTCCGACAGTATTTACGAAGTCTGTGAAGTGCGGGACGGCGGGCTTGTTGACGAGCAGCGGCACCTCGATCGGTATGTGGCATCACTCAATGCGTTGAGTCTGGCGTCGCCCATGCCTATCCGTAGCCTTCAGCTTGTGTTGCGCGAAACAATTCGGCGCAATCATGTCCGCAATGGGGTGTTGTATTTTCAGGTAACCCGCGGTGCCGCCAGACGCGACCATGCCTTCCCGGACCCGCCGGTGCAGGCGACACTCACGGTATTTGTTACACCCGTTAACACGACCGTCCGCGATGCCAGAGCGGCCGCAGGTGTTGAAGTGAAGACGCTGCCGGATGATAGGTGGACGCGGCGCGACATTAAATCCACCAGCCTGCTGCCAAATGTTCTCGCCAAACAGGCAGCGCGCGAGGCCGGCGCTTACGAGGCTTGGCTGGTGGACAAAGCAGGGTTCATTACGGAGGGGTCATCGACGAATGCGTGGATCGTGACGGACACGGGAACAATTGTTACGCGCCCATTGAGTGAGGACATTCTACCGGGCATCAGTCGCAGCATTGTTCTTGATGCCGCAGCATCGTTACAAATCCCCGTCGAGGAGCGTGTGTTTACCGTTGCTGAGGCAAAGGCAGCAGCAGAAGCATTTCTATCCAGCTCCTCAGCTGTCCTTTTTCCTGTTGTGGGTATTGATGGAGTGGCAGTCGGCGGCGGCGAGGCAGGTCCTGTGACACTTCGTCTGCGTGCATTTTCGCGCGCCATTTCGCAAGTTTCTGGCGCGCAGTTGCCCAGCATTTAGGCAAAATGGTCGATTGCCACGAATTTGCCCTTGTTCCGCAAGAAAACTGTATCAAATGATTGCTACGTAAAGGCAGAAGTGAGTCTAGGTTCTCTAGAGCGTCGACCTCGACCGTGAGCGCGACGCAAGTGCATACAACAAGAAAAAAGAAAGGCCAGTCACATGTCCTCAGACAAACCGCAGAACCTCCAGGACACCTTCCTCAACTACATTCGCAAACAGAAGATGCCGGTCACGGTTTTTCTCGTGAATGGCGTAAAGTTGCAGGGTGTGGTGACCTGGTTTGACAGCTTCTGTGTGCTGCTCCGCCGAGACGGCCATTCGCAGCTTGTGTACAAACATGCCATTTCGACGATTATGCCGTCGGCGCCGGTCCAGCTTTTCGATGATGAAGGTGAGGGATCCGGCGAGTAAATAGTGCCGGGACCGCCCTTATTTTGACGACACCGAAAAAGACGAAAAACAAAAAGCATTCGACTGCCGCCTCGAAAGACGTCCACGTGGATATGACGCCGGTGGATGATCGCGTAGCTGCGACAGAAAGCGGCCGGGCCATTGTGCTTCACCCATGGATCAAGTCCGGTCCGGTGGCCGCCGCTGCTCGCCACACTCAACGTGCTCCTGAAGACCGTCTCGAAGAGGCGGTAGGTCTTGCTGCCGCAATCCATCTCGACATCTCGCAGGCCATTGTGGTGCCTGTCGCTGATCCCAAGCCCGGCACTTTGTTTGGTCAGGGCAAGGTGGATGAGATCAAGCACATGGTCGAGCTGGAAGAGGCGGGGCTTGTCATTATTGATGGCCAGGTCACGCCTATTCAACAGCGTAACCTCGAGCGTGCCTGGAAAGCCAAAGTGCTGGATCGTACAGGCTTGATCCTTGAGATTTTTGGCGAACGCGCGGCGACCCGAGAAGGCTCTTTGCAAGTCGAACTTGCTCACCTGATGTACCAGAAAAGTCGTCTGGTGCGATCATGGACCCACCTTGAACGCCAGCGTGGCGGATTGGGATTTGTGGGCGGTCCCGGCGAAACCCAGATTGAAGCGGACAGACGCCATATCCAGGATCGCATCACTAAGCTTGAAAACCAGCTGGAGCGCGTGACCCGTACGCGTGAATTACACCGCAAGACCCGGCGTCGCGTTCCGTATCCTGTCGTTGCACTCGTTGGATATACCAATGCTGGCAAATCTACCTTGTTCAATCGGCTGACTGCATCTGGTGTGCTGGCGGAGGACATGTTGTTCGCGACACTCGACCCGACCATGCGTGCCCTGGATATGCCGGGCGGTCAGCGGGTTATCCTCTCTGACACGGTGGGGTTCATTTCGGACCTGCCGACATCGCTGGTCGCCGCTTTCCGCGCCACACTTGAAGAAGTGCTGGAAGCAGAGTTGATCCTGCACGTCCGCGATATCTCACACCCGGATACTGCCGCTCAAAGGCAGGATGTCCATGAGGTGCTCAGAGAGCTGGGTGTCGATCCGCAGGACACTGAACGGGTGATTGAAGTTGCCAACAAGATTGATCAGCTGGATGGCCCCGGACGCGCCGTGCTTGCAGATACGATCGAAGGCGATCCAAACCAGATCGCGGTTTCCGCCATAACAGGGGAAGGCATTGATCCCCTCAACGCCCTGATTGAAGCGCGCGTTACCGCGCATCTAACCGAGATTGACGTCTTACTTGGGCCAGGGGACGCGGCAGCTCGTGCATGGCTGCACGAAAACTGCACCGTTACCGGTGAAGATGATCCTGACGACCAAGGGAATGTCCGCATTCTGATCAAGGTCTCATCAGCGGATACAGGCCGGATCAACAAACGCTTTCCCGGCCTGCTTCCTGAGGCTCTTGGCCTCTAGTTGTTACTCGGCAGGTCCACCGCAACCAGCTTCATCTTTCGCGCAGGTGACAGAGGCAACGTCTTGGCCGCTTGCGACATCGCGCACCCAATCAACTGCTCGCACACCTTCGGCCTCAAATTCATACATCTCGTCGAAACGCAGAAGCGTGTGGAAAGTGCCCGATGCGGTAAAGCTGCGGAAATTGCCAATCTCCGAAGCAAGGTCATCCAGGTTCGCCTGAAGCAGCGGATAAACCTCGCTGTCTGATCCAAGCAATGTCAGGAATTGCTTTTGCACAGCGTCATAGGCGGTGTTGAACTGACGAAACTTGATCTGCGGAAACTGGCTGGCTGTAGCGACATAAAAGTCATCAAAGCTCGATGTCTCAGCTGACAAGGATCGCATGGCAGGCCATTCAGGCAGGTCCGTATAGATGCCCAGTGCCTCATTCAGGTCTTTGTTGCCACTTACCCGATACCCGCCTGCGCCACCTGCAAACTGAATAACTTCAGCTTCAGGATATGCTTCCTGCACGATGCCCGCATAGACCGGCGAGGAGACGGCACCTGCTGAGCCGCCGGACACAAAGACTTTTTCGGGTGCCTGCACATTGTCAAACAACCATCCAAGCGCCGACATGGTATTGGCCTTGCCGCGATGATGGATCGTCACTTCACTGCCGTCAGGCTTGGTATAGGTCTTGTCATTGGCACCTAGATGCACGTCGCCAGTGCAGTAGGAAACAAAAACCTGCGTCCATGCGCTGAAAGGATTTTCCGGATTGTCCTGTGCAAAGGCACCGCCACGGGTGCGAGGATCATTGTGGGGAAGTTCAGCCATCGGCACATATGTCGTGGGCTCAACGCTGGCGTCACAATTCTGGCCCGACCAGCAGGCACCACCGCCATTTAGGAACACCATCACGTTCTCACGTGCGCCCGGCTTTACATGAAATGTGTAGGGCGTTCCCATGGCGCACATGGTATTGCCACCCGGCGCAATTGTGTTCCAGCCGTCGGACATTTCATCTATTGGCGCCAGTGTATCGGCAAGTGCCAATCCACTAACGGTGATTGATGCAATCGCGGCAAAGAGCGCGGTCTTGAACATGTGCTTTCCTCCAGATGGTTCGTGTGAATTCTACTGCCGTTCTTCGTTCTTGGCTTTGGTCCACAGCGAGTCCATTTCTTCCAGCGTCGATTGATCCGGCGTTCGCCCGTCTTCCGCCAACCATGCTTCGATCTGCGCAAAGCGCCGCTCAAATTTCGCATTCGTTCCGCTGAGGGCCTGCTCCGGATCAACATCCAGGTGCCGCGCCAGGTTGGCGTAGACAAAAAGGATGTCTCCCAGCTCATCCATGACCCGTGCGGTGGGCGCACCGTTGTCCACTTCGGCTTTGAGTTCGGCGGTCTCCTCGGCCAACTTGTCGAGCACCTGCGCTGTCTGAGGCCAGTCAAAGCCGACCCGGGCCGCGCGTTTTTGCAGTTTGACCGCGCGGACGAGGGCAGGCAGCGCTTTGGGAATCCCGTCCAGTGCACCGGGGACTTTACCGTCAGCCTTTGCCGTACGTTCTTCAGCTTTGATCTTTTCCCAGCTGCCTTTGACGGCAACGGGTGTCTTTGCCTCGCCGTCGCCAAAGACATGGGGGTGACGGCGCACCATTTTGGAGGATATGCCCTCCACGACATCTGCGAACTGAAAGCTGCCTTCGTCTTCTGCAATGCGGGAATGAAACACGACCTGCAACAGCAGATCACCAAGCTCATCTTTTAGGTCTGCGCGGTCGCCTCGTTGGATTGCGTCAGCCACCTCATAGGCTTCTTCAATCGTATAAGGCGCGATCGTCTCAAATGTCTGCTCCAGATCCCACGGACAGCCACCATCTGGGTCACGCAACTTCGCCATAATGGCCAGAAGCGTCTCAATGCGGTGTTTGTCTTTGGGAAGTGTCGCACTCATTGGTCAGTCCGGCGTTCGGTCATGCACACCCGTCGCCACAGCGGCGACTGCTGCTGCAGCATCGGCAGGGCCTTCATGAGTGTGGTGGCGTTCGGCCAGTTTAGCGCGCAACTCAGCCTGCGCTTCCTTGGTCAACGGATACCGCCACATCACAATACCGGCGATGGCCATGAAGAGCGCTGGCAATGAAACGTATAGCGCCAGCAACTGGTTCAGCGTCTCGGGGCTGTTAGCACCGGCTTCAGGCACAAATCCAATTGCATCCAGCATGACATAGGTGATGCCCACAGCGACAGCGAAACCAATCTTGTTGGTCATCGTCAGCAACGAGTAATAAAGTCCAGTGCGCTGTTGACCGGAGTCGATCAGATCGCGGTCGCACACATCGGCCATGATGGCGCGTAGCAGAAACGAACCAGCGCCATAGGCGAGGCCATACAGCGTGTTGCCGAAGAACAGCCACCAGAATTCTTCGCGCGGCATGAACACAATCAAGGGCAATGCTGTTGCGCCATAGAACATCGCAATGGCCAGCGTCTTGTGCTTGCCCATCTTGTGGGCAATGCGCAGCCAGATCGGTACGCCGACAAACCCGGCGACGAAGTAGACGAGCAACAGCAGGCTTGCTGTTTCTGGGAGTCCCATCACGTATGAGGCAAAGAAGATGTAGAGCGAGCCGGTAATACCGGGCGCGATACCCACCAGCAGGTCAGCCAGCAGGACGCGGCGTAGCAGCGTGTTCTTGAGAATCAGACGTCCCGACTCTTTCCAGTTGATGCTCGCTTGAGGAACGCTTTTGAATTCAGGAACGACCCATACCGCAAGGGCAATGGTGATCGGCAGCAGGATGATTACAAACCAGCCCATGGCCGCAACGCCATCGGCAAGCCCGGTACTTGCGCCGGTGGTTTGAAGAACCGCAGGAAGCGCCAACACAGTGAATGACCCGAAGATGAGAGCGAATTCGCGCCAACCCTGGATTGATGATCGCTCGTCATAGTCCGTCGAGAGTTCTGCACCCCACGACATGTGTGAAATGGTGATGAGCGTCCAACCGATATAAAGGATCACCATCCAGAACATCAGATAGGCACCGGTGACCGGAGCTGTCGGCATGAACAGCATGTACGACGACAACATGAGAATTGGGGCAGAAATCACCAACCAGTGCCGACGGCGTCCCCAGCGGGAGTGGATGCGGTCAGACAGGGTGCCGAGCACCGGGTCGGTGAAAACATCCCAGAACCGCGCAACCATGAAGATGACGCCGACGAGTGATAGGGACAGGCCCATGTCTTCGGCATAGAAAGGCGGCAGGTACACAACGATGGGCAGGCCAAGTGCTGCAATGGGAATGGCAGGAAGTGCAAAGGAGCCCAACTGCCACTTGGAGATACGGCCTTTAGCCATGGAATACGTCACCCACAAATTACTGAATTGCGGGCGAGCCTAGTGTGGTGAGCGGTGCGATACAATCTTGCGGCGGCCGCAAAAATGGGCTTGGCCAGCCTAAAGCTGAATGCCAAACCGGGCCGCCACGACAACCACCAGAGAGTAGAGCGCAATCGTCAACAGGACCGACAGTCCCAATGCCGGCCAGAACGCGTATTCCGCGCGGAGCAGGGCAGGCATCACCAGGAAAATCGGGAGCGATGGCAAAACGTAGTAGAAGGTTGCTTCAAGATGGTTGGCAACCCGCACTGTGTCTCCCGTGTCGTTCCAAAGCCAGATAACGGCGAGGATGGAAATGAGGGGCAGGGACGCCACCAATGCCCCGAAAGCAGGGCTGCGCTTTGATGTCTCGGCCACGATCATGACAAGCACGCCGGACAAGGCCGCTTTGATAAGTGTCTGGAGCATGTCGTTACCTCTGCGATGCAGCGTCTAGTAGTGGGTCATGTATCCGCCATCGACCGCCAGAGTGTGGCCTGTGATGTAACTTGCAGCATCTGAGGCAAGAAACACGGCAGCGCCACCGATTTCCTGCGGCTTGCCCCATCGTCCAAGGGAAGACCGATCTCGCGGCATTTGGGTGATCTCTTCAACGTCAACAAGGGGCGCGTTGAACTCCGTCGCAAAAAATCCCGGCGCTATGGCATTCACAGTAATGCCGCTCGGGCCAAGTTCAGCCGCAAGCGCACGGGTGGCCGCCGCAAGTCCACCTTTCGCCATGCCATAGACCGGATCGCCCTTGAGTGAAATGTGGGCGGCAATCGACGTCACGTTGATGATGCGTCCACTGCCTCCTGTCTTCATGTGTCGCGCCGCAAGCCGGGAGAGCTCAAACGGTGCAACAAGATCGACATGCAGCAAGTCCTTGATGGCGTCGTGTTCAAACTCAAAAAGGTCGCGCCGATCCCGCGCAGCTGCGTTGTTCACAAGGATATCGATACGGCCGTGCTCGCTAATGATGCGCTCGATCGATTGTGCCGCAGCGTCTTCGTCCGCCACATCAAAGGGCAGCGGTGTTGCCTTGAGGCCCTCTTCGGTCAGCGTGTCAGCCGCAAGGCCGACGGTCGCGGCTTCGCGGCCACCGACAAAAACATGTGCGCCAGCGACCCCAAGAGCTCGCGCCATTTCAAGGCCAAGGCCGCGCGCGGCACCGGTGACAAGTGCAATGCGGCCTGACAGGTCAAAGGCGTGTGTGCTCACGCCAGCCCCAGGACTTCATCGGAAACATAGGGGTTGGTCTTTTGCTCATACTCAAATGTCGAGAGGGGGCCGTGTCCGGGGACAAAGCCTGTGTCGCCGCCAAGCGTAAACAGTCGATCACGAATTGAATCGATGAGCTGCTGGTGATTGCCGCGCGGAAAATCCGTGCGTCCGACAGACCCCTGAAAAATGACATCCCCGACCAGCGCGATCCGCGACGGTCCATGGTGAAACACAATGTGGCCGGGCGTGTGGCCGGGGCAGTGGATCACGTCCAGGGTCAGCCCTCCGACGGTCACCGTGTCTCCATGATCCAGCCAGCGCGTCGGCTCGAACTGATCATAGGTAGGCATGCCGTATTTGGACGCCTGCTCCGGCAGTGTCTCGATCAGGAAGAGATCATCCTTGTGCGGCCCTTCAATGGGTACACCATGCGTCCTGGCCAGCTCCCCTGCGGCGCCCGCATGGTCCAGATGTCCGTGTGTGAGGAGAACCTTTTCAAGTTTGAAGCCGGCTTCATGTATGGCGTCATTCAGGCGACCGATGTCGCCGCCCGGGTCACACACGGCACCGACCATTGTTTCGTCGTCCCACAGGAGCGAACAGTTTTGCTGGAGCGGCGTGACAGGCACGATGGCAATTTTGAGAGGCATGAGGTGAGGTCCGGCTTGTTTCAGGTTCAGCTCTTCATAAACGCTTCAAACGCATCCGCAAAATCCGGGTGCCAACGGGAGAGGGCGGGTCGGTTCTCAATCAGGTCGCCTGCATTCCATGCGGTGCGCTTTTCATCCATTGGTCGGTCCACGTCATTGTCCGGGCACAGAATGTAAAAGTCACCGCGGGCAAGGCTATCAAACATGAAATCCGCGACCTGTTCGGACGTCCATGCGCCCGGTGGCTTTTCAGGGAGGAACCGCTGGATCATCCCCGTATAAGTGAAACCGGGGATCAGCAGGTGGGCGCTGATCTGACACTCATCAAGGTTGCGCAGCTCATGAGCCAGGGTCTCGGTGAATGCCTTTACGCCCGCTTTGGACACATTATACGCACTGTTTCCCGGGGGCAGCGTGATGCCCTGCTTGGACCCGGTGTTGATAACGATGCCCGGTGCACCGGCTTCAATCATGCCGGGCACGAAGGCCTGCACACCATTGATGATGCCACTGAGATTGATGCCAAGCAGCTGCTGCCACCCATCACCATTCTCCCAAGGCTTGCCGGGATTGAGACCGGCCCCTGCATTGTTCATCAGAATACTGGCAGGCCCAAGCTCACTCAATATCTTTTCCGCCAGACTGTGCATGGCAGACGCATCGCTGACGTCACACTCGAAGGTCAGAACCTTTCCGGGACCTGAAACACTTGTCGCCGCTGTTGCGAGGGCTTCAGGGTCTCGGTCGACCAAGGCCACGTTGAGCCCGCCGCCCGCCATCTGCTGTGCGCAGGCAAGGCCAATACCATTTGCGCCACCGGTAATGACGGCAGTGTTTCCAGACTGAAAGGCGGGGAGAGTGGGTAGGGTCATCGGGTATCTCGCAGCAGGAGTTAAAAAGCGACCATCGGTCACTTTTTAACATGACCTGCGTGGGACCAGACGACAAGGTATCAGGTGCAGCGGGAAATGATGTTTGCTGCCTAGTAGAGATTATCCTTGGCGTCCTGATCCAGAGCCTGGTCAATCAATTCGGCCTCAACATCCAACGCCAGCTGGTCCCGCATGATCTGTCCCAGGCTCGGAAAATCCTTGCGTTCAATCTGCGCGTCCGGATCCCACAGGCCAGACCGCTTCACTGCCTTTGCGCAATGCAGATACGCCTCTTTCACGTCAACCACGAGGACCGACAGAGGAGGGCGCCCATTGGCAAGAAACCGCTCCATCAACGCAGGATCCTTGCTGATGGAGGCCGTTCCGTTCACCCGCAGCATTTCGTTGACGCCGGGCAGAAAGAACAAAAGCCCGATGGCTGGGTTGTGGGCCACATTGGTCAGTGAATCGAGCCGGTTGTTGCCCGGCCGGTCCGGCATGGCCAGGTGCGTCTTGTCCAGCACATGAATAAATCCGGGCTCACCGCCACGGGGGGACACATCTCCCAATCCATCCGCACGCGATGTTCCCAAAACGCAAAACGGGGAGAGCTCGATGAAGCGGGCGCAGTGCGCATCGATATGGCGGATGTCTTTTGCCAGCACTGCATCGTTAGGGTCGGCGTAGGTGCCGCGAAGATCAGCTTCGGTGGCAAGCGTTGTTTCAATCATGAAGTGCTTTCAGATTTGAGTATGCAGGATACTGAAATGGCTTTGAGCCGCGATGGCGTCACAATAGTTCTTTTGGCTGAACCTGCCAGCCTGTGATGACGCTTCCTGACAGCTGACGTCAGCAGCATTTAACGCATAATATATATTATGGAAAATATTTGATATGGTGAAATCGGCACCAGGTGGCTAGGCTATCCGGGAAAGCCTATTCGAATCTCCAAGGAACACCGCGCACATGACGGTATACGTCTCTGGCCACATTTCCATTCATGATCGCGACGAGTACGCGAAATACGAGGAATCCTTCATGGATGTCTTCCAGCAGTTCAAAGGGTCGCTTTTGGCTGTGGATGAAAATCCGTCCACCCTTGAAGGCACATGGTCAGCCACACGTTTTGTCTTGCTGAGCTTTCCAACCAAGGACGATGTCATGGCCTGGTACAACTCGGATGGCTACCAGACCATCGTCAAACACAGGTTTGCAGCCAGCAATATGGACGCCATCATTTCTGTTGGCATGGACGAAGCAGCACCTCAATAGCCGCACCCACGCCCCTGCCCAATCCAACCCCAGCGAGGAACCCCAATGTCAGATCCCGTAATTGCCGCCAAAGAGCCCGCCATGGTCGAAGTCAAAGCCGGTGAGACCTATTGGTGGTGCCGCTGTGGGCGGTCCAAGTCGCAGCCATTTTGTGATGGCAGCCACCAGGGCACGGATTTCGAACCCATGGAGTATAAGGCTGAGAAGGACCGCACGGTGTTTTTCTGCCAGTGCAAGCACACCAACAAGGCACCTTTGTGTGACGGCCGTCACGGCGCACTCTAGGTCCTAAACGGCTTCCGTATATCCGCGTTCAATAACGCGCTCCAGCGCCTCAAAAGCCTCGCGAAGCTCTTCAAAAGCGACGCGATGGCGCTGCAGATCTTCCAGCGCACTGACTGACGGCACACCGGATGTCTCCGCCACAGCCAATGCCTTTGCGAGATAGCTTGCCCGCAGTTCAGCGATGCGCACCGCAAGACGCGTTATTGTATCCAGGTCAATGTGCGGCAGCTTTGCGCTCAGCACTTCCTGGTTGGCTTTCATGATCGTGCGGTCCATGCGATCGCGGAACACGTTCAACGCATGGCGTTTCTCACGGTCCAGCTCAGCACTGGTCAGCAGCCTGTCTATCTTCTTGGATTCGATCACACCTGAATAGCGCACCATTGGAGCACCCTCCTTCGAGGACAACACTTATCCCCAGTTAGCGAGAGTCTCTCACAGGCGCGTTAATAGACTGTTAGGACGGCCAAAAACCTTTCAAAAGCAACGGCTTGCCTACATTGATTGCTGTAGAGGACGAATAAGCATTTCGTTGACCGCGACGTTTTCCGGCTGGCCGATCGCATAGGCAATCGCATCAGCAATGGCTGTGGGATCAAGGAACTCGAAGTCATAGGTTCCGCCCATATTGTCCATAACCACCTTGTCGGTGATCGTGCCTGCGAGTTCCGTCGTGACGGCCCCTGGGCAAATGGTGGTCACGCGAATTTTGCCGGCTGTTTCCTGTCGCAAGCCCTCGGAGATCGCTCGCACGGCAAACTTCGTCCCTGAGTAAACACCGGTTGCCGGGCCGGTCCTGTGGCCGGCAATCGAGGACACATTGATGATGTGACCAGAACTGCGCCCCAGCATGTGGGTCAGCACCGCATCAATGCCGTAAAGAACACCCTTGATGTTGACGTCCACCATGCGATCCCACTCGTCCACTTTGCGCGATGCAAAGAAAGACAGCGGCATGAGCCCGGCATTGTTCACAAGCACATCGATGTGTCCGAATTCCGCAATGGTGGCTTCACCCAGGTCGAGCATGGATTGGTGATTGCTGACATCGGTGACGTGTGCTTTGGCGTTGGCGCCAATCTCATCCACCAGAGCATCCAGCCGGTCCTGGCGGCGCGCTGCAAGCATGACTTTCGCGCCACCGGCCGCGAGCGTCCTGGCAACTTGCGCGCCGATACCGCTCGACGCACCCGTGACGATTACAACCTTGCCTTCAAGTCCACTCATAGCACCCTCCCCTAAACCATTGTTTTGACTCGCCGTCTGCCCGACTCATCGGCCAATCCAGGACGAACACTTCGGTCATCATAGATAAATGTGACCGAAAGTCATTTCAAGGCGAAACGTAAGGGCTGAACGGGATCAGCTGACGCGCAGCGATCCATCGGCCTCAAGTGGTGAGTGCGGGTTCCAGGCCACTTCCCAGAAGTGCCCGTCTGGATCTTCAAAATATCCAGAGTGTCCACCCCAGAAAACATCCTCGGCCGGCTTTACCAACCGAGCCCCTGCAGCCACAGCCTCTGAGAGAACACTAGCGACGTCGTCTTTGGCGCGCACATTGTAGGCTAGAGTAACACCTCCAGCAGTCGCCTTTGGCAGATCCTCACCGATGTCTTCAGCCAGCTTGTCAGTTGGATACAGCGCGAACACAAACGTGCCCATGGCGTAAAAGGCGATCCCGTCCTGAGAGATGCTGGCTTCTGAAAATCCAAGCCGCCCGTAAAACGCCCGCGATGTTGCGAGGTCTGAAACGCTCAAGGTGATGATGCTTATGCGCTGGTCCAAAATGTCCTCCATCTAAGAAAGAACATAATAGCAACATGCGTGCGAATAGCCAGAAGCAGTGTCGCTAGGCGACAGGTTTTTTGGGGCGCTTGAGTTGCATCGTGGCATCCTTGCCTTCGGCAAGCTGAAAGCCGAACTGCTCGTAAAAGCCGTGCGCGTCTTTAGTGGCCAGCGTCCAATTGTAGACGTTCTCAAACGGCGGATAATCAAGGATGGCCTGCATCAACAACTTGCCACAGCCCTGCCCCTTGAATGCGTCGATCACAAAGACATCCGATACCCATGCAAACCGGGTCATGTCCGTCACCAGTCGTGCAAAGCCTATCTGTCGGTTGCTGGGGACGTGATACAGGCCGAACGGAAACCCGTTGGCAACGCTTTCCATGATGCGCTCCGGCGATACGTCTCCGGCCCAGTAGGTTTCAGACAACGTGTTGATGATCACCGCTCGGTCAAGCCGGTTACGGTCTGTCGAGACCTCAAAATCACCTTGCCGGTACACGCCGCCTTTCCAGCCCGCGTGGTTTGCGACGTCGCTCACAACGGATACTCCAGCACCATGCCGTCATAGGCAGGAATGATCCCCTCAGGCAGTTCCCTGCGAAGCGTCTGATAGTCCAGATCCACATGCATGTTGGTCAACACACCAAGCTCTGGTTTGACGTCAGCAATCCATTCAAGTGTGAGGTCAAGATTGGCATGGGAAGGATGCGGCGCGCGGCGCAGGGCATCCACAATCCAGCAGTCAATGCCTGCAATCGCATCCCGTGCGCGCTGCGGCACGCCATTGACGTCAGGTGAATAGGCGACGCTTCCCATCTTGAAGCCCAAAGCCGGGATTGATCCGTGCTCCAGCAGCAGTGGCTCAAACGTCACCGGGCCGCCCTCACCGTCAATCGTTACAGATTCGTACGCGGTCATCTTGTGGGCATTGAGTATCGGTGGATAGCCGGATCCAGGCGGCGTCTTGAAGCAATAGTCAAAGCGGTTGAGGAGCCACGACTCGGTGGTTTCGTCCATATAGACATCTACGCGCGCGCGGTTGTTCATGGCCACCATACGAAGGTCATCGATGCCATGGGCCTGGTCCGCATGTGCATGGGTGTAAAGCACCGCATCAAGACGACCTTGATTGGCCATGTTGAGCTGCTCTGCCATGTCCGGAGACGTATCGATCAGGACGTTGGTGGTTGGTCCGCCCGCCTCAGCAGATTTCTGCACCAGGATCGAGCAACGCCGACGGCGGTTCTTTGGTTCATCCGGGTCGCAGTCACCCCAGATATTGCCGATGCGCGGCACGCCGCCTGACGAGCCGCAGCCCAGAATTGTGATTTTGAGATATCCGCTCATGACTCAACGCAGATGATTGGCAGGTAAACAAAAACAGCGATGACCGAACAGGTCATCGCCGTTCAAGTTCAAGGTCAGTAAGGCTACTACCCGCCGATGACGCCACATGCAACCCGTCCGCCGGCACCGCCGATCGGTTGTGTCATGTGATCATCCTCATTGGCATGGATAACCAGCGCCGAGCCGTCCTCATCCAGCAGCCCGCGGTCGCCGGTCATGGAGACCAGCGTTGTCAGGAGTTCAGCACTCACGGCGCCGTCATCATCCGCGTGAATGTTGGGCAGGTCGGCGTTGTCGGGCCCGTTTTCATTCAGCAGTCCGTGCTCTTGGTCATCGAAGTTGATGTGACCTTTGGAGAGCTTGAACGTGCCTACGTCGGAGCAGTCTCCGACCGAATGCAGATGCATCCCGTGCCAACCCGGCTCCAGCCCGTCTTCTCCAATTTCGATGCGCATAAGAACGCCCGTAGGCGCATCATGGAGAGTCGCAGTACCGATGCTTGTGCCCTCGCCACCAATGATGTCGACCTCAAGTGGTTCAGCGAGAGCGGAACTCGCACCTGCAATGAGCCCGGCGCATGCGAGCGCTGCAATACAATGTTTCATGGCGTTTCCCTCGTTTGTTCTTGTGAGGAAGCAAGTGTCACGCTGTTTGTTGCCCGACACCAGTCTCAGTTTGCAACCGGTGGAATCTTCGTGAAGAGCGTATGAAAATTGGCAGTTGTTACCGCAGCAATCTCTTCCGGCGTGACGCCTTTGATTTCAGCCAGTTTTTCCGCGGTGTGTGCGGTGAAGGCTGGCTCATTGGCTTTACCGCGGTGCGGCACCGGTGCCAGATAAGGAGAGTCGGTTTCCACCAGCAATCGCTCCATCGGGAGCAATTTCACGGTTTCGCGAATGTCGTCCGCCTTCTTGAAGGTGATGATGCCTGACAATGAGACATAGCCACCAATCGCCACCGCGCGCTGGGCAAGCTCAGGGCCCGATGAGAAGCAGTGCAGGAGGAATGGGAATGCGCCCTTGGCATGTTCTGTTTCCAGAATGTCCGCCATGTCTTCATCGGCATCGCGCGCGTGGATGATCAAGGGGAGCTGTGTTTCGCGCGCAGCTTCAATGTGCGCAAGAAAGCAGGCCTTCTGTTCTTTGCGCGGCGCGTTATCATAAAAATAGTCGAGCCCGGTCTCGCCGATGCCCACCACGTCCGGCGACTGGGTCGCATCGATGATGCGTTGGGCCGTGACACCGGTCTCGCTATCAGCCTCATGGGGATGAACACCAACCGTGCACCACACATTGTCAAACCGCTTGGCAACATCATGCACGCGCTCAAACTCGGACAGCTTGACGCAGATTGTCAGCATTCGGCCTATGCCAGCCTCCCCTGCTCTGGCAACAACCCCATCCAGGTCCTCAATTAGGCCCGGGTAATCAAGATGGCAGTGACTATCAACGAGCATTACTCAGGCCTCCGCTTCCACATAGCGTGGGAACACACCTTCGGGTTTCGGCAAAGCAGTGCCAGAAGCCAAACGACTGTTGGGTCCAAGGGCCGCAAAGTCGCGCTGGTCTTCAGGAACTACAATCAGGTCAAGAAGCTTGCCACATGACGTTGGCATGATTGGCGAAGCCAGGATGGCGACCTGCCGGATGATTTCGGCCGTTACGTAGAGCACTGTGCCCATGCGTTCCGGGGCCGTCTTTTTCAGCGCCCAAGGTTCCTGACCGGCAAAGTAGCGGTTGGCTTCAGCAACGACCTTCCAGACATCGCCCGCATAGGTGTGAATGGCTTGCTCATCCATTGCCTTGCGCGCAGGCACAAGCAGTGCGTCCACCGCATCAAGCATTGCCTGGTCCTCTTGCGAGAACGCGCCGGGTGCAGGCACAACGCCATCACAGTTTTTGCCGATCATCGACAGCGAGCGTTGCGCAAGATTGCCCAGATCATTCGCCAGGTCCGCGTTGATGCGATTGACCATGGCCTCATGACCGTAGCTGCCGTCCTGTCCGTAGGAGACCTCACGACAGAAGAAGTAGCGGAACGGATCAACACCATATTCTTCGATCATCTCGAACGGGTCCAGCACGTTGCCGAGCGACTTCGACATTTTTTCGCCGCGGTTGTAGAGGAACCCGTGCGCGAAAATGCGTTTGGGCAGCTCAATCTCCGCAGACATCAGGAAGGCTGGCCAGTAAACCGTGTGGAAGCGCAGAATGTCCTTGCCAATGATATGCAGATCCGCCGGCCAGAACTTCGCAAGCTGGTCTGGATCGGTATCCGGAAATCCTACTCCCGTGAGGTAGTTCGTGAGCGCATCAATCCACACATACATGACGTGATCGTCATCACCGGGAACCGGTACACCCCAGTTGAGCGTCTTTCGAGAGACCGACAGATCCTTGAGGCCGCCGTTGACGAACGACATGATCTCATTGCGCCGTGCGTCCGGCTGCACAAAGCCCGGTTGGCTTTCGAAAAGCGCCATCAGTTTGTCCTGATAGGCGGAGAGCTTGAAGAAATAGCTCTCTTCTTCCATCCATTTCACTTCTGTGCCGGTGGGCGCAAGTTTTTCGCCATTGGGCCCTTCGGTCAGTTCGGTCTCCGTGTAGAACGCTTCATCGCGTACCGAGTACCAACCTTCATATTTGTCGAGATAGATGTCGCCTTTTGAAACGAGCCGGTTCCACAATTCCTGCGCGGCCACGGCATGGCGTGGTTCGCGGGTCGAAATGAAATCATTGTTGGAGCAGTTGAGCGCGGGCGGCAATTCCCTGAACTTTTGCGAGTTGCGGTCGGCAAGGTCATCAACGCTGATACCTTCTTTCTCCGCCGTCTCCACCATCTTCTGACCATGTTCATCCGTACCCGTCAGAAAGAACACGTCATAGCCATCAAGCCGCTTGAAGCGTGCAAGGACATCCGTCGTCAGCACCTCATAGGCATGGCCAATATGTGGTGCGCCATTAGGATATGAAATGGCCGTGGTGATGTAAAAATTCTTATCGCCGGACATGGCGGTGGCTTTCAGCTTGTATGAAGCAAGTGCTACCCGCGCGCCGCAGTTTCAAGTGCTGCAAACGTGCCGAGAACCACCTGTTTTCGGTCGAGATTAAGTGCTTCTGCCCTCTCGGCAGTGCGGGCGGTGTTTTCCCATACCTCCACCCACCGATCAAGCGACGCACCCGCTGCAAGTCGGTTCATGATGTCAGCTTCACCGGCAATCACCTCGTCAATCATTGCTGGTCCACCGGCGCCTTGCCGAACCAGCCTCACGAGCCAGTCAGACAACAGCTCGCGGAACATCTCATAGGCCTGGTCGTTGCCCCGTCGCGCCAGCTTTTCAGCCAGGGCATGAACCGCCGGGACATCCGGCTTGGGAAGGCTTGCAATCACGCCATGCATCTCGCGGTAGAGCTCTATGCCCCCGCCGCCCGCCAGCAGGAGCGCCCGTCCAACGCTGCCTTGCGCCAGCTTGGCCACAGCTTCCATATCCCCGTCCGCCATGTGTCCCAGATGTCCATGAACCGCTGACAGCAGCTGATCATGACTGAGCGGCTTCAACGGAAGCGTGCGGCATCGCGACCTGATGGTTGGCAGCAACCGCCCGGGATGGTTTGCGAGAACCAGAAAAATGGTCTGGGCCGGAGGTTCCTCAAGAACCTTGAGCAACGCATTGGCGGAACTCGTGTTCATGTCATCGGCACTGTCGACAATACAAATGCGCCAGCCGCCCTCGCCGGCCTTCATGCCGAAAAAGTCATGCGTCCGCCGAACTTCATCGACAGAAAGCACGGTCATGTATTTCTTGGTCTTGTCGTTCCAGGGCTTGCGCAGCGTCAACACATTGGCATGACCGCGTGACGATACCCTTTTGAAGACTTCGTCCTCCGGGGGAATGTGCAGCGTCTCAACTCCAGCGGATTCAACAATTCGCGGGTCACCATATTTGAGCAGAAACCGGGCGAACCGATAGGCCAGTGTTGCCTTGCCAATGCCCGCGGGCCCTGTGATCAGCCATGCATGGTGAAGTCTGCCTGCCATGAAAGCTTCGCGCAGTGCGTCTTCAGCTGGCTGGTGGCCATACAGCATCTCTGTGTCTCGAGGATGGGGGAAGCCCTCGAGCCGGTCTGGTTCTGGAACGTCAGAAGGTTCAGGAGAGCGAGCCATTAAGACGTCACCTCAGCAAACCGCGTGATCACTGCCTGCCAGATTGCCTGGGCCACTTCATCGGGCGATTGTGTTGCGTCGATCACGATGCACCGGTTGGGGGCGTCTTTGGCAATGTCGAGAAAGGCCTGTCGCAGCGTTTCGTGGAAAGCGATATCAAAACCCTCATAGCGATCTTCGCCCTCATTGATATCTGCCTCACGCGCCCGCGCGCGGGTAAGACCAACGTCAACGGGCAAATCAAGGATGAGTGTGAGGTCTGGCTGCGTATCGCCAACCACCATCTGTTCAAGGTCAGAGGTGGTCTGGGTGCCCAGACCAAGAGCATGCCCCTGATAGGCGGTGGTCGAATCTGCAAATCTGTCGCTGATCACCCATTGGCCATTGGCGAGTGACGGGCGGATCAGGCGTTCGAGATGGTCCACGCGCGCGGCATTGAGAAGGAGTGCTTCGGACAAGGGTGCCCAGCGGTCTGTGCTGCCTCTGACCAGGAGGGATCGTATGTCCTCTGCCGCAGGAGTGCCGCCTGGTTCACGTGTGGCAATCGCAGCGATTTGATGCGCGGTCAGAGCCTCGATCAACCGTGTGATCTGTGTTGTCTTGCCCGCACCTTCGCCACCTTCAAAGGTAATGAACCTGCCGCGCTGTGTGTCGGTTGCCATCAGCCTGAGATCAGCTGCGCGAGTGCGCTCATGGCTTTGCCGAAGATCCCAAGTGCCTCAACGGATGTTCCCGCCTGCAAGTCATATGTGCGTGTGGGCAAGCCAGGTCCGGTGATAACGAGTTGTCCAATGACATCGCCCTCGGCGATTGGCGCGGTCAAAGGACCATCATAGCGGACCTTCGCTTCCATGCCCTTGCGCGCGTCCCGCGACATCGTAAGTGCAACATCCGTTGCAATCACCATGGGGACTGTGCGGCTTGACCCTTGCCAGACAGGCGCACGCTCCAGAACCTGGCCCGCTTCCAGCAGGTTGTAGGAGCGGAATTCGCGAAATGCCCAATCCATTAGCCGCTGTGTTTCATTGGCGCGCTCTTTTTCAGAACTCAGACCGTTGACCACGAGCACAAGCCGGCGTCCGTTACGAACGGCAGATGCAGTAAGCCCGTAGCCCGATACGGAAGTGTGTCCTGTCTTGAGCCCGTCAGCCCCCATGTTCATGTAAATGAGGGGATTGCGATTGGCTTGCGTAATTCCGTTCCACTCGAAATCACGTACGGAATAGATCTCGTAAAACTCAGGATGCGTTTCGATGAGGTAGCGCGCCAGGATTGCGAGTTCGTTGGCGGTCATCAGATGACCCTCGTCCGGCCAGCCGGTGGAGTTCTTGAAGGTGGAGGTCTCAAGCCCGATTTCTCGGGCCCGCTCCGTCATCCGTTCAGCAAATGTGGCTTCAGAACCGGCCAGTGCTTCTGCGATCGCGATGCACGCATCATTGCCGGACTGTACGATAACGCCGTAAATGAGGTCGCGAACCGGTACGCGGCTGTTGAGTTCCGCAAACATGGTGGATGATCCCGATGCCGCACCACCCTTGCGCCAGGCGTTTTCTGAAATGACAAACTCATCATCCAGCGTCACACGGCCGTCTTTCAGGGCGTCGAACAACATGACCATTGTCATGAGTTTCGACATGGAGGCTGGAGCCATCAGCTCGTTGCCCTGCTTCTCGTAGATGATTTCGCCAGTCGCAAAGTCCATCAGCGATACATAGGTGGCGGGGGTCTCTATGGCCCGCGCAGGTGCGATGGCGAACGAGGCCGCACCCAGCGCTGCGGCGAGCAGAAAAGCAGGAAATCGAGTAAAGCGGGCAATCATAAAACGCGGGGCTCCATCCAGCTCGAAGGGGGTACGTTTGTACCCTTCAAATAAGGCTGTAACTGGATTACCGCGTATGAGCATCCTGCACCAGTGGCGTCACCAGTTTTGATGGAAACGTCACCTTTTTGGGTGAGGAATTCGAGCCTAGTTTATGACGACGCGGGCCCCGTTCTGCCCACGTGACACAACCGATTCGAGCAGCCCATCTGCGCCCTGAGCATTGTTCACGGGTCCCACCCGTACCCGATACCAAGGCGTGCCGTTCACAACAGACTCAGTCACTTCAACCGGACCAAGGTCTGAAAGCTGTGATGCAAGGGCATTGGCGTTGCTGGCACTGCGGAACGACCCTGCCTGTACGAAGAAGTTATCAACGACAGGCGCCATAGCGGTCGTCTGCGCAGCCGGTGCTGAAGGCGCCGCTGCTGCGGGAATGGCCCCGGCGGCGGCAGACGCGCCACCAGCCAGAAGTGACAGGTCTACCGGTGCATTTGGCACAGGGGGCAGGCCTGCTGTTGCAATGTCATCGTCATCATCCTGAACGGGCTGCATCTGCGATGCCGCCTGTGCGGCTACGGGAGCCACCGGTGCGGGCTGTGCATTGACCGTCTGCACGCGGCCCTGCTCACCTGTCCAGCCATCGGCCTTGCCCAGATACTCGACCCGGACTTTCGCTGTGCCCTGCTCTTTGTAACCCAGCAACTCAGCGCCGCGCATGGACATGTCAATCTCACGGCCACGGGCGAACGGGCCACGGTCATTGATGCGAACGATCAACGAGCGGCCATTTTCAAGGTTGGTCACGCGCGCCATCACCGGCATGGGGAGAGTCGGATGCGCCGCAGAGACTTGATACATGTCGAAGATTTCGCCATTGGCGGTCATCTTCTTGTGGAACTGCGGACCATACCAGGAGGCAATGCCCGTCCTGTTATAGCGCTCGTCTTCCTTGGGATAGTACCACTCGCCTGCAATCTGATACGGATTGCCGACTTTCCAGTAGCCACCTTCGCCGCTTGGGATCTCGCTGCGGCTGACTTCCTTAACAACAGCGCCTGCCAGCTGCGTTTCCGCACAGCCTGCAAGAACCAGCATGCCAGTCAGTCCAACAAGCATTGCGCCAATGCGCGGCGTACGTGTTCGTGACATTATCGCGTTCATGGCCCCATTATCCCCGTCAATCGTCGAGACACCACAAGCAGGCAGGACCATTGTCTTTGTGGACACCGGCACCACCCGAATTTCAGACAGTTAGAATGCCTGCAATTTGGTAAACGAGGCGTTTACGATTTCATGACCACCGATCACGCACAAACCGACATCCCCCTGACCCGACAACTAGTGCAGCATGCCCGCGCCAAGGAGGCCACAGCCGATGATCTTGCAATGGCCGCCCTTTTTGTCCTCGATGCCGTGGCAAATGCTCTTGGCGGCTGCGCCAGCGAACAGGGGCGCAAACTCCTGCGCTGGGCCGGCAATGGCCCCAGCCGACCGGGAACGCCTTTTGACACGGGCTCCCATGCACTGCTTATGGGCGCTCTCACCCATATTCTTGAAACCGATGATCTCCACCGCGCGTCGGTCGTGCATCCCGGGTGCGTGGTCGTGCCTGCTGCTTGGGTCATGGCACTCCGCGAAGGTGCATCCGGGCCTGCATTCTTGCGCAGCGTACTTGAGGGATTTGAGGTCACGACCCGTGTCGGCATGGGGGTGGGTCCAGCCCATTACCGTATCTGGCATAACACGGCGACGTGTGGCCCTTACGGGTCTGCCATGGCCGCGGCCACACTCCTCGGCCTGGATGAAGACCAGACAGTTCACGCGTTGGGCAACGCAGGTAGTCAGTCTTCGGGCTTGTGGGAGTTTCTTGATACAGGCGCCATGACCAAACACTTGCATGCAGGCCATGCAGCGCAGGCCGGCGTGCAGTCAGCAGATTTGGCGGCTCTCGGCTTTACCGGACCACCCAGAATTCTCGAAGGCGAGCGTGGATTCTTTGCAGCGACCTGCCCGGACGGAGATGTATCGCAGGTGATGTCTGATCTAGATGGCCCCTGGCAATTGGCCCTTACCTCCATGAAACCATGGCCGTCCTGCCGCCATACCCACCCGGCGATTGATGCGTCGCTTGAATTGTCCCAGACACTTCAACACGCCAGTGCGGACGAGTTTCACTCCGTAACCGTCGAAACCTATCAAGCCGCTCAAGATGTGTGCGATCGACCGCTTGCTGAGAGTGAGTACGAGGCCAAATTCTCGCTGCAGCACTGCATTGCGACCGCTCTGGAGAATGGTGAAGTCACCCTTGCGTCATTTGATGACGCGGCCAGGGTCAAGGCGCGGCGGCTGGCGTCGGGCATCACCATCAAGGTGGCCGACCCTTACGCGTCAGCATACCCCGTTGATTGGGGCAGCGCTGTGGAAGTTGTCATGACAGACGGCAGCACCCATCGTGCCGAACGTGGGTTTGCCAAGGGTGATCCCGAGGCGCCACTTTTGCCACCGCAGGTCGTTGATAAGTCGCTGGGTCTGATGGAGTTTGGAGGCATCGCAGCGCCAAGGCAGCTTGCTGAGGCCATTCTTGCTCTACCCATGGCAGAGGCCCTGCCCGATCTGCCGCTCTTTACCTGAGGCCACACGGCACGCTCAGCATGGCGGCAAGTTTGGTAGTGTCGTGGATAGTCCCGGCTAGTCCTGAAGCATGGGGAAGACGGTGTAGAACGCAATGCCGGCGCCAAGGATGAGGCTCGTCAGCACCAGCCATGGGCCCCAGTATCCGCCGGCACGGGGGGCAGAGCCCCCCATGGCGACAGATGCTGCCGGAGCAGCGCCCACAGCCTGAGCTGCGGTACCGTTCTTGTTACGCAGAATTTCACGGTTCTTTTCCGTCCACTGACGTTGAGCAAAGTCCGCTTTGTTCTGTTCGTGCCACTTGGCTTGCGCGTCGCGACCACCGCCGCCACCGCCTGTGCTGGGTCCACCGTCACCGCCAGAGCGTTCCATCGCCTTGCGGTCGCGTCGGGCGATCCACATGCTGTCCAGCAAAATCAAGACAAACAGCACGCCGATGATGGATGCCGGTATCCAGGTTTGCACCAGATCATATTCGAGCATTCAAAAACTCCCCTTGTCCCGCGCCTTCTGGCTGCTGGGCCTGTCCGGCCAACAGCCACCATGAGCGGGCTTACTTCATGATGTTTTCCGGCCTTAACAGCCGTGTTCACGTGTCCTACCCGATTGAATGCACGGGCACCCCCGGAAAAGCAAGCAATACGGCCCATTGTTGCCTTGAAAACCGATGAGCGCAAACCAGCGCGTCAAACGGCGTTAACGCGGCTGATTCGCTTGTTCTGATGGCCCCGGGAGCATCGTAAAAACAAAGATTCCTGCCGATATTGCGAAATTGCCCCGACCCCGCTAAAGCTGTCCCCGCAGGCCAGCGCCTTTTATGCGGAGAGGTGGCAGAGTGGTCGAATGCGGCGGTCTTGAAAACCGTTGGGCTTCACGGTCCCGGGGGTTCGAATCCCTCCCTCTCCGCCATTGGCTCACCCGATGCGACCCCCAATGATGCAAATCTGGCGATTAGGATGCTGACCCTTGTGGGTGCTGACCGTCTCGCAACGGACAAAGCGCTATGTAATCTCGCCGATGAGGTCGTGCCTTGTTACTGAACATAAACATGCACCTGGCCTATGAGCTTTCAGAGGCAACGGACCTGCTTTTGCAGGTCGAAGTCGCTGACGTGGCGGACCAGCAGGTCCTGATGTCGGACATTGATTTCTCGGACCTCTCTCATTTGGCACGCGTGCCAGCCGAAGAGGGGTTGGGTGACCGCATATGGATCCGCGCAGACGGAGAATTCCGCTGCACCTACAAATCCTCCATACAAGTCGATCGACCCGTTCTCGATCTGTCTGCACTCAATGCGGTGAAGCCCCATCTTCTGCCCTGGCACACCGTGAGATATTTGATGCCGTCTCGCTACTGCCAGTCTGATCAATTCAGTTCCTTCACCGATGCACAGTTCGGTCACCTGGATGGCGGTGCCAAGATTGACGCGATGTGTGCCTGGATCCACTCAGCTTTCGAATATGTTCCAGGATCAAGCAATGCCCAGACGACTGCTCGGGATACCTTTGTTCAAAGGCAAGGCATCTGTCGCGATTTCGCCCATGTGTTGATAACGCTTGCGCGCGCATCTGGAATTCCAGCGCGTTTTGTCAGCGTCTATGCGCCGGGTGTTACTCCTCAGGACTTTCACGCCGTGGCGGAGATCTATCTTGAAGGTACGTGGCACCTTGTCGATGCGACAGGAATGGCGCCCGCAGACACCATCGCACGGATTGGCGTTGGCCAGGATGCCGCGGACGTCGCCTTTTTGGGCGTATTTGGGCAAGCAAGGTTCATCGAACAATCCGTTGTCGTCACAAAACCTGAATCAGATTTTCCGTAGTTCAGAAGTCCTGCTGTCCGCTTCTTGTTAGTTGATGTATGCGGATTACGCATCTCACTAATTCAGGTATCCAGAGTGACCGGAAACCATTACTTCTGGAGACGGTTGGACTTTATCAGTGTGGAGAGCAGCTTGTGTTCCAAATGACAAATCTCAAGATGTGGAAGCACCGCACCGCCACAGGATGTATCGTGGCACTATGTGTGGGACTTGCATCATGTTCTGACGCACCGGAGGCCAGTGAAGGCCCGTCGGTCCGTCCAGCCAAGCTCTTTGAAGTGGTTCAGTCTGAGAATACAAGAACGATGAACCTGCCTGCTGTGATCAGCGCACGATCAACCGCAGACCTGACATTCGAAGTGAATGGCGTGCTTCAGGAGTTCCCGGTCATTGAGGGGCAGCAAGTCGCTGAGGGTGACTTGATTGGTCAGCTGGAACAGCGCGCATTTCAAAACCAGGTTGCGCAGGCGGAGGCGACCTACCGCAATGCGCAATCCCAGTTCAACAGAGCAGCCCAACTCATCAAGAAGGGCACAATTGCGCAAAAGACATATGATGAGCGGTTGAAAGATCGCGATGTCGCGCGAACCGCTCTCGACGACGCCCAAAAGCAGCTCGATGACAGCACGCTGCGCGCGCCCTTCGCTGGCGTGATTGCGACCAAGCATGTTGACCAGTTTCAGACTGTTGGAGCCCAATCGGTAATTGTAACGCTCCAGTCTACCGGTGCAGCTGAAGCTGTTGTTCAGGTGCCATCGACGCTTGTTGCCAATTCCGGTCAGATCGACGTGGCTGAATCCTACGTGGTTCTGGATGCCGCACCTGACAGAGAAGTGCCGGCGCAAATCGTATCGACTTCAACCCAGACAGATCCCCGGACACAGACATTTCAGGTTCGTTTTGCTTTCGAGCCGCCTGAGGACCTTGTGATCCTGCCTGGCATGACCGGCACTCTGAGATCCAAACTGCAGATTGCAAACCGCAATGGCGCAGAGGGGCGCATCACAATCCCGCGCACAGCCGTCCTGGCACAGGGAAACGACCTTTTTGCCTGGAAAGTCGATGCTGAGACCATGACCGTGTCACGCACAGCCATCACCATCAGTCAGGAAGGACCTGACGTCGGTGCTGATATTGTCGTGACTTCGGGTCTTGCCGCTGGCGATACGATTGTGGCGGCCGGTGTTTCATTCCTGACGGAGGGCACGCAAGTCCGCGCCTTCGAACAGTAAGAGGCCGGTCACATGCATCCTGCTGAATTTGCCATCAAGAACCGCCTCATCAGCGTGATCGTTATTCTGATTGCGCTCTTTGGAGGCTGGACCGCCTACGAAAACATGCCGCGTTTCGAGGATCCGGAATTCACCATTCGGCAGGCTGTGGTCGTCACGCAATATCCCGGTGCGACGCCGGAAGAAGTTGCAAATGAAGTCACCGAGCCACTGGAAAGCGCCATTCAGCAATTGCAGGAAGTGGACGAAATCACTTCAGAGTCCAGCTTTGGCGTTTCGCGAATAACCGTTGAGATCAAGTTTGAGTTTTCCCCCAGCAAAGAAGATCTTCAAATCATCTGGGGCAAACTGCGCAACAAGGTGGATGATGCGACAGGCAGCCTGCCGCCGGGCGCACTAGCGCCGGTCACCAATGACGACTTCGGCGATGTGTATGGCCTCTACTATTTCGTGACCGGCGAAGGCTATACGGCCAAGGAACTGCATGAGTATGTAAAAGGTCTGCGGGCGGACCTTTTGGCAGTGGATGATGTCGCAAAGGTTGCGATCACAGGCGTCCAGTCTGAGGCGATCTATGTGGAGATTTCCAGAGATCGGGCTGCAGCTCTCGGCGTCTCGGTGGATCAGGTCTACAACGACCTTGCCAAGCAGAACTCGGTCGTCCCGGCCGGCAGTGTGCGTGTGGGCGATTTGCGTCTGAATATCCTGCCCACGGGAGATATCGACTCCGTCGCGGCAATTGAAAACGTCATCGTTTCAACAAGCTCATCCAGCGGCTCTGATACTGCCGGCGTGGTCTACTTGCGAGACATCGCAACGGTTCGACGTGAACCCAAAGACCCGCAGAAGTTTATCCTGCGCCACAACGGGCAACCTGCTTTGGGACTCGGTATTTCAAACGTGACCGGTGCCAACGTCGTAAAAATGGCCAAGGGTATTGATGCGGCCTTTGCGGCAGAGGAATCCCGTCGCCCAATCGGCATGGAAATTCATCAGTACTACCACCAGGGCAATATCGTCGAGAAGGCGGTGCAGGACTTCGTGGTCAATGTGGTCATGGCTCTGGTCATCGTTTTGATCACGCTGCTTATTTTCATGGGCCTCAAATCGGCTGTCGTGATCGGCGCGGTCTTGCTACTGACGATCGCTGCCACACTTGGCACCATGTATCTGGTCGATATTCCCATGCACCGGATTTCGCTGGGCGCACTGATCATTGCGCTGGGCATGCTGGTGGACAACGCCATTGTTGTGACTGAGGGAATCCTTGTCGGCGTCCAGCAAGGGCGCAAGAAACTCGACGTTGCCAAGGACATTGTGACCCGCACCTGGTGGCCGCTTCTGGGCGGTACCATTGTAGGCATCATTGCCTTTGCCCCCATCGGCTTCGCGCCCGGTAGCACGGCGGAATATACCGGCCACTTGTTCTGGGTGGTGCTGATCTCCCTGCTCTATAGCTGGGTGTTTGCCATTACCGCAGTACCTTTGCTGGCAGACCTTCTGTTCGAAGAGAACACAGCTGCGGCCGGACATGCGCCTCCGGAAGGCGCGTTTTCGCTTTACTACAAGAGGTTCATGCGGGGCGTGCTGGCCGCCCGTTGGGGCGTTATTGGCATAGCCGTTGGCCTGTTCGTTGTGTCCGTTTGGGCATTCCAGTTCACAAAGTCCGGCTTTTTCCCAAGCTCGACTACGCCTCAGCTGGTTGTTGATTACTGGCTTACCGAGGGCACGGACATTGATCGTACCGATGCTGACATGCGCCAACTGGAACAGGCAGTGGCTCAACTGGACGGTGTTGAGAGCGTCACGACATATGTCGGTCAGGGCGGTCTTCGATACATGCTTGTGTATCCGCCAGAGTCCTACAACAGCGCATATGGACAATTACTTGTTCGGGTCTCTGACTATTCGCTGATTGATACTCTGATCCCCACCATTCAGTCCTACGTGGACAACAACTATCCCGATGCCCAGGGCAAGGTCTGGCGCTTCAAGCTGGGGCCGGGCGGAGGGTCTGCCATTCAGGCAGAGTTTTCCGGACCTGATCCTGTTGTGCTGCGCCGTCTGGCAGGTGAGGCCACCGACATATTTGCGCAAGACGGCAACCTCATTTCCATAAATGAAGACTGGCGTCAGCCTGTATCTGTCCTCGAACCAATTTACTCTGAAACGAGCGGCCGCCGACTGGGCGTCTCCCGCGAGGACCTGGCAGCGGCATTGAGGTCAAATTATTCAGGACGCGACATCGGCGTATATCGCGAGGGTGATGAGCTGATCCCTATCATCGCGCGTGCGCCCGAAGCAGAACGCACCGGCGTTTCCGGTCTGCCGGGTATTCAGATCCCAAGTGCTACAACCGGCAATACTGTGCCTCTGATCGAAGTCGTCGAAGGTGTGAATTCCACATGGCGAGATGCGCAGCTCCGCCGTCTTGATCGTGTATGGACAATCAAGGCACAGGCAGACCCCCTGCCCTCTGAATTGGCGTCGGTCGCCTTCGACCGTATCCGCGGACAGGTCGAGGCCATCGCCTTGCCGCCCGGATACACGTTGACGTGGCGGGGTGAGTATGGAGACAGCACGGAAGCCAACGGCAATCTTGCGACCACGTTGCCCATCGGCCTTGCGGCAATGGTCCTGACGGTCATCATCCTCTTCAATGCGATCCGCCAGCCGCTCCTGATCTGGCTCGTGGTGCCGTTGTCGATTATCGGCGTGGTGATCGGTTTGCTTGTGACCGGTAGCGCCATGGAGTTCATGGCCATCCTCGGTGTGCTGTCCCTGTCAGGACTCCTGATCAAGAATGCCATTGTGCTCGTGGACCAAATGGACCTGGAAATACGCGAGGGTAAACCCCGGCACGATGCCGTCATCGACAGTGCAGCCAGCCGCGTGAGGCCGGTCATGATGGGGTCGATGACGACGGTGCTTGGTGTCCTGCCGCTGTTTATGGACCCGTTCTTTGCGGCAATGGCAGTGGTTCTGGTGTTTGGTCTCAGCTTCGCAACGCTCCTGACGCTCATCGTCGTGCCAGCTCTCTACGCCATCTTCTTTGGCATAACCGATGAAGAGCGCAGTTACGCGTAGGCCAAAGCGTTGGGAATGTACGCCAGGTATTGACGCGCAATATGCCAATTCCTAGGTTGGTGGCTGACAATTTTGCTGAATAGAGCGGTTCCCACCAATGGCGCCAAAGTCACCCACCAACGCTGTGTCCAAATCTACAGAACCCGCCGCCACAGAGATGGGCGCACAAGGTGACGGACGCCGGCAGCGCAGTGAGCGAAGCCGCGCAAAGATTGTAGCAGCGATGTTCTCAGTCATCCGCGGCGGCGAGATGGATCCGAGCGCCGCAACTCTCGCCGAAGAGGCAAAGGTCGGCATCCGGACTGTCTTCCGGCACTTTGACGACGTGGACAGCCTCTACCGGGAAATGTCTGCTCAGATGGAAGCAGAGATTCGTCCCATCGTTGCTAAGCCGTTCAGTGCGACTACCTGGCAGGGTCGCCTGTCGGAGATGATCGACCGGCGTGTAAATGTTTATGAGCGCATCATGCCGATCAAGACATGCGCAGGGCTGCGTCGTTTCAGGTCCGAATACCTGATGCAGGACTATCAGCGTTTTCTGACCATGGAGCGCGAAGGCCTTGCCAGCGTTCTCCCAAGCCACATCAAATCCGACAAAACGCTTTTCGCGGCATTGGAGATGCTCGTTGGCTTCAACGCCTGGAGGCGGTTGCGGCAGGATCAGCAACTCACGGCCAAGCAGGCTGAAAAGGCAATCCGGTTCAGTGTCGAGAAACTGGTGGCGGAGTAAATGCGTTTCGTCGTCCTCCTGTCGCTGGTTGGTGCGCTTGCAGCGTGTGATGAAGGCACAGCGACGTTATCTGGAGATATCGGCCAGACGGCAAACGCGGCCGCATGCGGCCTGACCAAAGACCGCATTGGCAGCTTTGCATCAATTCCGTCCGGCTCATTTGTCAAAGGCAGGGATGCAGTCTACCCGGAAGAAAAACTGGGTCTTCGTCTGCATGTTGTGGGATTTGATATTCAGACACACGAGGTGACCAACGCGCAGTTTGCAGCATTCGTTGAGGCGACGAATTACGAAACCACAGCTGAACGAGACATCGCGGCCGGGCGCACCGGTGCGGGGTCTGCCGTTTTTGAGCGGATTGTGGATGGCACCATGACCGCCAATCCGTGGAAGTTGATACCCGGCGCAACGTGGCAGAATCCTGATGGGCCGGATTCATCAATAGTAGGTCTGGACAATCACCCCGTCGTTCATGTGTCGCTTGCGGATGCACAGGCCTATGCAAAGTGGGCCGGCGCTCGGTTGCCCACAGAAGAAGAGTGGGAGTTTGCCGCGTCTAGCGGCCTGCCCGACCCGAACGTGACGACATCGGGCGCGTATGATGAAACCGGCAAGCCGCGCGCCAACACGTGGCAGGGGGTGTTTCCCTTCTTTGACCAGGCCGAGGATGGGTTCTCCGGAGCCTCGCCGGTTGGCTGCTTCCCAGCTGATCAAAACGGCGTCTACGACATGATCGGCAATGTGTGGGAGCTAACCGATACGCCCTATGCGGACGGAACACAGACCATCAAAGGCGGGTCTTATCTGTGCGCCGACAATTTCTGCCGTCGCTACCGGCCCGAAGCCCGGCAACCCTCAGAGGTTGATTTTTCCACCAACCACATCGGGTTCCGGGTCGTTCGGGACGAATAGCGTTTCGTCAGTTCGGCCAGAAAATCAGTTCGTCACCCTCTTCGTATCTTTCGGCAAGAGTCTTATCGATGGCGATTGGCAGTTCACCTTGATGGGTATAAAGCGGTGGCCGTGCTGAGGCGCTGTGTGCGTCCAACAGAGCCGTGAGTTCCGCCAGCTTCGCTGAGTTTTGATCCGCCAGATTGGTCTGCTCAGTTGGGTCTTCGCCAAGATTGAACAGCCATGCTTTGTTTGGCCGCTCGGACAACTGGAGTTTCCAGTCACCCTGCCTGACAACGCGATAATGGGCACTTGTCCAGAAGATGGCGTCATGCGGATCTTCAGTGGTTGCACCGGTTGCAAGCGGCAGGAGGTCCTTACCATCCAACTCCACAGTGTCCGGTACCGAAGCGCCTCCAGCTGCGGCAAGCGTCGGCATAAGGTCAATATGGGCCACCGGGGAGGCTATCTGGGTACCAGCGGCAATTTGATCTGGCCAGCGCATAAGCATTGGCACACGGATGCCGCCTTCAAAGAGGGTCAGCTTCCAGCCGCGATAAGGGGCGTTGACGTCCGGCAGGCCGATATACCCAGCCCCTCCATTGTCACTTGAGAAAACAATGATGGTGTTGTCTGCAATACCTTCTTCTTCAAGTGTCTCGATGATGTCGCCCACACTGCGGTCAACCGCTCGCATCATGGCAGCATAGACACGCGCCCGGTGAGGTTTGATGTCGCCAACAGCTTCATAGTCTTCGCGGGTTGCCTGCAGCGGTGTGTGAATGCCCCAATGAGCAAGGTACAAGAAGAATGGATTGTCCTTGTTGGCACGAATGACTTTCTGGGCTTCGTCCGTCCAATAGTCGGTGATGTATCCACCCGGCTCGAACCATTCGCTGTTGTTGTAGCTGGCCGCGTATTGCATGCGTGCCCAGAGGAACTGATCGATAGGGTCAAAATCCACCTTGGCGTTCACGACGTTCGGGTCGTCCTCCGGCAGGAACAGCCCGCTTGCCATCAGCAGGCTCTCGTCAAACCCCTGCGCCGTTGCATCGAATTCCTCGCCGCGTCCCAGGTGCCACTTGCCGATGTGTACTGTGTGGTAGCCGGCATCCTGAAGAACCTCGGCAACCGTCACCTCGGAGCCAGGCAGGCCCTGCTCTTCATAGGAGAGCTGACGTTCGGACGTCTGTGGGGGCTGATAGAACTCCGGCAGGCCGTTATCCATGCTGGATGCGATCATGCGCACCAGCGGCGCCATGCCTTCTGGTGTTGGGGTGAACTCAAATCCTGTTCGGGACGGATAGCGCCCTGTCATGATCATCGCACGTGAAGGGGCGCAACTGCCGGTGCCAGCATAGGCCTGAGTGAAGCTTGCACCGTCCGTGGCCAACGAGTCGATGTGGGGTGTCTTCATACGTCCATCATCCATGCCGCCACCAAATGTCGAGACATCATTGATGCCCATGTCATCGGCTAGAATGAAGATGATATTGGGGGCACCCTCTTTGGCTTTGGCAGCTCTGGCCGGGTCAGGCGTCTGCCACTCTATAGCCCGGTTCGGGCCAACTTCGGGCAGGCCGCGATTGGCTGCGAGATAGAGAACAATGTCCACCCGCATGAGATAGGCAAGGCCACCCAGCAGAACAGCTGCGGCCAAAACCCCAAGAACGATCTTCTTCCCCATAGGATCCACCTTTTTAATGGCATTAATTATGCCAATACATTCTCATATGGCTGAATTGTCAAGTTTCCTGGTCGTTGGCTGTGCCCATACTGGCACCTGCGCATAGGTGGCATGCCTTGTAATTGCTCCATTTAGCTGTCATGTCACAGGTCTTGTTGAGCATCCAAGTGATTTGGAACCGACATTGGCGTTCGCGAACGGTACGGGTAGGACATTCAAATGTCCGCCGGGTGCCCAAGATGAGGGTCAAACAGACGACCCTCATAGTTGCCTTTTGAGTATCAAAAAGGCCACGCGACACGTTCCCGTGCCATGACGCTATCTCGGACTATCCGGCTGGCTGCGGGCACTCTTTTTGAAAGTACCTAAGTGACAGATTTTACATCGCTCGGTCTCGCCGAGCCGATCCTTCGTGCCATTTCCGACGAAGGCTACACGACCCCTACCCCCATTCAGGCCAAGGTCATCCCATCCATGATGGATGGATCAGACATTCTCGGCATCGCGCAGACCGGCACCGGCAAGACCGCTGCGTTCGTTCTGCCCATCCTCCACGCCCTGTGTGGCGATCCGATGCCCGCAAAACACCGCACCTGCAAAGCACTGATCCTTGCGCCAACGCGCGAGTTGGCAGCACAGATCGGCGACAACATTCGTGCCTATGGCAAGCATTCTCGACCTTCAGTCGCTGTGATTGTCGGTGGCGCAAAAATTCCGCCGCAGATCAAAGCTTTGGCAAAGGGCGTAGACATTGTGGTGGCGACGCCTGGCCGTCTTCTTGACCACGTGGCCTCCAAGAACCTTCGCCTCGATACGACAACCAAGGTTGTGCTCGACGAAGCGGATCAAATGTTCGACCTGGGCTTCATGCCGCAGATCAAGCGCATCATGGGCTACCTGCCGAAGAAGCGGCAGACCATGCTGCTGTCAGCCACCATGCCCAAACAGGTCCGTGCGTTGGCGCAGGTGTTTTTGCACAACCCCATCGAAGTGACGGTGACACCCAATTCCAAGCCGATTGATCGCATTGACCAGAAAGTGGTCATGCTCAAGACGGCGGACAAGCGCGCCGCGCTCGTTGACTATCTGGCAACGCCGGACATGGAACGGGCCATTGTCTTCACCCGGACAAAGCGTGGCGCGGACAAGGTGTGCAAGCATCTTGAGATGTATGGTTTCGCCTCTGCTGCCATTCACGGCAACAAGAGCCAGAACCAGCGCGTACGCAGTCTCGATGCATTCCGCAAAGGCAAGGTGAATGTACTGGTTGCAACGGACATTGCCGCCCGCGGCATTGACGTGGATGACGTTTCGCACGTCGTGAATTTCGAGCTGCCCAACGTGGCTGAGGCCTATGTGCACCGCGTTGGCCGAACGGCCCGTGCCGGCAAGAGCGGACAGGCGATTGCATTGTGCGATGGTGCTGAACGCGGTCTTCTGCGTGACATCGAGCGGCTGATCAAGCGCAAGATTGATGTGGTAGATCGCCCCGCAGACAGTGGGCTCAAAGTTGTGCCGGAAGAAGAACGCCAGGTGCTGCAACAGCCCGAACCTGCTCAGCGTAAACCACGTCGTCGCAAGCCGGTCGGCAAGCGAAATGAAGGTGGCGGCAAGAACAGTTCCGGTCGTCCGCCACAGCGCAATCGCCGCAACCGCAAGCCATCAGCCAAGGCGAAAGCCGCCTAGCTAGTCTTACAAGTTACGCTGCAACCATTCGCCGCCGGGTCCCAGGAGCCGGCGGCGTTTCTGCTTGTCCCGCAAAGCACTGGGCAACCGCCATCCACTTTGCCGCAACGTCACCGGTCGTCTTGATCTGGGTGTCCGCGATGTTTCGTACCTGTGTAACCACCTGGCAGAACTCGGTTGCCGTCCCCTCCACCATACTGTTTGGATCCGGCTCATTGAATTCGAGCAGCTCACCGGACGGTAGTGTCAGCTTCACATAAGGCACGTTTTCAGGCACAGGCAACTTGTTGACCATGTGCGTCCACCCAAAGGTGTTCACACCCAGGACGGCAATGTTCTTGATCCGGTCGGCATTCTTCCGCTCGACCCCAAGGGTGTCATAGACCTCCTGGCCATGTGCCCAGGTTTCCATCAGCCGTGCTGTGATGCTGGAGCGGGCGCTCATGCTGGGGCCAGCCCAGACCACGCGTTGTTTGGGATCAGCATCCAGAAAACGATCCGCCACACCTGGATAAAAGTCATGCCACCGTTTGACCAGGTCGTGGCCGCTGACGCCTTCGAGCTCAGCATTCTCAAATCCACGCAGGCCACCAGTGGCCACGAATTCCCCTACCCGCTCGAAAAACGCATTGAATGCTGCTTCGTCATTGAGCGACATATCTGCCGCCTGGTTCCAGATATGCAAATGCCCGATCACGTCGCGGATCGTCCAACCTTTGAATTGGGTTGGTTCCAGCAGGCGTTCTTCCGGCAAATCCTTGATCAGCTCATAGAGCGCATTGCTTTCGTTGCGAAAGTCATTGGGTTGATCAAACATCTGGAGTCTCCTTACAGGTCCGCCTTCAGGCGTCCGTGTCTTCATCAATTTCGATTTCCACCAACAGCTCATCTGCGGGGACTTGATCTCCCGCTGCACAGGCAACGGCTGTGATAGTACCGTCAACTTCGGCAAGTATCTGATGTTGCATTTTCATGGCTTCGAGCACCGCCAGACGGTCACCCTTTTTGACAGTCTGTCCTTCACGCACATGGACCTCAAGTATGAGCCCGTGCATCGGAGCCAGCACACGTCCGCCTCCCGCTGCGTCGTCCGCCATACCAGCAGTTGCAAGCACATTCGTAAGGGTCGCACTGGTGTCGGCCATGCTCAGGTGAATGGTGCCTGGTCGCGGCAGGGCGAATACGACAACACATGTCGCGCCATCTATCGTCAGGCAGGCGCGATGCGTGTTCCAAGAAACAAGCGACACAGTAACCGATCCTGCGTCCATTTCCACAGTCCATGATTTGCCATCGCCTGCAACAACGCGAGCATCAATCGCGTTGTCATCGAAGTTGAAACGATAGAGCGTCGACAGGCGGCCGGTGCTGCCCCAGTTGAGTAATTCCTCGTCAACACCGATGGCGGCCTTGTGAGCTGCATGTTGCTCAGAGTGGTAGAGTAGAACAGCAGCAGCGCCGACCATCTGCGTAGATGGCGCCTGCCGGGCCAGGTCGTCTGCTGAATATGTCTCACCAATGAAGGCTGTTGTTGCCTCACCGGCGGCAAAGGCTGGCTGGGAGAGTGCATCAATCAGAAAATCACGGTTCGTTTGAGGGCCGAAAATTCCGGTGTTTCGCAACGCTTCAATCACCCGCTGTCGTGCCACGTCGCGGTTGGGACCATGGGCCATGACCTTGGCAATCATCGGGTCGTAGAAGGGTGAGACCTCAAGCCCGGTGGCGATGCCCGCATCAATGCGGACGCCCTCGCCCGCTGCGGGATCCCACAGGTCAATATGTCCGGTGCTGGGCAGAAAATCCTCAGCCACATCTTCTGCGTAGAGCCGCACTTCGATGGCATGCCCGGTCAAAGCCACGTCGTCCTGCGAAAGCCCAAGGTCTTCACCCTGGGCGACCTTGATCTGCAACGCCACCAAGTCGAGCCCGGTAACCAGCTCGGTGACAGGATGCTCAACCTGCAGGCGGGTATTCATTTCCAGGAAATAGAATGCGCCATCCGCACCAAGCAGAAATTCAACTGTTCCCGCACCCCGATACTTGATGGTTTGCGCCGCCTCGACCGCAGCGGCCCCCATGCGCGCACGAAGCTCTGGTGTCATGACAGGGCACGGAGCTTCTTCGATCACCTTTTGATGGCGTCGCTGAACAGAGCAGTCCCGCTCCCCCAGATGGATCGTATTGCCCGCCACATCCGCAAAGACCTGTATCTCCACGTGACGCGGCTGGATGATGGCTTTTTCAAGGATCAACTCGCCGGACCCGAAGGCATTTTCCGCTTCTGACCGGGCAAGCCTGATCGCGTCCGGTAACTCCGCAGCGTCATGTACAAGACGCATGCCGCGACCACCACCACCTGCTGCCGCCTTGACCATGACTGGAAAGCCGATGTCTTTGGATGCGGCAATGAAAGCATCATCGGCCTGGTCCTCGCCTTCATAACCCGGCACGCACGGCACGTTGGCGGCAATCATACGGCGCTTGGCTTCAGCCTTGTTGCCCATAAGGTCTACGGCATCCGGTCGTGGACCAATAAAAACGAGCCCGGCTTGTTCGCACGCTCGGGCAAAGTCGGCATTTTCACTCAGGAATCCATATCCTGGGTGAATAGCCTGCGCGCCGGTATCGGCTGCTGCCTTGAGCACTTTTTGAGGATCAAGATAGGACTCGCCCACCGGGGCTGCACCCACGCACACGGCTTCATCGGCCATCTTGACATGGGGGGCTTCACTATCGGCTTCTGAATAGATGGCGATGACCCGATATCCGAGCGACTTTGCGGTCCGCATGACCCGAACTGCAATCTCACCGCGATTGGCAACCAGAATGGAATTGAAGCGCATCGTTGTGATGTCCCTAGCCTTTGGCCCAGACGGGTTTGCGTTTTTCAAGGAATGACGCCACACCCTCGCGGCCTTCGTCACTGAGGAGACGCCCGGTAAAGTTTTCAGCCGCAGCTTGAATGGCTTCTTCGCGGCTCATGTCTGGCAGCGCGATGATCAGCGATTTGGTGTCCGCAATGGCACCGGGTGCACATTTCAGAACCTGACTGCGGATTTGCTGCTCAATGGCATTGAGACCGTCCACGTCACTGGCAACAAAATCTGCAAAGCCAAGATCGTGGGCGCCTTCGCCGTTAAAGCGGGCGGCTGTCAGCATGAGGCGTCGAGCGGTGGCGTAACCCAGTTTCTGAATCACGAAAGGAGCTATCTGCGCGGGTGAGATGCCGATGGCCGTTTCAGTCATCGCGAACTTGGCATCCGCTTCGCAGATGACAACATCCGCGCAGCAGGCCATGCCAAACCCGCCGGCCATGGCGGCTCCCTCAATGATGGCAATGACAACCTGCGGTGCCTCATTGATGAGATCAAAAAGCACAGCCGCACCTTTGGACATCTCAATGGTGCTATCTCGCGAGCCGCCACCATCACTGCCGCCGCCCTGAAATGAGGCTTTGAATTGTTTGAGGTTGCCGCCTGCGCAGAACACGCCATGCCTGCCCCGCAATGTGATGCCCCGCACGTCCCGGTCATCGCTAACGGCTTCGAGGGTGCGGCGCACACCGTCCACTAGTTCATCGGTCAAGGCGTTGCGAGTTTCAGGCTGGTTGAACCAGATGGTAAGCCAGCCATTGTCCAGATCAAGGTCAACACCGGTCACGTCAGGGAGTGTGGTCATGTGTTTGTCCTGCCTTTAGTGCCGGCCAACGCCGAAGCTGTTGGGGTGGAGTTTCTTGTTGCGCCCTTCCCAGATGGTCTGGAGAGCAAAACCAAGCACCTTGCGCGTGTCGCGTGGATCAATGATGCCGTGATCAAGCAGGCGGCCGGACGTATAGAACGATGTCGACTGGTCATCGAACAGTTTGACGACGGCTGCCCGCTGCTGGGCGAGCGCCTCTTCATCCACATCCTGGCCGCGACGCGCAGCACCGCTGCGTGCCACCTCCTCCATGGTGCCAGCGGCCTGCTCGCCGCCCATTACACCCGTGGTGGCATTGGGCCATGCGAACAGGAATTCAGGCTCATAGGCATAGCCCGACATGCCGTAATTGCCGGCGCCAAAGCTTGCGCCGATATAGAGCGATATTTTTGGTACCCGAACATTCGACACGGCCTGGATCATCTTGGACCCGTGCTTGATCATTCCGGCCTGCTCATACTCTGTACCCACCATATAACCGGTGGTGTTGTTGAGGAAGACGATCGGCATGTCCGACTGATCGCACAGCTGGAAAAAATGAGACGCCTTGGTGGCACCGGCTGGATCAATGGGACCATTATTGCCGATCAGGCCGCAGGCGTGCCCCATGATGCTGGCCTGAATACAGACGGTGGCAGGACCATATCGGGGTTTGAACTCAACAAAGTCTGATCCATCCACGACGCGGGCAACCACTTCACGCACATCATAGGGTTGCCGATAGTCCACCGGCACTGTCCCGGCAATGTCTTCGGTGCTGAGCACCGGAGGTTCGTAGTCGCGCTTGGGTGCTACGGGTATCTGCTTGTTGTGGTCAATGCGATCGAGCAGGTCGCGCAGGATGAGAATGCCGTGGGCATCATCTTCAGCCACATACTCCACAAGGCCGGTGGTGCTGGCATGCATCTCTGAGCCACCAAGCTCATCCGCATCAGCGACTTCGCCGGTCGCAGCTTTCACCAGCGCGGCACCGGCAAGGGCTGCCATACCGTTTTTCTTGACGCCGATGACATAGTCACTCATGCCCGGCTGGTAGGCCCCACCGGCGGTCGATGGACCATGCAGAACCACAAAGGTCGGGATGCCCGCGGCGCTGAGCTGCGCCAGGTGGTAGAACATCTTGCCGCCATGGGCCCACAGTTCGACCGTGTATTCAAACAGGTTGGCCCCTGCACTTTCCACCAGATGGACAAAGGGCAGCTTCTGACGAAGAGCACACTGCATCACGCCGATCATTACGCCAACGGATTGTGTGGTCATCGCTCCGGCGCTGATGCCGCTGTCATCCACATAGACCATGCACCGGACACCGCTGACAAAGCCGATGCCGGCGATGATATTGCCGCCGGGTACGGAGGTTTCAATGTTGGGATCATCGACCAGAAAGTTGGCCATGTTGTAGAGCCGCTGGAACGGCATGCCCGGGTCAAGCAAACGTTCCAGTCGTTCACGGGGCGTGAGCTGGCCGCGTTCTTCAAACCGGGGTTTGCGTTTCTCTGATTTGGTCGCGGCGCGGGCTTCATAGCTGCGCAATTGCTCAATGAGCCCAAGCATGTCTTCACGGTTCTTCGCAAAGATGTCCGACTTGGGATCAATCTTGGTCTGGAAAATCGCCATTACAGTCTCCCGGCCAGGTCCGCAGGAACGGACACCGGATGGTCAAGAAGGATTTGTGCGTAAGCCTTGGCTTGCGGGTCTGCACGCAAGCTGGCAACCCCGCCGCCGCCCAGCGCATCGTCCATCAAAAAATTGAATGCGTGCGATCCAGGCAGGAAAAAGCGTTCAACGTTTCCACCGCCGTTGGATGAGTCCAGAAAATGCGAGAAACGAGTTGCCACGGCATGCTCTGTTACGGATGCGCTGATATAGGGCAGATAGCTTTCATCTCGCGCGATGATCCCGATATTGGCCTTGTTGCCTTTGTCGCCGCTGCGGGCCCAGGCGAGTTTGACCAGCGGGACGTCGACCATGCTGCCGTGACTGGCTGGCCCTGCCGGGTCGGCGGGCCGCTCCAGTTTGGATGGATCGAAGGCAACGCCTTTTTCCGTCTCCAGGGTGGTCACATTTCCATCAACATCAACGGTGATGCTCAAGGCATCTTTGGGCAGGGCAAATGAGAATAGCCGCACTACGGGTGACGGTTTGGGACGTCCACCTGCAAAGCTTGTAAGGCCCGCCGGGGTCGCGAGTGCCAGGCCGGTCACTTCCTTCAACAGGACACCAATGCCGCGGGCGTCTGGATGTTTGGCGGCCAGCTTCATCACAACTTCACGCGACGCAATGTCCCTTGCGGCGGCACCATACTGGCTGTCGTCACCGATGATCTCGATGCTGGTTTCCGTGAAGTCAGCGGCGTTGGCTTGCCGCAGGATGTTCTGCGCGCGCTTGATAGATGTTTCCGCGTAGGTGCGGGCCTTGTCCGCTGCATCAAGCCCGATGAAGGCCATCATCAGCCCGCCGCGCCATCCATCCGAATAGGTGGTGCAGACCTTGTATGTGTCCGGAGCCGGTAGCCCGCACGCGCCCGTGACCGTTACCTCGTCAGGTCCGCTCTGTGTCACGTGTACTGCAGAGAAGTCACAAACCACATCCGGGACCAGATAGGCCTGCGGGTCACCAATCTCATAGACCATCTGTTCGCACACGGTACCGACGGATACCTTGCCGCCGGTCTTGGGTGGCTTGCTGCAAACAAAGCTGCCGTCCGGGCTCACCTCGGCAATGGGGTACCCGATGGCATCAAGGTCGTCGGCAACGTCGCGCCAATCCGTGAAGTTGCCGCCGGTGGCCTGGGGGCCGCACTCAATTATGTGACCGGCAAGGGTGCCTGCCGCCAGCAGATTATGATCGTCCCTGGTCCAGCCGAAAGCATGGATGCACGCCCCCAGCGTCACAGCACTGTCCACGACACGCCCCGTGATTACGATGTCTGCACCCCGGTCCAGCGCATCTGAAATCGGGAAAGCGCCAAGATACGCGTTGATGCTGGCGATGGCATCAACCGGCGGAAAGGCTGCGCCGGTAAACATTTCCGCATAGCTGCCGCTGGCCAGGTCCTGAGCCCGGTCAAGAAGGTCATCGCCGGCGACCACTGCGACCTTGAGATCAAGGCCTGCATTCTTGATCAATTCGCGAACAGCGGCACCGCAGGCTGCCGGATTGACGCCGCCTGCATTTGAAATGACTTTGACTCCACGCGCGGCGATATCCTTCAGGTGAGGCGCCATCACGCCGGTGACGAAGTCCGTGGCATATCCCTGGTCCGGGTTCTTGGCTCTCGCCCGCGCCATAATCGACATGGTGATTTCAGCCAGATAGTCGAAGACCAGATAGTCCAGCTTGCCGCCGGCAAGCAGTTGTGGCGTAGCGTGCAATGCCTCGCCCCAAAACCCACCTGCGCCGCCAATGCGAATGCTTTTTTCGCTGCCCATGCCGTGCGTTGCCCTGCTCTTGTCACCATGGAGGTGCGGCCTGTTTTTCGACCGCTTGCATCTCATGATCTGCTGACTTAGTTTCCTACAGACCGACCAGTCGGTCTGTCAACTGTCATCCGGACCATCGCCTGATCCGGAATGAGGAACAATCTTGCCATGACGCACGCAGCGCAGATAGCAAAACCGGGAGTACCTGCTTCGAAAGAACTGCAGGCCGGAAAAACCCGCCGTGCAATCTGCGAGGCCGCGATCGCGTGCCTGGATGAGATGGGATATGCGGACACATCCCTCACACGCATCCAGGAACGCGCGGGCCTGTCACGTGGCGCCCTCACCCATCATTTTCCTACCAAGGAAGATCTGATTGCCGCGACGTTGGACATGTTGCTTGGCCGCAGCGTGATGACCGGTAAGCGGGTGGAGCGTGCTGCATGGAGCAAACTGCCGGATGAGGACGCGCGTGTACGAGCCCACCTGAAGTGGCTTTGGGAGCGGCTCGTGCGCACGCCTGAGGGGCGGTCGCTGATGGAAATCCTCATGGCCGCACGGACCGATAAAGCGCTGGGAAAACGTACCGCCAAGAGTTTGATCGAATGGGATGCCCGCATGGGAACCGCGATCATCGAGGTGTATGAATCGCCTGACCTTGATGACGCCGATGTGGTGACCCTGTGGGCGATCTGTCGTGTCTTTATGCGTGGGATGCTGGCCCATGAGCGGTTTACGAGGAACCGCGCTGAGGAAACACTGATCGTGGACCGCTTTATCGAACTGATCGCGCCGCACCTGAAACTTCGCTAAAACAAATACCAACGACATAAGACAGTCGGCATTGTCCGACCCGAGGAGAACCCCATGCTCAGCCCCCATGACACCGAAGAACGCCGTCAGTTCCGCGATACGGTTCGCCGTTTTGTTGACACGGAAGTCCGCCCCCATGCGGATGAGTGGGACGAGGCGGAGGAGATTCCCTGGGAACTGCACGAGAAGGCAGGCGCGCTGGGCGTCTTTGGCTTTGGCATCGACGAAGCATATGGCGGCCTTGGTATGGACGACGCCTTCCTGCGCATGGCGTGGATGGAGGAAATGGGCAAGTCCGGGGCGAACGGGGTCCTCGCCGCGCTTGTGGGACGGACGATTTCTCTGGACCCGATCCAGAAACTGGCAACTGAGGAAATTCGCGAGCGGGTACTCCCGGACGTGGTTGCAGGCCGCAAGGGATCGAGCCTGGCCATTACGGAACCATCCGGTGGGTCTGACGTCGCCAACATGAAAACCAGGGCTCACAAGGACGGAAATTCCTGGGTGCTCAACGGGTCCAAGACCTTCATCACCGGCGGCATGAAAAGCGACTACTTTGTCGTCGGCGCCCGTACCGGCGGCGAAGGTCTCAACGACATTTCATTGTTCTTCGTTGAAAAGGACGCGCCCGGGTTTGAGCGCACCAAGCTGGGCAAGAAGATGGGCTGGTGGGCGTCAGATCAGGCGACACTTTATTTCGACAATTGCCGCGTCCCCGCTGAAAATCTCATGGGCGAAGAAGGCCGCGGCTTTATCGAGATCATGAAGAACTTCAATCTTGAGCGCGTCGGGCTGACAGCTGAAGCTCTGGGCATGATGAAGGAAGCGCTGCGCTGCTCCATTGAGTGGGCACAGGAGCGCGAGACATTCGGCGCTCCAATGATCCAGCATCAGGTCATCCGGCACAAAATTGCCGACATGTCCGCCAAGACGGATGCACTCGATGCCTACCTGCAGCAGATCTGTTACGCCATCAATGAGGGCGACATGCCGGTCGCAGAAATCTGCAAGGCGAAGTTCTTCGGCACGAAGGCATTGGAATTTGTGGCTTCCGAAGCCATGCAAATTCTGGGCGGCGCTGGCTATCTGCGCGGCAATTCGGTCGAGCGGATTTACCGGGAGGTCAAGGTTCTGGCCATCGGTGGTGGCTCAGAAGAAATCATGCGTGACCTGGCGGTGCGCCAGATGGGGCTTTAGTCAGCCTCGGCCTGCAAGCCGCGAAGTAACATGTCGCAGGTTTCCCGGTATAGGCTGCTTGCCTGTGCCACGCCCCACGCTTCCATGTGAACTGGTAGGGAAATCGTGCCGTGCAGTGCTGCCCACAGGGACTGGGCCATGAGGTCGGCATCACCGCGACGCACTGCTCCCAGGGCCTGCGCGTCGCGAATTGCATCTCGCAGCACGACATGGAGTGGCAGGCCATTCAAGGATTGCACCTCAGGTGGCGGTGTCTGCGTCGGGCGCACATGCATCAGCGCGCCTTGGTAGATGTCCGGGTTACGCAGGGCAAAATCGAGATACATGTCCAGCACAGTGCGCAGCCGCTCTACAGGATCGGCAATCCCGTGCGTCCTATCGTGCATCTCGCTCAACCAGGCCACAATAGGATCCCGCCACAGGGATTCGATCAGGATACGGATCGTTGGAAAGTACGAATAGATGCTCGCAGGCGATAAGCCGGCCCGAGCAGCAACTGAGCGTAGGGACACGGCATCGAGGCCGCCTTCGCGGTACAGCGCGAGGGCATGGGATCGGATTGTTTCGCGCGTCTGGGCGCGTTGTTCCGCCGTCAGATATGGTCGGGCCATTGCAAGCGCCTCAGGCAGCGGAGGCAGTGTCCGGTGCGCCTACCCGGTCAAGGCCGTAGGCCGCGCGCAGGTCCGACAACGGACGCTCCAGCATGGTCTCCCACTTTTCGAATTGCAGGTTCTCCGCCTGCCGGCCGTAGTGCCACCCGGCGCTGATGGCGTCCATCATCGGGCCGATGGTCTTGGGATCAAGCAGGGTCATTCGCGTCGTTACCACCGACATCCACATCCCGAAATATGGAAACCGTATCTGCGCTAGGCAGAACGCCTGAAGCGCAATTTCCCCGGATGATGTCGGTTCGTAGCCAGTCAACACATGCAACAGGTCATGGATCTGGAAGCCGCGGATGATGGCGTAGCGCAGCGCGGCCGGCATGCGGTCAAGCTGTCCGGACGCTTCAAGAGATTTATGAAAATCCCGGTAGTTGACCGCAATGTTCTTCTCCAGCCCGTTGGACACGATAAAATCGTAGTAACCAAGGCCGAGTGATCCCGCGGGCATATCCTTTAGTGTGTCGAGCTCGAGCGGATCGCTGAAATAGCCTTCTTCCAGAAAGGCCTTTTGCGCGGGGATACTCTCGAAGTCCGCCATGTAGTCGGCGATCACGTTTTGCGGTGCTGTCTCCCACCACTGATTGAAGAGCAGATGCACCCCGTGTTTTTGCGGATCATCAAAGGTCTTCAGCAATTCTCCCGCGAAACTGCGGTCCAGTGTGATCGCGCCCATAGTCCCCTCCCATTACATTCGTTTCATAGTTAATTGACCATGTTCAAATAACTAATGCAAGGAACGGCTAGAATGCGTTCTTGAGACGGTTCTGTTGCCGCAAGGATTCGTTCATAGCCCGGTCTTACTCTCTGGCTGATTGGAGTTTTTGATGCGTATTTATCTTTGCCTGACCGCACTGGCAGTCGCTTTGGCGATGCCGGCCAATGCCAACAACGAATCGACACTGCCCCAGTGCCAGCCATCATCGCTAGGCGCCACGGCATGTATGCAAGGCGTGCTTTGCGAATGCACTCAAGTGCGCGGCGGCACAATCACCGGCGAACTCTCAGGCGTAAAATGGAACTGCGATGCGTTGCGGCCGCGCTGCGGCGATGAGGCCTCCCTCGGCGACGGTGGCGTGTCGGCAACCATCCCGCACACAGAGTTTCAGTATCCGCAGTCAGTCGGCATTGATCGCAGTGAAGAGACCACGATCATTCAGCAGAACCAGACGGCCAATCCTGAGAACACCAACGTCAACATCAACCCATAACTGTTGCGTTGCGATGTGGCTTAGGTGCAGGTGTAGTTGACCCTGATTTCAGCGCCCATCGCCCTCTCCTGCGGATCGTAGTCCCGACTGGAGCTGATGATTTCGCCTTGTGCAGGAGCGATGCAACGGCGGGCGATCTCGTCCTGGGCCACTAGCATCATCTCGTTCCAATGGCGCTCTTTGACGCCGCCAGGTCCCCGGTTGGTCGGATGATAGGACACAAGCACCTCATACACCGGCTTTTGCAGGAGGATCTGATCCTGAAGTGTGATCCAGGCAATGTTGTAGGTCCCATGCTCGCCGACGACGGCTCCACGCGGTCCCCTCTCAAACAGGCCTTTGTGCTGGGACGGCTGCTGGCCGGATGTCGTCTGGCAACCGGCGATGAGAATCGCCAAAGAAGCGGCCAGAAATGGCCTGCCAAAGCCGCTGGAATGCAAGATTGCCTGAAATGGGTCTTTCATGCTGTATCTCTCCCTTGCGCCGAGCCTGATTTGTGGAATCCGCTGCGGCAAAGCACCCGTGCTTAAGTAAACCTAACATATTGCGAGTGGCCCGATGGACGAAAACATCCAGACAATGACTGACCAGGCAACGGAAACTCTTGGGGCGCTGGCCGTGACCTATGGCATTAGCTTGGTCGGTGCCATCGTCATTCTCATCATCGGTTTTTGGGTCGCCAACCGCGCGCGCATTGCAGTCGTGCGGCTGATGGAACGATTTGACGAGATCGATCAGACACTCACCTCGTTCCTTGCCGGGCTGGTTCGCTACATAATCATTGCCGTTACAATCCTTGCCGTCCTGGCTGAATTTGGCGTTCAGACGGCAAGTCTGTTGGCTGTAATGGGTGCTGCCGGCCTAGCCGTAGGCCTTGCACTCCAAGGGACACTCTCCAATGTGGCGGCGGGTGTCATGCTGCTGTTTCTGCGGCCGTTCAAGCTGGGCGACTATATCGAGGCTGGTGGTGTGTCCGGTTCGGTAAAAGCCATCACCCTCTTTCGGACTGAGCTTTCCACTCCGGACAATGTGCAGGTATTCGTACCCAACAGCGATGTTTGGGGATCCGCAATCAGCAATTACAGCTACAATTCAACCCGCCGCGTCGAGATTGAATGCGGCATCGCCTACGATGATGATATTGGCAAGGCGTTTGAAGTGATGCGCAGCGTGGTTGCCGAGGACGCGCGCGTTCTGGCAACGCCTGCACCGATGGTGGCCGTGAAGACTCTCGGGGACAGTTCCGTCAATGTGATTTGCCGTGTATGGGTCAAATCAGGTGACTATTGGCCCTTCACCTTCGACAAGCAGCGTGAGATCAAAGAAGGCTATGATGCTGCAGGGCTCAACATTCCCTTCCCGACTCGCACGGTTTATCAAATCGATGAAAAATCGGCTGACTGACGTAACTGCTGAAAGAGACTGACCCAGAGCCAATGGTACACAGCGAAGCCAAATTCCAGATCGGCCAGGTAGTGAAACACCGCCTGTTCCCGTTTAGAGGTGTCATCTTTGATGTCGACCCGGTGTTCAACAACACCGAGGAATGGTGGCTTGCGATCCCCGAGCATCTGCGTCCGCGCAAGGACCAGCCGTTTTATCACTTGCTCGCTGAAAACGATGAGACGGAATACGAGGCTTATGTGTCCGAGCAAAACCTGCTGATCGACGAAACCGGCAAGCCGGTCCGCCATCCGCAGGTGAAGGAAATGTTTGGCGACCTGAAGGATGGCCTCTACGCCATTCTGCCAGGGTCAGCGCACTAGGCTGTTTCGTCGGCGTCTGGGGCAGCGTCGGGGTCCGGCCCGACAATCAACACCGGAACACCACCGCTCTTGTCCCGCACCGTGGCGACAAGCGTGCCCGGTTTGCGTCCTTTTCTCACATCCGAGACATTCACCCCACTGGATGCCAGACGGTCACGAGCGGCAGCCACATCGCGCGCCCTGAACGCCATACCCCAATACACTGATCGTGCATCCAAAGGCATGGCCGGTGTTTTTTCATCGCCATATCGCTGTATCACCTCAAGAGTGATGCCGCCCAGTCGGAAGAACATCATCCGTGCACCCCATTGCTTGGCGTCTCGATCAAGTGCCAGGCGAATGCCCATCTTGTCCCCGAACACGGATATGGCTTTGTCGCCGTCCGGCGTGTTGACCACCACATGGTCAACCGCATGGAAGGTGGCGTCTGGGGCCGTTTGCGGCGCTGCGAGGGGCCGCGTGCTCGCATCCGACACATGTTCAATCGCAAACAGAAACAGGCCGAGTACGTCCTCCTTGGACACGTACACGTTGCGCCACTGGCGTACGCTCCCGTCGGGACTATGCCCTTCTCCGGGTTGCGGAGGCGTCGCCCGTAGGCCCTTTTGTTGCCATTCGTCGGACGTGGCCTGTGCATCGTCTGTGCCGAAGGTGATGCCAAACAGGCCATCGCCCTTCTTCTTCAGATGGTCGCGAAGCTGTTCAGCGAACGCGCCCTCACCAACCGGCGTGATCAGCTCTATGTAGGTGTTCTCAAGCTGAAAGATGGCGTTTGCCGTGCCGTAGTCAGGATGGCTGCCGCGAATAGAAACTGCCCTGCCCGTCAGAACCTCATAGTCGCGAGTCACCGCGTCCAGATCACCGACGGCAACAAGTACATGGTCAACTTGGTTCAACGGCATGGGCATATCCCTCCAGCAGGTATGCAGCTCTCATTACGCGGTCGGGAGGCATGTTTCCATGCCTCCCAAAAGCTGACCGCTCAAGGCTTTGCGGTTGCGTGGCGACTAGTAGAGTGTAGCCAGAGCTTCCTTTGTGAACGGGTTCAGATTGTCGAACTGGCCCTTGTGGATCTTCGCAGCCCATTCATGGTCACTTATGAGCGCCCGGCCAACGGCGATGAGGTCGAACTCATCCGCTTCCATGCGTTCCAGAAGGTCGTCCATATGGCCCTCGTCATTTGCCGCGTCCATACCGGCAAATGTTGCAATGAACTCTTCATTGAGGCTGACACTACCAACCGAAATTGTCGGTTTTCCTGTCAGCTTTTTCGTCCAGCCGGCGAGGTTCATGTTCGAGCCTTCAAACTCCGGCTCCCAGAAGCGGCGCGTTGAGCAATGGAAGATATCGACACCCGCATCTGTCAGCGGTGCCAGGAATGCTTCGAGTTCACCCTGGGTTGGCGCAAGGCGGGCATCGTAGTCCTGCTGCTTCCACTGTGAGTAACGCAGGATGATCGGGAAGTCCGGGCTTGTTGCCGCGCGACAGGCCTTGACGATTTCCTCGCCCAGGTGAACGCGCTTCAGCTGGTTGCCGCCAAAGGCATCGGATCGCTCATTTGTGCCGCCCCAGAAGAACTGATCAATGATGTAGCCATGGGCGCCATGAATCTCGATGCCATCAAAACCGATGCGCTGAGCGTCCGCGGCCCCCTTGGCAAATGCTGCAATCAGATCAGCCACATCGTTTTCAGTCATCGGTTCGGCAACCTGCTTGCCCGGCTTGACCATGCCGGAAGGTCCAGCGCTTGGCAGATCGGGGTTTGGACCAGTGCCTGGTTTGCGCATCATGCCCACGTGCCAGAGCTGCGGCATGATCTTGCCGCCAACGGAATGCACTTCTTTCACGACATTGGCCCAGCCTTTGAGCGATGCTTCGCCGTGAAACGCTGGAACATTCGTGTCAAAGCTGGCAACCGGGTGATCCACGGTCGTACCTTCAGTGATGATGAGGCCGACTTCGGCTTCCGCACGGCGGCGGTAGTAGTCGGCCACGTTCTGGCCGGGGATCTGGTTTGGTGACTGGCTGCGTGTCATGGGTGCCATGACAATGCGATTGGAAAGCGAGAGTGGGCCGAGCTTGAACGGCCGAAAAAGCGTGTCTACGGAGGTCATGATAATCCACGTTCTAGATGGGGAAATATGTTCGCCGCGTATTTAGCAGCAAATGGGGGAATGGGCTAATGTCGCCGCATATTGGGCCTGATCGAACGATCCACAAGGGAAAAACCCGTGCGCAAAGAACACCGCCCCCATTGGGCCAAACGCCTGCACCGCTTGTATCAGCGAGCTTGGGTCAAACACTTCCTGGAACCACAATTTGATTCTGTGGGCCCCTATCTGGATGCCGGGCACCCGAAATATGTAAGCCTTTATGGGCCGAATATTTCAATCGGCAGGTGCGCCACCCTTCGGACCACACCTGCCTACCCCATCACCCTTACTGTCTGGACAAGCGCCGATCGCGAAGGCCGGATCGACATGGGGGACTATGTGCTGATCAGCCCGGGCACCCGCATCCTGTCGTCGGACAATGTCACCATTGGCAGCAACACGATGATCGCCGGTGAGGTCTATATCTCGGATTCCGACTGGCATGACGTTTATGACCGCACCAGCGAACAGGGTGCCCACAAGCCGATTGCTGTGGAGGAGAATGTCTGGCTGGGCTATGGCGTTAAGGTCTGCAAGGGCGTGACAATAGGCAAAAATTCGGTGATTGGTGCCGGGTCCGTTGTCGCGAAGTCCATCCCGGCAAACGTCATCGCTGTCGGCAATCCTGCCCGTGTCGTGCGTGAGCTTGATCCCGACCGAGCCATAAAGAAGCGCGAAGACCTCTATGCGGACCCCGATGCCCTGATGGCTGAAATGCAGCAACTGGAGCGATATTTTTTGCGCAACAACTCTCTGTTCTCGTGGCTGCGCGCGTTGGTCGCACCCTCAAGAAACGACTAGGCCCCTTGGGCTGATCCAGATCAAAGCGACTCCCGGCCTTCCGCCCATAGCCTTTGGGGGTGTTGAAGATGCGCAGGCACATCCAGCCTGTGCTCAATGGGAGTTCACATCATGGATACCGGAAACATTGCCTATCTCGCCATGGTCGGCGTTGGCATGCTGTCTTTTGCAGTGACGCTTTTCGTCTGCTCAATGGTCGCAGCAGATCGCTCGGACCCCTTCGGTTCCGCAGCCGACTAAACGACGTGTCCCGGTCTGGCCACCTGCGCGTTACTGCGCAGGGGCTGTCAGGGATGGCTGCGTTGCAACAGGCTTGCGGGCCGTAATTGCGTTGTACGCTGCGGTGAAGCCCGTCAGTGATACGGGTGCATCAATCCGCTGGCCGCGATAGCCGAATGAAATCTTCATCGTGTTGCCGTTCTTGAGCGTGTTCACGAGATCTGCGCTCAAGGGTGCCGTTGCCCGGCAGCCTGCCGTGGTGCAGTTGGTGTATGGCGCAGCCATCTGCTGACCTTCGTCAACCTGGAGCCCCACGCCAAGCGGCAGTTCTACGCCAAGCGGTGTGCGTGACACCATCAACAGGTCCGCCGTACGCGGATGATATGCGATCGTCACATGAAGTAGCACTTCCTTTGTGTCTGCATTGGAAAGGACCTGCTGCATAGAGCAGAATTCCTTACCTTCTGACGGCGTGCATTCAAACACCCACATTCCATGCTGTTCCACAACCGACGGCTCAACCTTTGCGCCTTCGGCCTGTTGTGCCTGCGCACTGCTAAACCCGGCAAGAGCAATCAAAGCAGCACCGGCAGTCACACCCAGTTTGTGAGGGCTCATGAGGCTGCGGAGTGAACGGCGGATCGTGTGGCGGATCATGTCTGTGTTCCTGTATTCTGTGCGTTCCCGACCGTGGCCGGGCTTCGATTGCGCACCACCGCTAACGCGGCATGCTCTGTCCTGTCAAATCAACCAGCAGATCAACCGCTGTTAAGCATAATGACCGCATCGTTGAAGGCACGGTTTGGCAATTGAATATGCCTAAAATCGGCCTTGTTGGCCTGTCATCAAAACCCAGCATGCCTGCGGTTAGATGAACAAACCCAGTATTACTGACTGCGATATTGCTGAATGTCCGGGTTACGGGCCAATCTTCGAATGGATGCGACTCGCTACCAAACCAGCGGGATGAAAATGAAAACAAAGATGGGCGCTTTTATGGTCATGCGGCGGATGCTTCTCACACTTCTGATTTCCCTTGCTGGGAGCCTTGTAGCTCTTGCCAGCGCTCAGGCTCAGACGCCGCAGCACGGCATTGCCATGCACGGCAGCCCCAAATACCCGGCTGATTTCACCCGATTTGATTACGTGAATGACCGGGCACCGCAGGAAGGTGAGATCAAGCTCGCTGCGATTGGTGGTTTTGATAGCCTGAACCCGATGATCATCCGCGGCTCGTCCGCAGCCGGTATCCGGTGGCATGTCTTTGAGAGCCTTATGGGCCGCGCCTATGACGAACCATTTTCGCTTTATGGTTTGATCGCTGAAACCATAACGACACCCGATGATCGCAGTTGGGTTGAGTTCACCCTGCGTCCGGAAGCGCGCTTTTCGGATGGTCAGCCGGTGACAGTGGAGGACGTCATTTTCACCGTTGAAACCTTGCGCGATCAGGGGCGGCCAAACCACAAGTTCTATTATGGCAAGGTCGCGTCAATGGAGAAGACCGGAGACCGAAAAGTCCGCCTCACATTCACCGAAGAAGGTGATCGTGAGATGCCCCTGATCATGGGGCTTATGCCGATCCTGCCCAAGCATGTGTATGAGGGGCAGGATTTTACACGCACAGGTCTGACACCAATGATCGGGTCCGGGCCCTACACGATCGGCAATGTTGATCCAGGCAGTAGCATCACCTTTTTGCGCAACCCTGACTATTGGGGCAAGGATGTGCCTGCTGCGCGCGGCCACAACAATTTTGATCGCATTCGCTACGACTATTTTCGTGATGCGAATGCGTCCTTCGAGGCTTTCAAATCCGGCGAGTACACCTTGCGTATCGAAGATGATCCCACGCGCTGGTCCACCGGCTATGACGTGCCGGCGGTGAAGGATGGCCGCATCATCCGCGAGCAACTCAAGAAGAGCACCCCGTCAGGCATGCGGGCATTGGTGTTCAACACCCGTCGCGACGTCTTCTCGGATATCAATGTCCGCAAGGCATTGGGCATGATGTTTGACTTTGAGTGGATCAACAAAAACCTCTTCTACGGCCTCTACACGCGGACCCAGAGCTTCTATGACAATTCCGAATTGTCCTCGGCTGGACGTCCGGCCAGCCCGGCCGAAAAAGCCCTGCTTGCACCCTTCCCTGATGCCGTGACACCGGAGATCATGGCGTCGGGATATGTAGCACCACGAACGGATGGTTCGGGACGCAACCGGTCTCAGATGCGTGATGCTCTGGCTCTTCTCAAAGAGGCTGGCTACACCGTTCAGGATGCCAAGCTTGTTGATGCATCTGGCGCGCAATTCGCGTTCGAGATTTTGGTCGCGAGTCCGGAAGACGAACGCCTCGCGCTGACCTTTGCTCGCAATCTGGAGCGGCTGGGCATTGATGCAAAAATCCGCAACGTGGATTCAAGCCAGTATCAGCAACGCCGTCAGACCTATGACTACGACATGATTTTCAACTTCTGGTCGGCGTCTCTTAGCCCGGGCAACGAACAATCGTTCTATTGGGGTGGCGATAGCGCAGACACGGACGGCACGCGCAACTATATGGGCGTCAGATCAGATGCGGTGGATGCGATGATCGCGGCAATGCTTGAGGCCCGCGAGCGTGAGGATTTCGTGACTGCAGTGCGGGCGTTGGACCGCGTCCTGCTGTCAGGTCACTACGTGATCCCGCTCTATCATGCGCCTGACCAGTGGGTGGCACGCTGGAACAATCTGGATCACCCGCAGGTGCAGCCCAACTTTGTTCGTTTCGACACCTGGTGGTCCGCTGGCACCAACTAGACCGGCGCAGCGAGCGCGCACGCAAAAGGCCCCTTCAACAACAAATGCTTAAGGGGCCTTTTCTTTGAACGGGTCTCTTTGTCGACGGCTATTCGGCTGCTGCAGGCGTCAGCTTTGCCTGCTTCATGGCCTCGGTCTTTGCCGTCCACTTGGCGATGGCCGCGCGCGCTTCTGCGCCTTCTTCCGCCATGTACGTGTCGTGGCACGCGTCGCGAACCGTGATTTCAAGCGCCAGACCATTGGGGTCAAAGAAGTAGATCGAGTGACAGAACTCGTGGTCAATCGGTCCGAAAACCGGGACCTTTGCCTCTTCAAGCCGTGTCTTGAACTGCGCCTGTTCGTCCATCGAGGCCACTTCAAAGGCGAAGTGATAATCCTCAATACCGTCCTTCATGGTGAAAAGATCTTCCTTCACCGAGTTGGGTTCATCAAAAAAAGCCAAGAAGTTCCCGTCGCCCATCTTGAAAAACAGGTGCATGTAGGGCCGGTCATTGCCTGCCGGATCCTTGTCGAAAGCCAACGCCGCGCCGTCTTCCAGTCCCAGGATATCGACGTAGAATTTCCGCGTTTCCCCTGCGTCACGGCAGCGAAAAGCCGAGTGATGGATGCCCGCAATTTTTGGTGCGGCGGTCTTGATGTTGTCGATGTGATCGACCGTTCCAAGCAGCTCTTTCATAGTGCGTCTCCCAATATGTTTGGATAGAGCCTAGCGCGTTGTCCGGCACGTGAAAACACCACCAGCTTACTGTCTACCTGCCGAAACTCTCGTCGCCCCACATGCGGTTTTCAATTTCCTCGCGACGCTCCATTTCGCGCTCCCGAGCCTGAATCTCTCTTTGCCGCATAGGCATTGTATCAATCAGGTCCATCATGTCCTGGATGTCGCCGGGCACAGTACCCCGGTCCTTGATGTCACCGTCCTTGCCGACAAGCGCAATGGAGATCGCAGCTCCAGCCTGGCCATATGTCGCGCGCAGGCGGGTCGCATCGAAAGAGTGGTCTGGCGCCTCGTCAAGCGCCGGGTTCCATGCGGTAACGTCATCGCCCGCCACTGTGACCACCAAGACGTCGCGGTCCGCCAGTGCGTCGCGTGATTGACGCAGCACAATATGCAGGTCGCGAAGCGCTGGCTCGTCATCTGATTGCGCGATTACGACCAGTGGCCGATACGTCCATTGGAACTGCTCCATCTGAGCCACTGCTGGTCTCATTGGTAACACTGATGTTGCTGTTAGAAAGACAGCGAGCGCATGTGTATGTTTCATGATACTCGAGTACATAGATGACTTGACGCTTTCGCCAAGTCGCAGTCGACGCTCAAATTTCTGTCCTGGTAGTCCGCAAATGAACGTCACACTCTTGACGACGCCCTTCAGCGCCGCAGATCTGGCAGAGTTCGAAGGCCTGAGCCGTCAGATATTTGGCGGCGATGCGACGGATGAGTGGCTGGCGAGCCTCGCCTGGCGTTTGGAAAACATGCCTGATGTGACGCTCTTCTTTGCAGAGCAGGCAGGCAAGCGCTTCGGTTTCAAGGCAGGATATGCGACAGCTTACGATCGCTACTACAGTTGGCTTGGCGGCGTAAGTCCAAGTGTCAGGCGCCAGGGCATTGCGCGTACCCTGATGCAACATCAGCATGATTGGCTGGTGCAGTCGCGTTTCAATCAGGTCGAGTGCCACGTCGATCAGGACAATGCGGCGATGATTGACGCAAATCTGAAAGCAGGCCTCATCGTCGTCGGGTCCTTTCTAAAGGACGGAAAGCCTTACACCATCATGCAAAAGGCAACACCGACCGACTAAGCAGGATCACGCGCAAAAATGGCTTCAAGGCTCGTCATGTTCATGCCGTGCTTCACGTAGTTGTAGGGTGTGACGTTTACGGCCTTGATGATCTTGCGGACGATTTCGGTCCCGTCGCCTGTCTCCTTGGGCACCAGGTCCACATCAATGATGTTGATGCAGGCCGGGTCCTGCTCAAACGCCTGAATGGCTTTCAGGCCATTGCCGGTGCACCAACCAAGCAGCAGACGGTTGATGCCTTCATGGGCAACCACCAACGCTGTGTGCCAGTTGGGTGTATTGAGAAGATCATTGATGCCCTCGACAGCGCGGTCCATCGCGTCACCGAAGACTTCACCCGCAGGCCCCATCTTCGCATCAGGTTCTGCCGCCTGATCGAATGTGAACGTCATCACAGACGCAATGTCATCCTGCTCCATGACCGGTCCAAAGCCACCGCCGTGGATTTCCACAAGACGCCGGTCGTATTCAAGCTCCGGCACGGTGGTGTCCAACTGTTCAAGCGCGAGCTTTGCGGTTTGTTCCGTGCGTGGATAGCCCGAGCAGATCGCGCGATCGAACGTCACATGCGCCAACGCCTGACCAGCCGCTTTGGCCTGGGCCTGTCCCAGTTCGGTTAGCGGCACCAGTGAGGTGTCGCCGGTCTCGCGCACCTGGCGTGAGAAATAGTTCACGTGGCCATGACGCATCAAATAGATGCGCCGCCGGCCCGTTGTGCCCGGCAATGCACTCATGCCGCTTACTCCAAACTGGGATAGATGAGGGACCTAAATCGCTTCTTTGGTTTTCAGGCCCGCAATGTCGTCGGATGAAAAGCCCCACGCTGTCAGGACTTCATCCGTGTTGCCGCCAGCTTCTGGGGGTGGACCCTGAATTTCCGACGGTGTGCCAAAGAACCGTGGCGCCACGTTGGGCTGTGCCACACCATCAATTTCGACAACGGTTTTGCGTGCCGCGTTGTGGGGATGGTCGATCGTCTCACCAATGGACAGGACCGGTGCAAAGCAGATGTCGGTGCCTTCCATGATCTCGCACCATTCGTCCCGGGTCTTGGACTTCATGACAGTCGAGAGCTTTTCCTTGAGGTCCGGCCACTGGCCCTTGTCCATCTGCGCATCGAAGGCCGGATCATTGAGGCCCGCCTTCTCACGCAGCAAGGCATAGAACTGCGGCTCGATGGAACCCAGTGAGACAAACTTGCCGTCTGAACATTCATAGGTGTCATAGAAGTGCGCGCCGCCATCCAGCATGTTGCGATAGCGGTCGTCTTCCCACATGCCCGACGCCATGAAGCCGAAGAACATGGACATGAGCGACGTGGCACCATCGGTCATGGCAGTGTCAACGACCTGGCCCTTGCCCGTGGCGGAGGCGCTGTGCAGAGCCGCAAGCATGCCCATGGCGAGGTAGAGCGCACCACCGCCAAAATCACCCACGAGGTTGAGTGGCGGAACGGGCTTGCCTTCCTTGGGGCCGATGGCATGAAGCGCACCGGTGAGAGAAATATAGTTGATGTCGTGGCCGGCGGCGTGCGCCAGCGGGCCTTCCTGACCCCATCCCGTCATGCGGCCATAGACGATTTTGGGATTGCGACCGAGAACCACATCCGGACCAAGGCCAAGGCGTTCCATCACACCAGGACGGAAGCCTTCCTGAAGAATGTCCGCCTGCTCAACGAGCTTCAGAACCGTTTCAATGGCGTCCGGGTTCTTGAGGTCCAGCGCAATGGATTTGCGGCCGCGTGCGGTCACGTCAAACTTGGACCCGCCATGCGCCCCCTTGCGGTCAATGCGAATGACTTCCGCGCCCATGTCTGACAGCAGCATCGCGCAGAACGGCCCCGGGCCGATGCCTGCAAATTCCAGAACCTTGACGCCTGAAAGCGGCCCTTTACCCATGACGATTTCTCCCGATGTGTGTTGATTCAAATAGCTTTGTTGCGATCGGTTTTAGCGGCTTGGGAGGGGTGCGGCAAATACCCATATGCGGCCAAGCGTGACCCTGCGTAAACCTGCTGGCGCTCGGGGTGAGACTGGCGCACTGCGGCCCCGCGCTCTATACCGCCGCTATGAGCGAACATCACTACACCGGCGACCTGCCACCTGAAAAATTCAACATGGCGGCGTTCTGTCTGTCGCCCGCCCTCCATCGCGATCCCGCCAAAATCGCATTGACCATCGATCACGGTGACGACCAGCCGGATCGGTGGAGTTATGCAGCGCTTGATCGTGCGGTTCAGGGTATCGCTGCCGGTCTTCAGGCGCGCGGCCTCTCAAAGGGTGACAGGGTGCTCATACGAATGGGCAATACACCTGAAGCGGCATTGATGTTCTTTGGCGCAATTGCCGGTGGGTTTGTGCCGGTGCCGACATCCGCACAGCTGACCCAGCTCGAAGCGGCATTTGTCCTGCGGAATTCGGGTGCCGAGTTGATCGCGTTGTCACCAGATCTGCCAATCGATAGCGGCCAGACACCCACGCTCCTGCCGCCAGACATCGCTGAGCTTGCCCAGTCACCCGGCGCTGGATACGCGGACACGCACAAGGATGATCCCGCTTTTCTGGTTTACACGTCAGGCACCAGTGGGACACCCAAAGGGGTGCTGCATGCGCACCGCAGCGTCTGGGGCCGCAAGCCGATGGTCGAGGGCTGGTATGGCCTGACGTCCAATGACGTGATGGTGCACGCAGGTGCCGTCAATTGGACGTACACCCTGGGCGTTGGCCTGTCGGATCCTTGGGCAAATGGCGCGGCAACGGTTTTGTATAACGGGCCAAAGGACATCAATGTCTGGCCGCGCTTGATACGCACGCACAAAGGCACCCTGTTTGCGGCGGTGCCCAGTCTCTATCGACAGCTACTGCGTGACAGCGACATCTGCGACGGTATTCCAACACTGCGCCATGGCCTCACAGCGGGCGAGCCTCTTCCCGAACAGGTGGCCGCAGATTGGGCCGGCATGACAGGCCTGCCGCTCTTTGAAGCTTTGGGGATGAGCGAATGCTCTACATACATCTCATCTGGGCCCGTCACACCCACGCGAGCCGGATCGCCGGGACGACCCCAGCCGGGGCGCTGCGTTGCCATTCTGCCTGCCGAAAAAACGGCGGATGCGACCCCTCTCCCACCAGGTGAGACGGGGTTGCTGGCAGTCCACAGGACGGACCCGGCGCTCATGCTTGGCTATTGGAAGCGCCCTGAAGAAGATATGCAAGTTTGGCACGGTGACTGGTTCTGTGGAGGCGATCTCGCCCATATGGATGACGATGGGTATGTGTGGTTTGAAGGCCGGGCCGATGACGTGATGAACGCGCAGGGCTATCGCGTAAGCCCGGCAGAAGTGGAGGCTGCCCTTCTAAGTCACCGTGGCGTCCATGAGGTGGCCGTGCGCGAAGTCGAAGTATCGTCCGGGGTCCACTTGATTGCAGCATTCGTGAAGCCGGAAGGGATTGCTCCCGAGATTGCAGACCTGTTGGCCCATGCCGCAAATAGTCTGGCGCCCTATAAGCGTCCAAGGGAAATCCGCTTCCTGGATGAAATGCCGCGCACCGCCAACGGCAAACTGGCACGCAAACAGCTGCCAGCACGTCTGTAGACCGCGCAAAAACGGGCGCCCGGTCTGAACCGGACGCCCGCCAATTATCGTGTCTGCCAGTGAACTAGGCTGCGCGCACGCGGCCCAGGAACTGTTCGACCTTCTGGCGAAGATCTTCCGACTGTCCGGAAAGGTCCGTCGCAGTATCAAGAGCACGGCGGGCCGCTGTCCCGGTCTCTTCTGATGAACGCTGAACTTCTCCGATGTTTTCATTCACCTGCTGCGTGCCGCGGGCGGCATGCTGCGTGCTGTTTGAAATTTCAGCCACGGCAGCTGTCTGTTCTTCAACGGCTGCTGAGATTGAACCCGCGATCTCGTCCACCTTCATGATGGTGTCCTTGATCCGGCCAATGGCCTGCACAGCGGTATCAGTCGTGCTCTGCACACCATCAATCTGCTGAGCAATCTCGCCGGTTGCCTTGGCTGTCTGCTGCGCAAGGTTTTTGACCTCGGAGGCAACAACCGCAAAGCCCTTGCCGGATTCCCCTGCCCGTGCGGCCTCAATCGTTGCATTGAGAGCCAGGAGGTTCGTCTGCTCGGCAATGTCAGAAATCAGCGTAACAACCTCGCCAATTTTCTGAGCGGCTTCCGCAAGGTCACGGACCACCGCATCGGTCTGCTCGACTTCATCCTTGGCGTCACCTGTGCTGCGTGTCGATTCTGAAACCTGACGTGCAATCTCCTGAATGGAACTCGACATTTCTTCAGAGGCAGCAGCCACCGTCTGCACATTGCCGGATGCTTCAGTTGAGGCATCAGCAACAGCTGTCGACTTCTGCACAGCACTCTCAGCAGCAGAAGTGAGTTGCTGAGCCGCAGCCGTAATGTCCGAAGCACCAGTGGATACGCTTGCGACGACCTGCTTGACCGAAGCCTCGAAGTCATCAGCAAGCGCCATCATGGCCTGCCGCTTTTCTTCCTCGGCGGTGCGGTCACGCTCTGCCTGCTCTTCATTCAGCCGGTCAACTTCAAGCGCGTTTTCCTTAAACACCTGAACTGCACCGGCCATGGCGCCGATCTCGTCTTTCTGGTCACGTGACGGCACATCAATGGTCTTGTTGCCCTCGGCGATTTCCTTCATAGCTGTGGTCATGCGCTGGATTGGACCGGAAATTCCTGTCCCGATAATCCATGCCATGACGGCACCGAAGGCCAGGCTGAACCCGGCAACCGCCACGTCAACGATCACCGACTGGTGAATATGTGCCGACGCTTCCGTGCCGATGCGCGTCTGCTGTTCCTGGATCGAGACTTCATAACTCTCGATGGACTTGGCAATCCGCGGCCCGATCACGTCCAGTTCGCTGGCGATCTCGGTGTTCCGCTCAACGATGATCCCGTGGACCTTGTCGAAGGCATCGCGGTACTTGCCGATATAGCTGGCCGCATCCTGCGCCAGCGCACGCCGCCCTGGATTCTGCAGCCGTGACGCCAGGGCATTCGCGCTGGCGGTGAGTTCTTCGAACTCATGCATGGTCTTTTTGTAAGTGTCTTCGCGGTTGTTCACCAGAAACTCTGTCGCATGCAGTTCAGCGAGCAGGAGTTGGCGTTGGACAACGGCGGTTTCATAGGCCGCATCGGCGTCACCGTCTGCATACGCACTGTCCATGATCTCGGTAAGCTCTTTTTCGACGCGCGGGCCCGCCTTTTCAAGAACCTCGGTCACGACTGCATTGCGCTGGTTGTTGAGCTCGATAACGCGGTCGAAATGGCGTTCATACTCCGCCATTTCTTCTGCCATCCCGAGCAAAAGCGTTTTGCGTTCTGAATCCGCGACAACCGTAAGAGCGTGCTCGATGTCGGCGATGGTCCGGTCGACATATTTGTGGACCGCATCTGCCGCCGTGTCGGACTTGGTGATGATGAAATCTTTCACCTTGATGCGCGTCGTCAGCAAGTGCGCCTGAACGACGGCCACCGCATTGGCCTGTTCGGCCAACGCGCGGTATTCCTCAAATGTGACTTCCGCATCATCAAGGGCGAAGACCGACAGCCCCCCGACCAGCGCGAGAAGCGCAAGGACAATGCCGAACCCGCCGAAGATGCGCGTTGAAACCTTGAGATTGTTCATAAATCCGAAAAAGCCGCCGGCGTTTTGTCCAGCGGATTTGAGTGAGCCCGTCACGGCCGCCAACTTTGATGTTTTCATCTGGGTCCCCATCCAGAAAGGTGTGAATCTGGCTCGATAAAACCGCTATTGCGAGCAGCAACGGGTCATCCAGCCTGATTGTTGTCTCCTTAAGAGGACAACTTCTGGTTTAGAGAATGAGACAAGTTGAGTTAAAGGCGTATGAACCACTTAAGCGAGTATTTGCTTGTATGCCGGGCTTTCAGAGCACTGTTGGGCTGACAATGCCAAAAACCCTACGAATTCAGGGGCAAATTCGAGATTTTCGAATGCACGTATAACGGGCAAAATTTTTTTTCTAAAAAATCGCAGTCGCAGTGATCCGGAGAGGGCCAGCCGCCGTAATCTCCCTGTCTTCGCTAGAAGGCATCCTTTTGAGCCGTGCTGGTGGACTATCCGGAGTACCTTGTCCCCTCTCTCCATCCATCCGGCACGGCTCACTTAGGGTCCTGTAGCTGCAACGTGCAGATCACAGCGATTGCCCGTCATCAATCGTCAGCGACGTTCCAGTGATGATGCGGCCCTGATCAGATGCCATCAGCAACAGCGCTCCATCCAGATCCGCAATTTCTCCAAGACGCCGCCTTGGATAGCCCTTCACCTGCTTTTGTCCGGGGTCGGTGGCAAACCAGTGTGCGTTCAACTCGGTTTCGATGAAGCCCGGGCACAGCGCGGTGACGTTGATATCGTATCGCGCCCATTCGCGCGCCAAAGACTTCGTCATCATCAATACAGCCGCTTTTGACATGCAGTAGACGGAGAGGCCTGGCAGCACGGTGTGCCCGCCGATGGAAGCAATATTGATGATGCGCCCGGGTCGGCCCTTCTCAATCATCCGCTTGGATGCTTCCTGCGCCATGAAGAATGCACCTTTGAGGTTGGTATTCATTACCGTGTCATAGGCGTCCTCAGTCACGTCCGATGCCATCTGGTCGATGTTCATGCCCGCATTGTTGACGAGGATGTCCAGCGGACCGAGTTCGGTTTCGCATGTTTCGATGCACCTCTTGATGCTGTCCATGTGGGTCACATCAAGCGCGATGGGCAGTGCCCGGCCGTCAAAGGCCTCGATTTCCTTCTTGAGGTCATCCAGCCGTTCAACCCGCCGACCGGTAATGGCCACATGGGCGCCGGCTTTCGCCAGAGTTATGGCCATGTGCCGCCCGAACCCTGACGTGGTGCCGGAGATGAGGGCTGTCTTGCCGGTCAGGTCAAATACATGGGCGTCGGTCATGGGGGGCTCCGGGATGGCTGCGAACAAGGGAGCCGCATCCTAGAAATCCGTCGCGCCGCGTCAACATCGTGCTCTGCAGGGTGTGATTTGGCCTTAGTGCTGCTTGAGGCCATAATACCGGTGAAACAGATTTTAGAATTCTGGCTGAATGGGAGGCCATCTCATGTTCATCGACGTCGTATCAGACACTGTCTGCCCGTGGTGTTACATCGGCAAACGCCGTTTCGACATGGCAAAGGCTGAACGCCCCGACATTGAGATTGACCTGCGCTGGCGCCCCTATCAGCTGGACCCGACGATCCCGGCTGAAGGTGTGGACCGTCGCGAATACATGGAAGCCAAGTTCGGCAAGAACCGCTCCAAGGAGGTTGGCAACGTCATTCGAGAGGCGGCCGACGAAGCCGGAATTACCCTGGCTTTCGACAAAATTCAGCGCTCGCCTAATACGTTTGATTCGCACCGGCTGATCCGCTGGGGCGCAAGTGCCGGGGCGCAAAACGAAATCGTGGAAATCCTGTTCCGCCGCTACTTCGAGGATGGCGAAGACATTGGTGACCGCAAGGTCCTGGTCGATGCCGCCAAGGAAGCGGCCATGGACCATGAACTGGTGGCCTATCTGCTGCTTCACAACAAGGATGCTGATCTGGTGGCCAACGAAGCCAATCAGGCCCGGGAAATGGGCATCTCCGGCGTCCCCACATTCCTGTTTGAAGGCAAGTTCGCCGTTGTTGGGGCGCAGGAAACAGAAGGCTATTTACGGGCCATCGACAAAGTGCAGGCAAAGCTCAGCGAGCAGGCTGCCCAATAGGGCACCAATAGCACTTAGGCCCCAGAACCACCCTCAGCAAGCGTGGCCAATTCTTCCATCACGGCACGGGTGCCCTTGAGGCGATCCTCCGCATCCGGCCAGTTGTGCTTCACCACAATCTTGTGGTCGGGCCGCAGCTTTGCGTCCCCCCGGGCGCGGTTGATGAACTGAACAAGGCCTGCCGGGTTGGCAAACTCATTGTTGCGAAGACCAATCACGCAGCCCTTCGGACCCGCATCAATCTTCTCCACATTGGCAGCACGGCACAGGCGCTTGATCTCAACGATCTCGAGCAGATGCTTCACTTCACCCGGCAGGTGCCCGAAGCGGTCGATGAGTTCAGCAGCAAACCCCTCAATCTCCTGATGTTCTTCAAGCGATGCCAGGCGGCGATAGAGACTCATACGGACGTCAAGATCAGCCACATAGGTATCGGGTATGAGAACCGCCGTGCCGACACTGATCTGTGGTGACCATTCACCTTCTTCCTTGTCGAGGCCCCCTGCACGCGCCTGCGCTACGGCTTCTTCCAGCATGTGCTGATAGAGCTCGTAGCCGACTTCACGAATGTGCCCGGACTGCTCATCACCTAGCAAATTGCCCGCGCCACGAATATCAAGGTCATGGCTTGCCAGATTGAAACCAGCCCCCAGCGAGTCCAGCGACTGGAGAACCTTCAGGCGTTTCTCGGCGTTGACCGTCAGGGTGCGGTTGGGCGGAACCGTCAGATAGGCAAAGGCGCGCGCCTTCGAGCGCCCGACGCGGCCACGCAGCTGATAGAGCTGCGCCAGACCAAACCGGTCCGCCCGATGGACCACCATGGTGTTGGCCGTTGGAATATCGAGACCACTCTCCACAATCGTCGTCGACAGCAGCACGTCATACTTGCCGTCGTAAAACGCATTCATGATGTCATCGAGTTCGCCCGGTGGCATCTGGCCATGGGCAACAACGGTCTTTACTTCCGGCACATATTCCTTGAGGAATGCTTCCGCATCTGCCAGGTCCGAAATCCGTGGGCACACATAGAAGCTCTGTCCACCGCGATACCGCTCGCGCAACAACGCCTCACGAATGACCACCGGGTCAAACGGCGTGACGAAAGTACGCACCGCCAACCGGTCCACCGGCGGCGTTGTGATCAAAGATAGTTCGCGCACGCCGGTAAGGGCCAACTGCAAGGTGCGCGGGATCGGTGTCGCGGTCAGCGTCAGCACATGCACGTCGGCCTTGAGCTGCTTGAGTTGTTCCTTGTGGGTCACGCCAAAGCGCTGCTCTTCATCGACGATCAGCAGGCCCAGATCCTTGAACTTGATCGATTTTGCCAGCAGCGCGTGGGTGCCGACCACAATGTCCAGATCACCGGACGCCATGGCTTCGCGGGTCTCATCCGCCTGCTTTGCCGTGACCATGCGAGACAGCTGCGCAACCTTGAGGGGCCAGCCGGCAAAGCGCTCCGTGAATGTCTTGGTGTGCTGGCGGGCCAGCAGGGTCGTAGGCACAACGACGGCCACTTGCTTGCCGGACATGGCGGCGGCAAAGGCTGCGCGCAACGCAACTTCGGTCTTCCCGAAGCCCACGTCGCCGCAAACAAGGCGATCCATCGGCTTTGACTCAGCCAGATCAGAAATGACGTCGCCGATGGCATTCTGCTGATCTTCGGTTTCCTCATACGGGAACCGCGAGGAGAACTCATCATAGAGGCCCGGTGCGGGGACAGCTGGTTCAGCGGTTTTCAGCGCACGGGCTGCGGCAACAGCGATGAGCTGGTTTGCAATCTCTCGGATGCGCTCCTTCATTTTGGACTTGCGGGCCTGCCAGGCCCCACCGCCAAGCTTGTCCAGCTGCACGTCCGTGTCGTCAGACCCGTAGCGCGACAAGAGCTCGATGTTCTCTACCGGCAGATAGAGCTTGTCATTACCCGCATAGACAATCAGCAGGCAGTCATGGGGCGCGCCCTGCACTTCGATGGTTTCAAGGCTGGTGAACTGGCCGATGCCATGATCCACGTGAACCACGAAGTCGCCCTGGCTGAGGCTTGATACTTCCGACAGGAAGTTCTGCGCACGCCGTGCCTTGCGAGTCCGAACAAGCCGGTCACCCAGAACATCCTGCTCGGCGATGATCGCCGTCGTCGGTGTTTCAAACCCTGTTTCAAGGCCAAGGACGACCAGGGCCACAGTTGAGGCTGGCAGGCTCTGGGCGTCCTTCCAGTCATCCGCAATGACAACCGGCTGAATGCCATGCTCGCCAAGCACGTGGCTCATGCGTTCGGCGGACCCGTCTGACCAGGCGGCGAGCACCACGCGCTTGCTGTTTTTCTTCAGCGAATTGATGTGGCCGCGCAGGGCGTCAAAGACGTTTGCGTTTTCCGCTTTGCGTTCCGGCGCAAAGTCACGGCCGGGCCGCGCGCCCATGTCGAGCGCATCAGGACCATCAGGAACATCGAAATGGGACAGCGCACGGCTTGGATGGTCCCCGAGTGCTGCCTTCAGCTCGTCTATGGTCAGATAGAGTGAGTCCGGCGGCATGGGGCGGTAGGCCGGTGCGTCAAACCCGGCGGCGCCGGCGTTCTTCTTTTTCTTTGAGGCCTTGGCGACGGACTGGCTGACGTCTGCGTCCTCGGTGCGGGCCGCGTAGTAGTCATCAATCATCTCACGGCGTTCGCCGGCGGCCTCTTCAGTCAGAGGATCAAGCGTAATGACCGTGCCCGGCCCGGCGTAATCAAACAGGGTTGCCATCTCCTCGTGGAAGAGCGGCAGCCAATGCTCCATGCCCTGATGACGGCGTCCTTCACTGACCGCTTCATAGAGCGGGTCTTCTCCCGTCACTGTGCCGAAGTTCTGGACATAGCCTGCCCGAAACCGCCGGATGGTTTCTTCATCGAGGAGAATTTCAGTGGCGGGTACCAGCTCGACACGATCAAGTTTGCCGGTCGTCAGCTGCGTCTCGGGATCAAACGAGCGCACGCCTTCGAGCGTGTCGCCAAACAGATCAAGCCGCACCGGCTCTTCAAAGCCCGGAGGGAAGATGTCCACAATGCCACCGCGCACGGCAAACTCACCCTGCTCGCGCACGGTGCCGGAGCGCAGATACCCATCGCGGCCCAGATAGGCCAGCAAGGCATCCAGGTCGATCCGGTCCCCCTGCTCCGCGCGCCAGCTGGACTGCGCCATGGTCGAGCGTGATGGCATCCTCTGCAATGCCGCGTTGACCGTTGCGATCAGAATGGCTGGACCTGAAGTCTCATTACGTGCGGCAAGCTCGGCAAGGGCTGCCATGCGCCGCGCAATCACATCGCTGTTTGGCGAGACACGGTCATAGGGCAGACAGTCCCACCCCGGCAGCTCGATGACCGGCAGCTCCGGCGCAAAAAAGCGTAGCGCTTCTTTCAGCCGCGCAAGCCGAGGCTCATCCCGTGCGATATGCACAACCAGTTCGCCACGCGCCCGGGCGAGATCACTGAGCGCAATGGCATCAAACCCCTCCGGCACACCGCCCGTCGTGAGGCGTCCGGTAGCAGAGACGAACTGACCGTCCGCCGCCGCCCCATGGCCCGGTGCGTGTGTGAGAGAGGAATTCATCGGATCGTCCGTCTAGCGTTCAAGCCGCGTGCGGGCTGGCACGATGTGAGACTGGAGCCGCGTCATCAGATTGGTCTTGTAGTTGTCCGGAACAGGCTTGGTGTTTGAGATCCACCCATAGACGTCCTGATCCGGCGCTTCCATGAGCTGCTCGAAATCCGTGAGGTCATCCGTGGTCAGGTCTTCCACGTAAGCGTCTGCGAATGTCCCGAGGATAAGGTCATTTTCCTTGATACCCCGGTGCCACGCACGGAACTTGATCCTGCGGCGACGGGCGTCATCGTCGAGGGTGGAAGACTCATATGAAGGCGTGTTGTCGGTCATGGCGTGCGATATACCTTGTTGAGGGGCTGTAAGTCAGCCCCCTGATAGCTATATCGCCCACACAATCTCGCCACCCGCCTGCCCGTGAAATGACTGCCAAAAGCTGGAAACACCCGCCAAATGAACGCATTCGAGACGATCAAGAGCCAGAATGCCCGGCTGACCGCTCCTCTGCCCGATGGCCGCAAACTTGGCTATTCCGACACCGGCGACCAGAACCTGCCGCCGGTCTTCTATCTGCATGGCTTTCCCGGGTCGCGGCTTGAGGCCTCCTTTCTGATCATCGAGGGCGCCCGGCTGATTGGCATTGATCGTCCAGGCTATGGCCTTTCAAGCCCCAAGCGCCGCCGTAAGCTGGCAGACTTTCCAAAGGACGTTGCCGCCTTTGCAGACCATCTGGGCATAGACAGATTTGCCGTCATGGGCGTCTCAGGCGGGGGGCCTTATGCCGCCGCCTGCGCCCATTGGCTGCCGGACCGCGTGGCGGCTGCAGCCCTCGTATGCCCACTGGGACCACCAGAAGCGCCCGGCATGAGCCAGGGCCGACTGAAGATGCTGACCAACCTCGCCCGCCGTCCCATTGCCCGTCAGGCCCTGTTCGGCATCGGGCGCGCCATAGTGATGGACGACAATTGGATGCGCCGGGCTGCCGCCTATCGGGCCAAGCAGCCACGCGCCGAAGCAGACAAAGGCCTCATGAAAAGCGACATGAGCCGCCTGATGCTGGCGAGCTGGCGTGAAGCGATCGGCAGCGGTGTTGCCGGCATGTCGAGTGACAGCCGCATCTATGGCAGCCCGTGGGGCTGGCGCATCTCCGAGATACAGGTGCCGACCTATCTGTGGCACGGCCACGCAGACACAGTGGTGCCGTCATCCATCGGCCGCTACTACGCCGCGCGGGTGCCAGACATCAAAGCCACCTTCACCGAAGATGACGGTCACTTCTCCATCGTGCTGAACTTCAAAGACGAGATCATTCAAAAACTGATCAGCCATCTTTAGGAACACGGCGCACTTTATCTGGCGTCATAACACCGCGATGGGCGGACAGGCCGTTGGCGATCATGCTAAATGATGGTCCATGACCCCGCCGTCCACCACATCAAACCCAAAAGCCGTGCCGCCCAAAGGCCGTCCCGAGGCGCTGTTTCCGCTGTTCGCGGATGCCGTCAAGCTGCCTGGTATCGGGCCGCGCCTGCAAAAGCTTCTGGAAAAACTGACCGGCCCCAAAGTCGTGGACCTGTTGTGGCACCTGCCTGTCGGTTTGATTGACCGCCGCAACCGTCCACACATCATTGACGCGCAGCCCGGTGTGATCGCGACCCTTGAGGTCACGATCGGGCCGCACACGCCCCCGCCACGAGGCAGCCGCGCCCCCTATCGTATTCCGTGTACGGATGAGACTGGTGAGATCACCCTCACCTTCTTCCATGCTCGCGAAGACTATCTGCGCCGCACATTGCCGGAAGGCGAAAAACGCGTCATCTCCGGCGAGGTCGAGGCCTATGGCGGGCAGATACAGATGACCCATCCTGACCACATGCTGACGCTGGAAGATGCGGCAAAACTGCCCCCCTATGAACCGGTCTATCCCTTGACCGCAGGGCTCTCCGGCAAGGTGCTGACCAAGGCCATTCTGGCAGGCCTGGAACGAGTGCCGGAGCTGCCTGAGTGGATGGATGCGGCCTGGGCGCGACAGCAGAAATATCCCCATTGGCATGAGGCGGTTAAGGCCGTCCATCAACCAGACAGCCCACAGGCCGTCGACCCGCGGCACCCCGCCCGCGCGCGCCTGGCCTATGACGAGATGCTGGCGAACCAGTTGGCGCTGGCTCTTGTCCGCGCCCGCATGAAACGCAGCCGCGGCAGGCCGCTCTCCGGCGACGGAACATTGCGACGCAAGGTGGAGGATGCCCTTCCATTTGAGCTCACCCGCGGCCAGCGTGTGGCCGTGGCTGAAATCGAGTCCGACCTCAAAGAGCCGTACCGGATGTTGCGATTGCTGCAGGGCGATGTCGGTTCCGGCAAAACCATGGTGGCGCTCATGGCCATGCTGGTAGCCGTTGAGGCCGGTGCACAGGCCGCCTTGATGGCGCCGACAGAAATTCTGGCTCGCCAGCACGCCAAGACACTTGAGCCTCTTTGCGAAGCAGCAGGCATCCGCATGGCCGTGCTGACAGGACGAGACAAGGGTAAGGCCCGGGAGGCTATCGTTGCCGCAGCCGAAGCCGGAGACATAGACATCCTGGTTGGCACCCACGCTCTCTTTCAGGGAAGCGTTGCCTTCAAGGACCTGGCCGTTGCGGTGGTCGATGAGCAGCATCGCTTCGGTGTTCGCGAGCGCATGGAGCTGTCGTCAAAGGGCGTGGCGGGAACAGACGTGCTGGTGATGACGGCCACGCCGATACCGCGCACCCTTCAGCTCACGGCTTATGGCGACATGGATGTATCGCGCCTGACGGAAAAACCCGCTGGCCGCAAACCCATCGCGACACGCGCCCTGCCCCTTGAACGTATGGATGAGGTTACGTCCGGCCTCGGCCGTGCCATCAGCGAGGGACGCCAGATCTACTGGGTCTGCCCCCTGGTCGAAGAATCCGACGTGCTGGACGTCGCCGCCGCAGAAGAACGCTATGCAGGCCTCAAGGTCTCGCTGGGTGCGCGTGTTGGCATGGTCCATGGCCGCATGAAAGGCCCGGAGCGTGAAGAGGTCATGACCGCGTTTCAGGCCGGTGAGATCGATATTCTTGTGGCAACGACGGTGATCGAGGTGGGCGTCGATGTGCCCAACGCGTCGATCATGGTGATTGAGCATGCGGAAAGGTTTGGCCTCGCCCAACTCCATCAGCTGCGCGGTCGCGTGGGCCGTGGGTCGGCTGCGTCAAGCTGCCTCCTGCTTTACAAGACACCCTTGGGAGAGATGGCCAAGAAACGCATCGCGACACTTCGGGATACCGAGGACGGATTTGTTATCGCGGAGGAGGATCTGATCCTGCGTGGTGCTGGCGAGGTTCTGGGAACGCGTCAGTCCGGTCTTCCACAGTTCCGGCTGGCCTCTCTGGAAGCCCATGCGGACCTCATTGCCGCGGCCAGAGACGATGTAGAACTTATCCTCAACAAAGACCCCGAACTTGAGACGGAACGTGGTGCCGCCTTGCGCGTGCTGCTCTATCTGTTCGAACGCGACGAAGCGATCCGTTACCTGCGTGCCGGGTAGACATGCACTGCAAGCCAGACGGTAGGCGGCGATGTCCGGGTGTAGGTAACACGATGTCTTTGATGGGCCGGGATAAATGTCCAGTCGCCGCGTGACAGTGCGGTCTCTCCCTGACCATCAATCTCCAGTCGGGCATCTCCTTCAAGAACACAGACCCACTCGTCCTGCTCCTGATCAAACCATCCAGTTTCAGGTGCGCAGTGTCCGGTCGAGATGATCCGCTCAATTTTGACATTGCTGTGGTCCAGCAACGTGTCGAATTGTTCTGTCGGCAGCGCTGCCTGTGGAAGACCGGAAAAAAGATTGGTGGCCCCGGTCATGGCCTATTTATGCAGCTCATCTTCTTCAGCCTGCGTACGCACGTGATAGCCAGGGAGTGTCGTGCCGTCTGCATCAAACTCAGGCGCTACCAGCCCAGCCGAGATCACCATCTTGGCTGCGTCTTCAACGGACATCTCCAGCGTGATGACATCCCGCCGGGGAACGAACAGCAGGAAACCGCTTGTCGGGTTTGGTGTGGTCGGCAGGAAGACACTCACCATTTCCTCATCCGCGCGCGCCTGCACCTCGCCTTTGGCTGCAGTGGTGACGAAGGCAATCGAATAGACACCGCGGCGCGGATACTCGATCAGCGCGACTTCTCGGAAGGATTGTTGCGACTGGCTGAGAACGGTTTCGAATATCTGTTTGAGGGCGCCATAGATGTTGCGCACCAGCGGCATGCGGCCCACGAGCCGCTCGCCATAGTTCACCAACGTCCGACCAAACAGATTGGCCGTCAGGGCCCCCAGAAGTGTCAGCAGAACAACGGCAATGATGACACCGAGGCCGGGGACCGTGAAATCCAGGTACTGCTCGGGTCGATACTGGTCCGGGATCATCGGCGTGAACCAGGCATCCACAAAATCCACAAACCACATCACCAGCACGACAGTAATCGTGACCGGTGCCGCAACCACCAGGCCCGTCAGGAAGTAGTTGCGCAGCCGCGACAGGAAGCGCGACGGTTCCTTCGGTTCTATCAGAGGTGATTGTGGATCGCTCATGACAGGTGCGACTCAGGGGTTGAGGTGGAACATCCGCTACTCTAGCGCGCAATGGCACGGCTGGTCATCCGCGCTGTGACGTCTAGAATGATCCTCGAAAAGTCATTGCAGATAAACAAAAGAGTGGTGCCCCATGAGGCATCGCCTGAGGAAACACAGATGAAAATCCCTGAAGGATACCGTGTCCGCCTGGACCCTGAAGACGAGTACTGCCACGAGCCTGACGCAGCGTCCAACTACAATGAGAGCATGTATTTCAACATGTTCGATCCTGCTCAGAAGATCGGTGGCTGGTTCCGTCTGGGCAACCGCCCGAACGAGGGCTACGCCGAAATGACCAATTGCCTGTATCTGCCAGATGGGCGTGTCGCCTTCATGTATGCGCGCCCCAAGATCGACGGCAACAAGGAGCTAAAGGCCGGCGGCATGCATTTTGAGGTCGTGGAGCCATTCAAAAAGCTGCGCGTGACATACAAAGGCAAGGTCTGCGTGCTGACTGATCCCAACGAAATGGCCGACCCGGCAGGCGCCTTCAAGAACAACCCCATCGTCGATTGCGAGGTTGATCTCACCTATGAAGGCGTCTCGCCGATGTTTGGCGGTGAGACCGTGAAAGAGGACGGCTCGTCGCTGGAGATCGATCCGGAGAAGAGTTTCGCCAAGGCCCATTACGAGCAGCACATGGCCGCCAAGGGGCATTTCATTATTGGCGATGAACGCTTTGAGGTGTCCGGCCACGGCCTGCGCGACAAGTCCTGGGGCCCCCGATACTGGCAGGCGATCCACTGGTATCGCTGGTTGCCGATGAACTTTGGCGCCGACTTCGCGATGATGATTTCCATTGTCACCAATGCCGAAGGTCAAAGCCGCATGGGTGGCATGGTGCTGAAAGACGGAAAGTACGACCTGATTGAGCATGCGGAGATTGACAGCGACTGGGACGACAACTGGTACCAGACCGCCCTCACCGCCCGCATCAAGACTGAAAGCGGCACTGACTATGAAGTTTCAGGCAAGGTGATGTCACTCATTCCCTTGCGCAACCGGCGCAAGACGCCGGACGGCGAAGAAATGCTGACCCGCATCACCGAAGGCATGACCGAGTACACCTGCAACGGTCAGGTCGGCTATGGACTGTCGGAATATCTCGACCAGATTGTGGACGGCAAACCAGTGAGCATCGCGTCATGAGTAGCGCTGCCAAACTGGATGACACGCCGCACGCGCTGGCACAGCCGCTCAAAAAAGCTCTGGAACGTGTGTGGGCCAATACGGAATATGTGGGCGGCGTCCGCCGGTTATCCGGTGGCGCGAGCCAGGAAACCTGGGCATTTGAAGCGCAGGCCGGGCACCACAATCACCGCCTGATCCTGCGTCGCGCCCCAGGCGGCACGACGAACAACAAGCGCGATACAGCGGTTCCTCTGGCGACCGAAGCCGCGCTCATTCAACTGGCCGCCAAGCAGGGCGTGCCGGTTCCACCGGTGAAGCTTGTGCTCAATGAGGCCGATGATCTGGGCGATGGTTTTGTGATGGACCGCATTGAAGGCGAAACCATAGCCCGCAAGATACTGCGCGATGCCGAATATGCCGACGCCCGGCCAAAGCTGGCGCGCCAGTGCGGGGAAATCCTGGCCCGCATTCACGCCGTGCCACGCAGCTCCCTGCCGGAGATACAGACCTCACCGGCCCGGTCTGAAATCGACAAGTATCGCGACATCTACAACTCGATGAAGCACCCTCACCCGGTCTTCGAGCTGGCGTTCAGATATCTGGAAGACAATCTCCCGACCGATGACAGCCTGACACTCGTGCATGGCGATTTCCGCAATGGCAATCTGATGATCGGGGCGGACGGTGTGCGTGCGGTACTCGACTGGGAACTCGCCCATGTGGGCGACCCGATGGAGGACCTTGGCTGGATTTGCGTCAACTCCTGGCGCTTTGGCGAGATTGATAATCCGGTCGGAGGCTTTGGGTCTCGCGAGGACATGTTTGCCGGCTATGAAGCCGCCGGCGGTGCAGCAATTGACCCGGAGCGCGTCAAATACTGGGAAGTTCTGGGTACGCTCAAATGGGGCATCATGTGCATGATCATGGTGTCCGCCTTCTCAAGTGGCATGGACCGCTCCGTTGAGCGTGCAGCCATCGGCAGGCGGTCGTCTGAAACCGAAATCGACCTTCTCACCCTTCTGGCACCGCGCGGAGGACAAAAATAATGCAGGACCAACCCGCAGCCCACGACCTTGTGACGGCCGTGCGCGAGTTTCTTGAAAAAGTGGCGATGCCAAAGCTGGAAGGCCACGACGCTTTCCATGCCCGCGTGGCCGCAAATGCCCTGGCCATCGTCGAACGCGAGCTGGCCATTGCGCCCAAAGACAACGCGCAGGAAGTTGATCGCCTTGAAGCCCTGCTGGGCCATGGCGGCACATTGCAGGACTTGAACGAAGAGCTCTGCACGGAGATCCGCGAAGGACGCGTCACATTGGACACGCCCCACCTGGCAGATCATCTGTGGGCCACCACGCTCACCAAACTGTCCATCGATCAGCCGCGCTACGCCGCCTACAAAAGAGCGATTGAGCACACCAACACGCTCGATGTGTAACCCCTCAGCAGGAGACAAGTCATGATCATGATGTCTGATGACGGCCCGGTTGCCATCGTAACCTTTGAAAATCCGCCCATGGGCTACATGAATATGGAGATGGTGAAGGAGCTTGATCGCATCGTCGCGGCCTATGAGCAGGACGACAATGTGCGGGCCATCGTGTTCACCGGCGGGCTGCCGAATGTTTTTATCCGTCACTACGATGTGGCGGAAATCATTGCGGCAGGTGACTTCGTCAAATCCACCGGGCGCAGCGTTGACGACATAGTTGAAAGCGCTGCCGCTGAAACTGATATTTCCAACCTGTTCAACCGGGTTGATAACTGCCCCAAGCCCACCATCGCCGCCATCAACGGCATGTGCATGGGGGGTGGTTTTGAGTTTGCGCTGTGCTGTGATTTCCGGATTGCGGGCCAGGGCGCTTACACGATCGGTCTTCCGGAAACCAACATTGGCATTTTCCCCGGCGCCGGCGGCACACAGCGGCTACCCCGCGTGATCGGGGAAGCACGGGCACTGGAGATGATCCTGCGTGGACGCGTCGCCGGTCCGCAGGAAGCCGCAGAGCTCGGCCTGGTTCACCGGTTTGAAACAGGTGACGTTCTTGCCGCCGCCATAGCCCTTGGCAAGGAGCTGGCGCAAAAGGCACCCCGCTCTCTGGCGGCTGCCAAAATGTTGGTGAAGTCAGCTACCCAGAAAACCCTGTCACAGGGCCTCGCTGACGAGCGCGCAGAATTCATGCGCCTGCTGGCGGATGATCCTGAAGCCATGGACGCCATGAAAGAGTTTCTGACCGGCGATGGAGAGATTGCCTGATGCGTTTTCTGTCTGGATTGTCCGCGCTGATAGCAGCGTTGCTTGTTGGTTTGACGCCTGCCCGCTCTGAAACCGTGCAGCTGGAATTTGATCCCGGCCACACGCACATCATGTTCAGCGTCATGCATCTGGGCCTGTCACGGACCTATGGCGAGTTCGAAGACTTTGAAGGACGCGCCGTCCTCGACGTCGACCGTCCCGAAGGTGTGGTCGTTGAGCTCACCATAGATATTGCCAGTCTGGACAGCGGTCTGCAGGCCCGGGACGACAATCTCATGGGCGGCTCATGGTTCGACGTCAAGGATCATCCAACCATGACCTTCAAGGCCACAGGTCTCGACGTGACCAGCGAAACGACGGGGAAACTGACCGGTGACCTCACTCTCCTGGGCGTGACCCGACCAATTCTGCTGGACGTCGTGTTCAACGGAACCGCATCTGATCCGTTTTCTTCCAGAACAACACGCTGGGGTTTTTCAGCCAACGGCGCTATTAAGCGCTCTGACTTTGGAATGGATTTCGGTCTGAGTTTTGTCGGTGATGAGATCACACTGGTGATCGAAACCGAGTTGCTCCAGCGCGACGACGAGTAGTGGATTGATTCCACATGCTGATCATGAGGACACGAAGGTTTGGTCGCGGATTTTGCGCGATCTGCAAGTGATAAAACATAGACACTGTTGGCTTTGGAACGGTGATCTCAATGGAGATGAGCGGTACCGCCAAGTTATCTCGCTACAGCCCGAGAGAATTTATCCAGTGTCCAAATTTCAAAATCAATTTCAATTAGAGCCTTGGCTTCAGCACAAAGGATTGGGTGGGCTTCACCCTCTCGACACCAATCAATTTGGGAATTATCCCCTTGAAGCAAGTATAATAAGCCCCTATATTGAAGTCATCGGAGGATACGATGGCTTCTCAACTCACAGTTCGCGACTTTTTCAAACGCTTCCCGGATGACGAGGCTTGCCTTACGCACATCATGCAGGTGCGTTACGGCCTAAAGCACGATTGCCGGGCTTGCGGCGTTGAAGCGACGTTCCACCGTATGAGCAACCGCCGGGCCTATGCGTGTTCCCATTGTGGCGACCACCTGTACCCGACTGCTGGCACTATCTTTGAGAACACGCGGACGCCCCTGCAACTCTGGTTCTATGCAATTTACCTGTTTGTCACGACGCGCCACGGCGTATCCGGTAAGGAACTGGAGCGCTCGCTCGGCGTGACCTACAAGACGGCTTGGCGCATGGGCCAGCAAATCCGCGACCTTATGACCAAGGCCGACCAGTTCGACATGCTGCAAGGCCACGTTGAACTTGATGAGGCTTATGTGGGTGGTCACCGCCCCGGCAAGCGTGGTCGCGGTGCGGCGGGCAAGACGATTGTGATGGGCCTCAAAGAGCGGGATGGCCGCATCAAGGCCGAAGTGATCCCGAACGTTAAAATGCCCACGCTTCGCGGTGTGGTACTTCGCAATGTTGAGGAAGGCGCTACCGTCTCAACGGACGAACTCATGTCCTACGGCTTACTGGAAGGCGACGGCTACAAGCACGGTGCCGTGAAGCATGGCGCTAAGGAATGGGCCTATTACGACTACCGGCATGATGCTCTGCACCACACTAACAGCGTCGAGTCGTTCTGGCGTCTGTTCAAGAAGTCGGTTGCCGGTACGCATATCCATGTGTCTCAGAAATACATGGGCCGCTACCTTGGCGAGTTCACTTTTCGGGCGAACCACCGCCAGATGGAGAACGCGATGTTTGATCTTCTGATTGGTGCGGTCTAGCAACGGCCTTGAGTGCGTCGCCATATTCTTTGGCATCAATCGGCCCTACGCCACGAGCCTCTTCTTGATCTGCAAAATCGTCTAAGCGATTCAAATCTATAGCCTTTCTAAGACTTAAGCGTTCATCTGCCATTCTTAACCAACTGAAAAACTTGACGGAATCCGAATAGATTCCTAGTAATAGTACTGCCCCGGCAGGCCGTTGCCTACCGGGGACAGGCGAGCGTCGGTCCCTTGCTAACGCAAGGTTAGCGAAGCCCTAGCTAAGCTAACAAGACGGCTTGCCACATGGGATACTCCTTTTCTCCCGCGACGGGTCTGGGGGTGTGCCGCGATCAGGAAAGCATGTCATTCCATGCCTCCTGATCATCTGACCCGGATGACTGATCATCGTCCGGGGTAGCGGTGGAGCCGGAGGGAATCGAACCCTCGGGGGCAGAAGGTGGGAAGCCCTTCCCCCGGCCAGTGACCGGCCCCACGTTAGAACTTGAAGGCCTCGCTTCGGCGGGGCCTTCTCGCATTTTGAACCAAAGAGAACCGCGCTTCTCCACCTGGTCGCTGTCTTTAAGGCGGTGAAGTGTTGTCCGGACTGTCGTGGCTGTGACGCTGGGCATGCCTAGGCTGGCCATCTTGTCGCGCAATTCGCTTGGTGAGCGTCCACGTTCTGGATGGTCAAACAGGTCGAACACTTCAAGGATGGCGTTTTTTGTCGCACCCCGCTTGGCGCGTTTGGGTGGGGTTGAGGCGGACAGGTCGGCGCGATCCACAACTTCAGCGGTTGCGCCGTCGACAGTTTGGCCTGCCAGCACTCGCTCGAGGGCAAGTTGCATCTCTTTCTGGATAGCGGAGGCTGACTCTGCGCGAGCTTCCGCCGCACCGGCTGTTTTGCCAGCGTGGTAGATGTGGAGGACAAGTTGCTCAAGGTGCGTCGACAGTCGACGGATGTACTCGAGGGCCTCATCCAGATCAGACTCGGGTGAACCGCTCATGTAGCGTAACATACTTGAGCCGGCATGCCGCGCAAGCACTTTTTGCCCATTGGTACGCCCCGTTCGCAACATGTTCTGAATGGGGGTTTTGTTATTCTACTTGCGTCAAGGGGATAAACCCCATCAATTTTTCCATCGTTGGTAACTAGTATCAATTTAGACGGCATTTGTATTGTTTCAGAAATTGACAGCAGCCCAAAAAGTAAATCTACCCAAACATAAAAGTCTCCGTCGCCGTCATCACGGAAGCCGGGCGGCGTTTTTACCCTTTTTCGGTGCCGGGCGACCTGCTGGAAAGCCATGCGTGGTGCATAAGGAACAATTGCATTGTCGGCTAGAGTTTCCAGAAAAGTAATCGTTTTACGAACGGTGTCAGGATGAAATAGTTCGCTATTTTCGTCTTTGAATGCTTCAAGCCCATCGCTAATTTTTGTGAACGATTCGCTATTGGTTTTTTTGTACTTGTTGACTTCGCTCTGAAAAGTATCAAATTTTTTCTGCATTCCTTTAGAGATAGAATCAACCGCAGCCAGCTGGTTGTTCCAGTATTCTTGGATGACTTGTCCAGGCAAGATAATTGGGCCGGAATGCTGTCCGGACAAGTAGTCAACAACATCAGAGCTTTTTTCATGCTGCGGTATCCTTAGGACGGCATTGGAATCAATAGCTATAGCAGCATCCGCCAGAGTAGCCGCGTCGTCATTGGCCTTCAGAGCAGAGATCAGAGCTTTAAGAGCTGGAATTTCAACTCTTCTGTCAAAGACCTCCAGCATCCTTTCAACAATTGCATCGGCACTTGGTGAAGTGCCGCTAGTCATACCAGATGTTCCCAGCGGTTTCTGCCAAGCGTTCTCCAATAGATCTAACAGCTTCGACATTCCATGCCTCGTGCCCAGCCAGCTCATCTGTCCATTCACCGTCGATCGCTGTAGGAAACAATGCTTCCTTGACGCCCTTCCAAGTCAATGCACCTTCAGGTCTCCTGCTTTCATTGGACAATAAGGTATTGCCAATTCGCGGTACCCAGATAGAGCGCTCGTCGTCGCTAAATCCGGGCCAATTGGTCGTAGTTCTCGGGAGGATAAAGTGCAGCGTGTGGTATTCACTAGGGGCAATAGTTTCGCCAATTATTGAACTTCGCAGAAATGTCAAGATACCTTTATTGAAGGAACGCCTCTTCAATTGATTAATAAAGTCGTCTTTGCTGGGGTTGAGATCTGCAAGTTCTGTCTCCAGAAATGTCCAAGTCTTGTCATCAAAAACTCTTTTTGCGGCATCGGAAAATCGTCTTTCAATGTTACCTGTACCAAGCGTACCGACAACCATCCTCCGAACGACCAGTTTTAAAACGTATTCAAGGCCCTCACGCGGATTCGGCAAATCGCTGATAGCCATCATCAGGGGACGGACTGTGATTACATTGAGTTGGTTGAGCGCAAGAAACACCCGCAGCGCAAAGTCGTCTGCTGGTCCGGAAAGTGCTGGATCGACGATTTGAGAGTACAATGGAAACCGGGACTCTAATAGATCTAAGAGGCCGTAGGCCGTAGGTGGTTCCTTTGTTGATGATTTGTTTCTCCCTGCAAGGAATGCAAAAAGGTCGCGAGGCAAGACATGCCCGCTCTCTACCGTCACAGCATGTCGTATGAACTGGACATAGCTGGTCGAGCCAGAGGACGGGAAAGCGCCCGCAAGGTCTTGCCACCGTTTGTAAATAGCAAGCTTCTCACCTTCTTTTACTTGGCTCAGTATATAGTTCTTCAGCAGATCCGCCGTCGTAAGATCTCTACCTCTAGTGTTGATAACTTCAAACAGGCTATAGACCGTTGCGGGATCTGGGTGTGCAAAAACGGCAAAATAGAGCTTGTGAGTTATAAACTCCGTCCATTTTCCAAGCCGCTTAAACGGATCGGACGCCAAATCCGCAGCTAGTGATCTTGAGACTAGTTCAAAAGATTCACGCATTTGCGCGGAGACCCCCTCCGCGTCCTTGGCCTTTTTTGCGTTTGAGCCATGGTCAATGATGTCTTGAAGCGTCTCGTTGTCCTTGGGATCAGTCAAGATAACTCGCGGATCTGTCTCATCAGTAGCGTAGTCAATTGAACGCAAAAAGTCTGCTTGGAGGCGGTCTGCGAGCGCCTCTCGACCACGATTCTTTGCTTCATGGTAAAGTGCAGCAGCAAGCAGACTTAGAGTCACGATCCGCTGTTGCCCATCAACTATCTGCCGCCGAGATTCCTTTTCTGTAATTATCACCAGCCCTAAGAAATAGCTCTCTTGATCCAAGGCACCTTGAATATCATTGAAGAATTCTCTGACTTCGTCGCTGGTCCAAGAGTACTCTCGCTGAAATGGTGGTACTTCGAAAACCGAGCTCGAGAAGAGCGACCCGGCTGTGCTCGCATTTGCATTTAATTCGTTTTGCACTGGGACCCTTCTTCGACTTTCAAAAGTTAAGCTTAGTTTCAGAGAACACCTTGCCGCTAGCGGTTGAGGTATTCAATGGATTTAGCCAAGCTACAGCGTCTCCGCGCAAATAGTGAGGACGTCTTTTCCGTCGTCGAAAAATTGCTATCTCAACAACTAATTGTCCGCCTAGGAAATATGGCATGCTAGCTGTCTTGGCGCCGAGAAGGTCAAAAAAGTCCGCATTGAAGTCATCCGACCATTGCTGAAGCGACGGTATCAGGCATCCACGTCAAATCACTAAAAAAGGACACATGCATGCTGCGATATCTGGCTTGGGGAGCAGCGGGACTTGTCGCGCTGATTGCGATTGGGGGTGCTGCGGCGTACCTGTTCCGTGGGGAGCTGGTTGCCTATTACGTCAATCCGGGAAAACCGTTTGCCGCGTTCACGCCGCCTGCGGCACCAGACTATGAGACACCCGACGCCTGGGCCGCCATGCCCGGTCGGGCGGATACGGCTGATCTGAGCCCGGCGGGCATGTCACCGGCTGTCGCAGATGACGCCGCGCGGATCGATGTCTTCTTCATCCATCCAACCACGTTCCTCTCCAGCGACGCATGGAACGCGGACATCAACGAAGTGGCCTCTCGCTACATCATCGACAATGCGGTGATGGCGCATCAGGCCAGTGCCTACAATCTGGCCGGTCGGATTTATGCGCCGCGCTACCGTCAGGCGGGCATCTATGCCTTCATGGAACCCTGGGCGGAGCTTGACGAGTCTCAGGGAGAACTGGCGCTCGACCTTGCCTATCAGGATGTGGCGCGGGCGTTCGAGACGTATATTCGCCTCTACAACAATGGCCGTCCCTTCATCCTTGCCGCCCACAGTCAGGGCTCGCTGCACCTCATTCGCCTGATGCAGGACTATCTCAAGCGTCCCGAGCTCAAGCAGCGGCTTGTTGCGGCCTATCCCGTCGGCATGTCCATGCCGTCGCACCTGTTTGACGGATTGTTGGCGCATGTTCCTCCGTGTACGGAGCCTGATCAGACGGGCTGCCTTGTCAGCTTCAACTCCTTTGGCCCCGAGGGGAATCCAAAAGTGTGGTTTGATCAGCAACGCATCTGGGAAGGCAGCGACCTCGTGCCCGTCGCCGGTCGCGCCATCAACTGTACCAATCCGCTCAGCTGGAGCGACGATGGCGAGGCTGCCGGCGGTGATCTGCACAAAGGTGCCCTGCCCTATGCAGCGGCCCTGGGCGAAGAACAGCCCGTGACCCGGCTGGCCGATCCGCAGGTGCTGGAGTTCTCAGTCCAGTGCCGCGATGGCATTGCTTACATGGATCAATTGCCGCCCGAAGAGTTTGGTGAGTTGGTGTTCGAGAACGAGGACTACCACGTCTACGACTACAATCTCTTCTATGGCTCGATCCGCGAAAACGCGGCATTGCGCGCTGCAGCATATATGGCGGTTCAGTAGGCATATACGCGCTTCTAACGTGGCAATTGCTGCACTGCACTCCTGCCCCGTTGGCGTTTGGCCGCAGCGGCGCTAGGCTTTCATCCAAGGAAACGAGTCCGCACCCAAATGACGGACCATCCGGGATGGAAGCGTGACAGCCCGAGCGCAATAGCTGCCGGGCCTAGGGGAGAGAAAACCATGAAGAATTTGAAAGCCAGACTCCGTCTGGCAGCCGCATTGGCAGCGATGGCTGCCATGTTTGGTGCGCCGTCGGCCAATGCGTTTACCGGGATCGAGCCGTTCCTCGGCCAATGGCTGGGCGATGGCGTGACAGCCACAACCGGTGCCATGGAGAATGTGGACTTCCGGGGCACAGACCTGGACGTGCAGATTTATCCAAAAGGCGCCACCGGCTTCATCGTGTCCCAGCGCGAAGTGCTGTGGTCAGCGGGTGAAGAAGAACAGCACTCCATGACTCTGGTGTTTGATCCAACAGCACAGCCAGGCGTTTTTGAAGCGCAGGCGGACTGCAATCCCGTGTCACAGGTCGGCTGTGCCTGGGCGCGCATTGCCGGTGATACGCTCACCATCACCATGCTGTCGTTCAAGCGGTCTGATGAAGCCAACTACCGCGTCTACAAGCGGACCCTGACAGACAATGGCCTCGACCTCGCTTACAGCCACATGGTGGATGACACGGTAGCTGAGAGCTTTGAAGGCTTCGCGGTCCGCCAGATCAACTAGGCGCGCCAGACACCACACAACAAAAAGGCCGGGGAAATTCCCCGGCCTTTTCTTTTGAACTGAACCGCGTGGCCTTAGGCCCCGTGCGCCCCGATGATCGAGACCGAGCACACATTCTGCGATGGCGAGCCGCCCAGATTATGGGTGAGGCCGATCTTGGGATCCGCCAACTGACGCGCATCTGCGCGACCCTGAAGCTGCAGATACATTTCGTAGAGCATCCGCAGGCCTGAGGCCCCGATCGGATGGCCGAAGCACTTGAGCCCACCGTCAATCTGGCATGGCACCTGACCATCCGCGTCATAGAAGCCGTCCATGACATCTTTCACAGCGCCCCCTTCCGGCGAGATGAAAAGGTCTTCCATGGTGACAAGCTCGGTGACGGAGAAGCAGTCATGCACTTCCATCATCGAGACTTCATCGCGGGGCTTTTCAATGCCTGCTTCCTGATAGGCCTTCTTGGCGGCAATGCGCGCCGTGTGGAAGTAGGAGCCGTCCCAGGAATTGTGCTGGCTTTCCAGACCGTTGGAGACCGACAGCTGCAGCGCCTTCACGGTGACGATGTCATGCTTGCCCATGGCCTTGGCGATTTCCGGTGTCGTGACGATGGCCGCCGCGGCGCCGTCTGATACACCACAGCAGTCAAACAGACCCAGCGGTTCGGCAATCATCGGCGCGTTGAGCACCTGCTCTTCAGACACGGCCTTTTGCAGATGCGCCTTGCCGTTCTTGGCACCGTTTTCGTGGCTCTTCACGGACACATGCGCGATGGCGCGCTTGAGATCATCCTTGGACACATCGTGCTTGGCGCGATAGGCCGACGCCAGCTGCGCGAAGTTGCCTGGCGCAGAGCCCGTCGGTGACCACTGCGGGATGAGCGTGCCCATATTGCCCGTCGGCAGACCGCCATAACCCGTGTCCTTCAGCTTCTCGACGCCCAGCGCCAGAGCAATGTCGCAGGCGCCCGACGCAACCGCATAGACGGCCCCGCGAAACGCTTCAGACCCGGAGGCGCAGAAATTCTCCACCCGGGTCACGGCGATGTTCGGCAGCTTCAGCGCGATGGAGAGCGGCGTGCCGCCCTTGCCGGTACCGATTTCATCAATGTGGGTGGAGAACCACGCCGCATCCAGCTGTGTCGGCTCAACGCCTGCATCCTGCATGGCTTCGAGATAGGCCTCGACCATCAGGTCTTCTGGATCGCTGTCCCACCGCTCGCCGAATTTCGAGCAGCCCATGCCCAGAATGGCGACTTTGTCTTTGATGCCGCTAGCCATTGATGTTCCTCCGCTTGGCCGCCTTGGCGCAGCCGATTTTCAGTTCAAGGTTTCTCTTCAAATGTCTAATTGCGCTTAGAATACTCCCAAGCGCTCGTAACCAAAAGCCCCGCCAGAATGCCCGTGTTTTTCACAAACAGCTGCGCTTCGGCAAACACCAGGTCCTCCGGCACCGCCCAGAAATTATGGACACCGATATTGATCGCCAGCGTGAGGGCCGCCAGTGACAGTGCCGCGATGACCGGCCTGAAACCGATGATCAGCATCGCCCCCAGAACAACTTCAAGGACAGCAGCTGCCCAATGCAGCGGCTCCACAAGTGGCATGCCGCGTTCCGTCATCAGCGTCATGCCGGACGATGGATCAACAAACTTCATGATCCCCGGCAGCAAGAAGTAGGTGCCGAGGAGAATACGGCCGATAAGTCCGACAAGGGTCATGATGCTTCTGCCATGTGCGTGACAGCCTTTGTAATGAGATCAGCCAGTTCCTTAGGCTTCGACACAAACGGAGAGTGGCTGGCGTCCATCTCATAGGTCGGCATCTCGTTGCGCGCGTCATACATCATGCGCTGCAGGCCGGGATGTACCGCCCGGTCCTGTTCGCAGACGATGCCAATTGCAGGCAGCGCCATTGCCCTGCCCTCCATATCTTCAAGAGCATCCATCAGGGGTTGGATGGGTTGCGGGATCAGCCGTGCATTGGCTGCGGCCTGATCTTCCGGTGTGCAGTCTTCATAAAACACGAAGCTGCCAGCCCCCTTCTGAATGACCGTCCGGCCGCCGTCCGGTGCCATGTCCACATGGTCGCTCAGCTCATCCACTTCCGACGCGCCGGCAAGGGCCGCGATGCTGTCGCCATGCTGCAGCACGAAGGCCGCCAGATAAATCAGCCCGGCAATATTGGTCGAGTAGCTGGGGGCCTGCGAGATGACACCGCCCCCCATGGAATGGCCCACCAGCACAACCTGCTCGCTTTGTGTGTTGGCAAGGGATGCAACCGCGCGGCCATAGTCTTCCAGCGTGGTGGTCGCAGGCGCACCGTCCGGCAATTCATGCCCCGGCAGATCAAGCGTCAGAACTGTGTGTCCCTGTGCTTCAAGCACAGGCACCAGCTTGTCCCAGCACCACGCGCCATGCCATGCGCCGTGAACGAGAAGGAGCGTTGCCACTATTCAGCCGCCTGAGCGGTTGCGCCCGCCTGCGCGCTGACACGCGGCACGGCCTTCCAGAAGTACCGCGTGAACCCACGCCGTGAATCCTTGGAGTGGATGCGGAACGCAAGGTCTACCTCCATGCCGGAATCCACCGTACCCGGTATAACGTCGGTGAACGACATCATGATCCGGCCGCCTTCTTCAAAGGTCACCATGCCGTAGTGGTTTGGCGGCGCCTTGGAGAACGACAGGAAGTCAGCTGACCAGGACAGGATCTTCGCTTCCTTCTCGGCAAACTTGTAGGGCTCCTGCGTGTCCACCGTGTGGTCATTCGGGTTCACCGAAATGCGCGAGCGTGGAAATTGGACTGTGCCCGTCTTGGTGCACTTGCCACCCACAAGACCCATGATCATGTCTTCGTTGCGGTAAAGCGTGGTGAGTGCCGTCTTGTTGTCCTGCTCCGCGCGCATGCCCTGCTCCCATTCAACCAGCTCGTTGAACACCAGCAGCTTCATGTAATTGTCTTCCTGGCGGCCCTGCGCCAGCGATCCGGTGATACCGCGCTTCTCGGACATGGTGCCGATGAGGTCGGTTGTTTCAAAGATCAGCGCGTCACAGCCCTGGCCAAACTGAAGCACAAGGATTTTCTCGCCGGGCTTTGCGTCCTGTAGCGCATGCACCAGCATCACCAGCCCGTGGGCGGCACCCGCTTCACCACAATTGAGCGCCAGGTTGTCACGTACCTTGTCGGGATCAATGCCGGACTTCTTGGCAAGGGTGGCTGGCAGACGCGGGAACGTGCACGGCATCACGAAGTGATCAATGCCGTCGGCGCTCACACCGGTCTTGTCCAGAACCTCTGCAATCGCCTTGGGCACGATCTTGGAAAAGCCCTCGTCGCGGATCCAGCGTTCTTCCCAGTTGTAGTCGAACTCTTCACCTTCGCCACGGAAGTGATCAACAAAATCGACCGTTTCCGTATGACTGCCGATGAACTTGGCGATGAGCTTGTCGGCCCCCACGGTCAGAGCAGCACCCGCATCCCCGAAATCCATCTCCTGCGTGCTGGCAGCCCGTGTCCTTCGGTGTTCACCGGCGGCCACCAGCGCATTCCTGGCTGTACCCGCGCCGACGGCGTTGAGAGCCTGAATGAGGGCCGTTGTGCCCGCGCGCTGGGTAGATGCGATGTCAGCAGACTGAATGCCGCTTTCCAGCGTCAGGGCCGCTGCCACCATCCCCGCATTGAGGCGGTCGGAAAACGGCATCGTGGTTGATGCAAAGTAAATGGCGTCAATGTGGCTGCGGTCATCATCCCGCCCCAGAGCGTCCCGGGAGGCTTCCACGGCCATGGTCAGGGCGTCTTCATCCCAGTTGGCAAGCGACCTTTCGCCCTTGGCCTTGCCCATTAAATTTGGTGCCAGCCATTGGTGTGCGGCTGCAACAGACTTACGTTGTAGGCGAAGGCGCGGAATATATCCGCCAAGCGAGGTGATCCCGATGTCCTGGGTCATTAACGCGTTCCCCATGTTTTATGTTGTTCAATACTGTTTGGCCGGGAGTTTAGGGGGAATGACCGATGTCGCACAACAATTTGGGCATGTGGGATGCAGCAGCATCCGCGGAGGCCTTTTTGCGGCTCAACGATGACGAGACAGACCCTGCGGAAACCGACCGCCTCATCAAAGAGGCCGTGAAGGAAGAGCTCCGCAATAGCTGGTTGCACATGTCCCGTCGCGGCTTGTGGATCGCCCTTGGCGTCACATTTTTGATTATTGGCGCCGTTGGCGTGTTTTTGCCGCTGATCCCCACAACAGGACCTCTGCTGGTCGCCGCCTGGGCTTTTGCCAAGGGGTCGCCGGCGCTTCACCACTGGCTGATTTCAAACAAGCTGCTGGGGCCATTCATTGTGGAATGGGAGACCTATGGGGTCATCAAGCCGCGCGCCAAGCTCTTTGCACTCAGCAGCATGGGGCTGGCATCTGCGTGGATGATATTCGGTGCAGACATGCACTGGGCATTGGGAGCGCTAGGTGTTGGTCTTTGCCTGTTTGGCTCGGCTTACGTGGCAAGCCGCCCGTCATCCCCCGCCGGTCAAAACGACATCTGACCCTAGGAGTCGAGGCGCGACGGACCAGCTTCGTCGGTCAGCACCTCAACAGCAGCCAGTACCATTTCCCAATGGGTGTAGCCCTCGATATCGCCTGAGAACCCCAACTCGGAGACGCGCATCATGGCAATGACCTGGGCGTCCTCGCCATATTGCGCAATCAGTGTCCGGGCCGCCGCAATGGCCTGCGCTTCCTCGCTGGTGTCCGAATGGGGCATGTCTTCGTGATCTGTCATAGCTGCAAAGCTAGGCCTCGTGTGCGGCCTGTCCAGAAATCCGTCCTGCAAATCTAGAGGATCTGGTGCACGTCGTAGCTGACGCCGGTGGAGGTGAGACGGCCGACACCCACAGCCTGAATGCGATTGAGCCACGCATAGCGCTCATCACCCGTCTCAAACAGCGGACATGTCCGGAAATAGTAATCCGCCGGATCAACGCTTTCAGCCGTCTGCGGATTGAACACTTTGGGCTGGAGGTCGGCGGGAATATCCATCCGCCCGCCATAGGTCACATAGATGATGGCACCATCATGGGTCTTGATGCAGATGCGCACATCAATCACCAGGCAGCCATCCTGGCGGACCAGCGCCCAGTCGCCGCCGCCCGGCAAAATCTCGCCCTTGAGCTTGTCGCCTTCGACAGTGCCGCTGGCCACATAGGCCACCATGCGATTGCCGATGGGGCCTGCCCCAACCGGCAGCGACGCATCAAGCGATGCCGCCATGGAACAAAGGAACTCGCTCTTGAGCGCTGCAACCATCAATCGTCTCCCCGAATTTGTTTTCGGGGCAGTCTAGTCACACGCCGGACAGTCCGTAAACGACAGACGTCAAAGCACAGCCTTACAACTTGGTGACGTAGCAGTCCTGGCCTTCAGCCTTGAGCGTGTTGCACAGGGCAGCAGCGGTTGACTTGCCCGCCATGGGACCAACACGCAGACGATAATACGTACCCTTGCCGGGCACCTCGGCGCGCTGCACCAGGTGCTCGCGGTCCTGCAATGTGGTGGCGTGGGAGGACCGGACACTCTCCCACGCCAGTGCGGCTTCAGCCTCAGAACGGAAGCTTGCAATTTGCACCGCATATCCTGTTGCGCTCGAGGGCGCGTAACTGCGTTGTGGCACCGGCGCTGGCGCAAGCGCTGCCTGCCGGTACGTATCAGCAGCAACACCTGGAAAGGACAGCCCGGTTTTGGGCTGAGGCGCCATGGCCGCCACCTGCGTTTCCTGAGATGTCCGCAACGCTTTGGCCGGGAGGGAAGGTTGTGGCGTGACATCATCAAGCGTCAGAACTGCATTGCTCCCCGCAGGCAGAATGGTCGTCGTCCACGTGCCCATCATCGGCATGGGTGCTGCCGGGGTCACCTCAACTGGCTGGGCTGTGCCCGCCGTCGTGATCCGCCGCGCTTCATTGACCGGAGCAGCCTGTGCGAATTGCTGCGTTGGCTGCGGAACCGCCGCCGGGCGGATGGCGACCGGAGCAGAAGCAACAGTAACAGGCGCTGGCACATCAACCCGCGTAGGCTGCACAGGCGTGACCACAGGCGTGGGCACGGGTGCCGGAGCGGGCGTTGCCGCAGGTGGCGGCGGGAGCATGGCCGTTTCCACTATCGTGACATCCGCCGGCGGCAGATCCGCCAAGTCAGCCATGGCGGACATGGCAGGCGTCACAGCCTCAGGCGCTGCAGCCACCGCAAGCGCCGACGGTGCCTCCGGCAATGCCGCAAGGGCAGCGCTGGCGGGTTCATAGTCCGGCGCCAGAGAGATGGCCTTTTCGAGGTCGGCCCGCGCGCCTTCTATGTCGCCCAGGGCTTCCCTGGCGATGGCCCGGCCATAATGCGGCAGGTGCGGCAGCGGATTTCCAAGGGCAATGGACTGGTCATAGTCCGCAACAGCCGCCTCAAGCGCTCCAACCCGGCGCAATACATTTGCGCGGTTGTTGTAGGCAGCCGACATGTCTGGTGCCAGCGAGATGGCCAGATCAAAGTCCTGCTTGGCGCGCTCCTGCTGGCCCAGATTGTCCAGCGCCGTGCCGCGATTGTAATGGGCGCGCGCGCGCATGTTGTCCGGCAGTTGTTCCAGCCACAGGGCCGTTGTGTAGTCGGCAGCTGCCTCGTTAAACGCGCCGCGCTTTTGATGGATGATGCCGCGATGATAATGCGCCGCCGCCATGATGCGTGGCAGCTGGGCATTGGTGGCGATGATCTCGTCAAACAGCCGCCGCGCTTCATCCAGCCGTCCATCAATCAGCGCCTGCGTGGCCTCATTGGTGCGCGCCAGAATCGCTTTTTCAGCTTCTGCCTGAGTTTGTGCCTGACTTTGAGCTTGCGGCTGCGCCTGCGACAAAGCCGCGCCGGGCATGGCAAGTTCCGCTGCAAGCACCACAAAAGCACTCAGGGTCACCCCCCGCAGGGATACGCCAAATGTGGTCGTCTCAGCTGTCACGAATCGCTCCACCACGTCACTCCTTCAACCTAGCAGACGTATGGCGGAGGTTCATGCCTCCTGATCGCACCCATACAGCCCTGTTAAGTCAAACTCTGACCCAGGAGGCGTTGCATCGAAGTGCTTTTGCAGGATTGGTTTTTTGGCAGTTTAGAGACGCAATTCGAGCGTATTCTCACGTGAATGAATCGAAATATGTTTCAATTCTTACAGATGTTGCTGCGCTTACTCGACCGTCACAGACTTGGCGAGGTTGCGCGGTTGATCCACATCCGTGCCCTTGTGGACCGCCGTATGGTAGGCGATGAGCTGCAACGGAACGGCATAGAGAATAGGTGCCGTAAATGGATCGACGTCCGGCATCTGCAACAGCGCACTCGCCTCATCTCCGGCAATGTCGATGCCGCGCTTGTCGGACAGCAGAATGATCCGACCGCCACGCGCCATGACCTCCTGCATGTTAGACACTGTTTTCTCAAACAGCTTGTCCCAAGGCGCGATGACAATCACCGGCAACGTGTCGTCAATAAGCGCAATCGGCCCATGCTTGAGTTCGCCCGCCGGGTAACCTTCCGCATGGATGTAGGAAATTTCCTTGAGCTTCAGCGCCCCTTCCAGCGCCAGCGGGAAACTGACACCGCGCCCCAGATAGAGCACGTCACGCGCGTTGGAGAGCTCGTAAGAAAGCTTCTCGATCTGAGGCTCAAGCCGCAGGACGTCTGACAGGTGCCGGGGGATGGCCGTCAGTTCGCTTGTGAGGCGCGCATGTTCCGCATCATCAATCGTGTCGCGCTTGTGGGCAGTGGCAATCGCAAGCACCGCCAGAACCATCAGCTGACACACAAAGGCCTTGGTTGAGGCAACACCGATTTCAGGACCGGCAAGCGTCGGGAAAATATGATCCGACTCCCGCGCAATCGTGCTCTCGGTGACATTCACGATACTTGCAATGTGTTGTCCGTTGGCACGGCAATAGCGCAGGGCTGCGAGTGTGTCTGCGGTCTCGCCTGACTGGCTGATGAAGAGCGCCAGTCCGCCCGGCGTCATCGCCCCTTCGCGGTAACGGAACTCTGATGCCACATCCACTTCCACCGGAACACGCGCCAATTGCTCAAACCAGTATTTGGCGACCACAGCTGCGTAGTAGGCCGTGCCGCAGGCCACGATGGTGATCTTGGGAATGCCCGCAAGATCAAACGGCAGATCAGGCAGCCGCGTTGTCTGCGTGAAAGGATCTACGTAGTGACCCAGCACATGCCCGGCCACTTCCGGCTGCTCGTGAATTTCTTTTGCCATGAAATGGCGATGATTGCCCTTGTCCACGAGCGCCGCAGACACCGGAACAACCTGCACGGGACGTGACACTTCCCGGCCATCGGCGGTGTACACAACAGCGCTGGTATCGGTAATGACGACCCAGTCGCCATCCTCTAGATACGCCACCCGGTTCGTCATCGGGGCCAGGGCAAAGGCGTCGGACCCCAGATACATTTCCCCGTCGCCATAGCCGACCGCCAGCGGACTGCCCTGCCGCGCCCCGATCATCAGCTTGTTCTCGCCTTTGAAGACAATCGCCAGCGCAAAGGCACCTTCCAGGCGCGCAAGTGTTGCTTCCACCGCGTCCTTGGGTGTCTTGCCGTCTGCAAGATACCCGTTGATGAGATGGGCAATGACTTCAGTGTCGGTGTCTGATGAGAAGGTTGCACCCGCAGCCTCAAGCTCCTGCCGCAGCGCGCGAAAATTCTCGATGATGCCGTTGTGAACAACCGCCACATTTTCTGTCGCGTGGGGGTGTGCATTGTTTTGTGTGGGCGCACCGTGCGTGGCCCAACGGGTATGGCCAATACCGATGGTGCCATTCAGGGGCGACGCATCCAGTTCGCCTGACAGCGCATTGAGCTTGCCGGTCGCCCGGCGGCGATCAATGGCGCCATCCACCAGGGTGGCAATGCCCGCGCTGTCATAGCCGCGATATTCCAGCCGTCGCAGGCTCTCCAGAATGACGGGAGCCACATCGCTTTTGCCGATGACACCAACAATGCCGCACATGGCCTAAGACCCTTTCTTCTTGGCAGCTTCCTTGCGCGCGCGGAATTTGGCAGCCCATCCGGCGACCTCCTTCTGCTGCGCACGTTCCACTGCCAGCGCGTCTGCGCTTACATCCTTGGTGATAACGCTGCCGGACCCGGTGAAACCGCCATCGGCAACTTTGACCGGCGCCACCAGAGACGTGTTGGAGCCGATAAACGCCCCTGCCCCGACATCGGTGAAGTGCTTGTCATAGCCGTCATAGTTACAGGTAATGGTGCCAGCCCCCACATTGGCGTGCGCGCCGATACGCGCGTCGCCGATATAGGAGAGGTGACTGACTTTGGCGCCTTCCTCGATCGAGGCCTTCTTCACTTCCACAAAATTGCCGATCTTCGCCCCGACGCCCACATCCGCTCCCGGTCGAAGCCGCACATAGGGTCCCACTGTGGCACTGTCTGCAACCGTCGCGCCTTCAAGGTGCGAGAACGCTTTGACAGTCACATTGTCGGCCACCACGACGCCGGGTCCGAAAACCACATGCGGCTCTATGATGACGTCACGACCCAGTTTTGTGTCGTGGCTGAAAAATACCGTGTCGGGTGCAATCAGAGTTGCCCCTTCTTCCATGGCGCGTCGGCGCAGGCGCGTCTGAAGAAAGCCTTCAGCGCGAGCAAGTTCTACGCGGGAATTGATCCCGTGAACTTCATCTTCCGGCGCCAATGCGTATGTGCAGCTGAGCCCCTTGGCCCGCGCAACCTTGACCACATCCGGCAGGTAGTACTCGCCTTGGGCATTGTCATTGTCGATGGCCGTCAGAATGTCCCAGGCGTGATCCGCAGCCAGAACAATCGCGTTCGAGTTGCACAGGTTGGTCTGCTTTTCGGCGTCGGTCGCATCCTTGTTTTCAACGATGCGGTCCAGCGCGCCGTTCACGTCGATGATCAAACGTCCATAGGCATGCTCGGTGCTGCAGTGATACCCCAGCACGGCCACAGCAGCGCCCGTCTTGATGGACTGACGAAGGTCCACCAGCGTTTTGGGTTGAATGAGCGGCACATCACCATTCAGGATCATCAGGTCGCCATCAAAATCGGCAAGTGCCTCGCGCGCGGTGAGCACCGCGTGAGCCGTCCCCAGGCGTTCATGCTGAACGACAGCAACGGCGCCCGGCACGTCATCTGCGATGCTTTCCATGCCCGGCCCGACAACTATCACCAGCCTGTCCGGTGATAGTTGCGCCGGTGCAGACGCCGCATGACCAACAATGCTCTTGCCGGCAATCTTGTGCAGCACCTTGGGAATGTCCGACCGCATGCGTGTCCCCTTGCCGGCGGCAAGGATGACCACGGCCAGGGGGCGCGTGTCGGAAGAAGGTGAAGTCATGTCTTAGGCTCTCTGCAGATAGGCGTCTGGTCGATGTCAGCGTTCCGGCGATGCATACGGCAGCCGGTCGATTAATCGAAATAAAGTATGATTTCCGAGCGTTACTATTACGTCTCTAAATCGGCGTTAACCAGCAATCAGCGGTGATTTACCGGTTTGAGCCCTGCGGTGCGCTAGTTACTGGCGACAGCAGCGGACACATCAGCCTTTGGCGCACCGGAAACCTGTGCCTCCAGCGCTGCGCGGACAGCCGCCTCATCACTCTTGCGCGCCAGATCAACCATGTGATCGATGGATTGCCGGACCTGCGCCAGACCGCCGACATCGGGCCGCGCCAGCAAAAGGCCGGGGTGTCCGGACGGCAGGTGTTCTTCCCGCTTGTCAAACAATGGCTCGGACAATCGCTCGCCGGGACGTGCACCGGTGATCTTGATCTCGATGTCCTCGTCAGGCTCCAGCCCTGCCAGGCGGATCATTTGCCGGGCCATGTCGATGATGCGCACCGGCTCGCCCATATCCAGCACCAGAATAGACCCGATGCTGGCATCCAGTTTCATCTCGCGGGCGCTGGCAAAGAGCACCAGCTGCACGGCTTCGCGGATGGTCATGAAGTAGCGAACCATCTCCGGGTCGGTCACCGTAAGCGGCCCGCCCTTTTCAAGCTGCTTTTGAAACAGCGGCACCACGGAACCGGCAGAACCAAGCACATTGCCAAAGCGCACTGTTACGAAGCGCGTGCCGTTGGGCCGGTTGCGTTGATCAATGTCCAGCACCTGCGCATAGGACTCCGCCACACGTTTGCTGGCACCCATGATGCTGATCGGGTCAGATGCCTTGTCGGTGGAAATCATCACCATCACATCGGCACCACATTTGACACTGGCGTCAGCCACATTGCGGCTGCCATGAATGTTTGTGAGCACCGCTTGCGATGGTTGCGGCTCAAGCAGGGGCACGTGCTTCAGCGCAGCAGCGTGCACCACCACCTGCGGCGATGCGTCGGTGAAAATGCTTTGCACCTGGTCTGCATTGCGCACATTGCACAGATGCGCCGTACGCGGAAGGTCGGGATATTCCTCACCCAGCACGCGATCAATTTCGTAGAGATTGTATTCCGACTGATCGAGAAGGGTGATGCTCGCCGGATCAAATTCGGCAATCTGCAAGACCAGCTCAGAGCCAATGGAGCCACCCGCGCCCGTCACGACAACGCGCTTGCCCGCCAGCAGATGGCGCATGTCGGACTTGTCCAGCTGCGCTTGCGGACGGCTCAACAGGTCTTCGACGTCCACCGGCTGCACTTCAAGCTGCTTGCCGTCTTCCTTGCGCAGGGTGCTTTGCGCCGGAATGCGATCCAGCCGCATGCCAAGCTCGGACGCCAGATGAAACAGATCAGACCGGCTGGCTGACCCGTCATAATCAGCGGTCAGCACAAGTCTCTCAGGGCGGGCCCCGCGGCGTTCCAGTTTGTCGGTGATCTCGGCAAGTTTGTCCAAAGGCCCGTGCACCCGCACACCACGAATGGTCGTGCCAATGCGCGCCGGGTCATCGTCCAGAATGCCGATCACGCGATAGGGCGCATCGGTGTCGCGCAGCATCTGCCGGTGAAACGCCTCGGCCTGGTCCCCTGCCCCGACGATCAGCACCGGGATGCGCCAGTGGGTGCCGCGCTCCAGCAAGGTGGCCATGCGTCCATCGCGATAGGCGCGATACAAAAGGCGCGGGCCTGCAAGCAGGGCTGCAAACACGAAGATGTTGATCAGGACCACGGAACGCGGAATGGCTTCCGCACGGAACAGCAGGAACAGCGCCAGCAGGAAGATCATGTTGGCGATGACCGATACCCGCCCGATCCGGAACGCGTCATCAATGGAGGCATAGCGCCACGACCCGCGGTCAAGCCGGGTGCCTGCCATGACGCCCATCGCCACAATGACGAACAGCAGCCACGCCTGACCCAGAACCATTGGATCATGATCGGCGGCCTCGCGGCCAAGACGCAAAAACACAGCAATGGGATACGCCAGTATGGCGGCGCCCAGATCATGTGCGGAAATCACCGCACGTCGGAGTGCTTTTTCGTTAAGTCCAGCCATAAAGGCGCCTGCTACAGATCCAGATCACGGGAAACAGGCATCCCCCCGCAAATCGCGAGCGACGCATGCAAAAATCCCAGACTTGGCAGTAGCAGACACAGCGCCTGCCCGCAAAATCTGTCTGCAAAAGCGGTGAACGGTAAAAAGCCGGTTCGGCCTAGCGGCCTGCCATGCTGCGCGGACCATAGGACGTGCGGTCGGCTGGTCTGGCGGCAGACTTTTGGGCGCTGACGACCTTGCGCCGCCGTATGGGACGTGGCGATCCGGCCGGGCCGGGCCCTTTGGGTCCACCGGTCTGGCCGTCATTGGTGGACACCAGGCTGCTCAATTGGTTCACCAGCTTCGCTGCTTCCCGGCGTGAGGCCTGGGCATTCTGCACGGCTGAGCTCACCCCATGAATAAGGGCCAGCAGGATCATTGAGCCGATAAACGCTCCAATGCCGATCAGGCCCTCAACGGGCACACCTTCAAACATGTTGGCAATCCTTCTCACAAGTTCGCCCAATATTTCAAAGACACGGGCAGCAGCAGCCGACATCCCCCGATGCCGGGCCGCGCCTCCCGTCTTTTGAATTTCATGGTCCGGATTGCATGATCCGGGCCGGTCTTCGCAAACGCCTGTTAACCTGCGTAAACCTTGCAGCTATCTTCGAAAATCCAGAAGAACCAATAGATTTCTTGGTTAATTTTAGAGCATTTTTCCGTGCTTGAAGCATGAATCTGCCCATTTGTTAATCATCATGGCGGCTTCTTCGGCATCGACGCCCGGTTAGGCAGCGTGTGTTGGGGCTATCCCCTGCGGCGCTCAACCAGCTCAGGTTTGACGCCTGCCCGGGGCACGGGTACCAGCGATGTTGGACGTTTTTTCGTTGATTCGCGCGGATTTGGCAGCTTTGGCTCCCTATCCGCCCGCGATGAGGTGGTGGTTATGGGCAGAAAACAGCCGCCCGGACAGGCAACAACCCGCAAGGCCCGCCATGCAGGCTGCGCGCTTGCGGCGTCTTTGCTCCTTGCCGCCTGCGCCCAGACGCCCGACACATCTGACATAACCACAGCCTCTATTGGCAGTCCTGCGCCTGTTGTTCAGGCCGATCTGCCCTCCAACATTCCCGGCGAAACCATGGAAGCCCGGCTTGCCCGGCTCGAATACGACCTGGCGCAGCTCAAACTCGACTACTCCATCGTGCGACCGAGTTTTGAGCAGCTGGTCAGCCGTGAAGGCGAACTGGATCAGCGCATGGCTGCTCTGGAAAGCGCGTTGGGACCGATCACCGCCTCAGTGCCGAAAGCAGCGCCCAAGCCCATGCCGGCAAAGCCTGCAGCGGCTCCAAAGCCTGCCAAGGCAACGCCAGCGCCTAGGGCGGCAGCGCCAGCGGCACCAGCTTCTAGTGCGATAGGCATTCACCTTGCCTCCTACCGCACCCTGGACCGGTTGAAGGAAGGCTGGGCTGAATTGAAGGCCGCTCATTCATCCGAATTGACGGGTCTGGACGTCAGGATCCAACGAATCGACACCGGTAAAAATGGTGTTTTTCGGAGACTCTTGGCCGGACCGGTCAATTCGCGCACGGCCGCCAATGGGCTGTGTCAGGCCCTCTCCGCCAAGGGTGTCTATTGCAAAACTGTCACTTTTTCAGGCAGCACGCTTTAGCGGGCCATCGCGCCGGTATCCGGATAACTCTCATGATTTCAGAGGCATAGGCTTAGTCCGCATACGGACTAATTACCCGGTAGTCTGACATCAAATCATGAGCGTCCAAAATGTAGCCACCGTCACAAATGCCCAAATTATAGGCATAATGTGGGTTTCAAAAAGGCATAGCGTGCCCATTTAAAAGGCGTCACACTCTTGTTGAAAATTTCACATGAGGGCTCGCCTTCGGGCGAAGGGTCATATGCCAGTTAAAACCACGCTTGATTTCCTACGGTTGCAGGGCGACGCGCTTTGGGCCGGTGGCGAGTTCACCGCAAAGGTTCTGACTGAACCGCTTCTCGATCAAATCGCACCCCGTGCGGATGGCGCCACGCCGGTTTTGACCCTGCCCGGCTTTTCAGGCCCGGAAGTCTCGCTTCGCCCGTTGAACCGTTTCCTCAACCGTCGCGGTTTTGTTGCGGACAGCTGGGGCCTTGGCATCAACCGTGGTCCCAAGAGCATGGACTACATCGCCACTCTGGGAGGCCTTCTCGGCGACCGGATCAAATCGATGGCAGATGAGAACGGCAAAGCCGTCTCCCTCATCGGCCAGAGCCTTGGTGGCGTCTACGCCCGTGAACTCGCCCGCATGTTCCCGAACGATGTTGACCGCGTCATTACCCTGGGCAGCCCCGCCAATTTGCGCGCAGGCCACCATAACGGCATCAACAAGGGTGTCCGCATGGCGTCCCGGCTCATCATAGGCCGCCCGGTGGAAGAGCTTCTCAACGAAGCCGAGATTGAAGAACTTGCGCTGCACGAGCCGCCGCAGGATGTGCCGCTGGTTGCCATCTACAGTCCGTATGACGGTGTGGTGCACGAAGACCTGGCCATGATCCCCGAAGAATTTCTGGACCTCGACGACGACACACCACGCGAGAACATCGAGATCATCTGCTCGCATATCGGCATGGGCGTGAACCCGCTGGTTCTGCTGGCCGTGGCTGACCGCCTGCTTGAAGACCGCAACAAGTGGCGCGCTTTCAATGCCCGCGACTACATGCCGGAGCCTTTGAAGGGGCTGCCCAAGCTGTTCTTTCCCGAAGCGGCGATGATGGTGCAAAGCAGCTACGCCTAAGGCCTAGTTTGCCTTGCGGTCAAACTTCCAATTGACGTTGGTTTTTCTTGGTGCGAATGAGCACGTCGCATAGTGTTTTGCGGGCCCTTTCATGTGTCTGCAAACTCGTCTGATCCACATCACACATTTCTATAAGTGAGGGCGCATGTCCGGTCTCTCCTGGGGCATTCTTGGCACTGGTTCCATTGCGCAGGCATTTGCGCGGGCGGTGGCCAAAAGCAATTCCGGCACCCTGTCCCGCGTCGGCAGCCGCGCGTCCGATACGGCGCAGGCCTTCGTTGAAAAACTCCAGGCCGACAAGAACGCCGACGTCGCCGCTGGGGCCAAAGACTTTGCGCCGTCAGGTGACTATGAGGCCCTCCTCGCGGACCCCGCTGTCGATGCGATCTATGTGGCAACACCGCATACAAGCCACGCCCAGTGGGCCATCCGTGCCGCCCAGGCCGGCAAGCATGTGCTGGTGGAAAAACCGGCAGCCCTCAATCACGCAGATACAATGGCCATGGTTGAAGCTGCCCGCGAAGCCGGCGTGTTCTTCATGGAAGCCTTCATGTTCCGCCTGGCACCGCAGACCCGCAAGCTGGTGGAGATGATAGAAGGCGGCGAGATCGGCCGGGTCCGGACGATTGAGGCCAGCTTCGGGTTTCATGCGCCTTTCAATGCATCGTCGCGCCTGTTCGCCAATGAGCTTGGCGGCGGTGGTCTCATGGATGTGGGCCTTTACCCCGTGTCCGTCGCCCGCCTTGTGGCCGGTGCCAACGACAAACAGGGGTTTGCAGATCCCATCAATGTTGCAGGCTCTGCCCGGCTGGGTGAAACCGGGGTGGATGAGTGGGCCGCCGCCCTTCTGACATTCGACAATGACGTGATTGCCCAGCTTTCGACGGCGGTCTCCGCCTGGCTGCCCAACGACGTGAACATATATGGCGAAACCGGGTCACTGCATATTGCCAGCCCCTGGCACGCTGCCGGTGTCGAAGGCGGGTCCTCCGCCATTGAACTGCGCCGCTTCGGCAAGGACACACAGACCATCGATGTGCCGCAGGACAAATGGCTCTATGAGATCGAAGCCGACCATGTGGCTGAGTGTGTCGCCAAGGGCCTGACCGAGAGCCCGCTGGTCTCCATTGCGGATACGCTTGGCAACATGCGTACCCTGGATCAGTGGCGCGACAGTGCCCGCTTCCGCTTCAATGCGGAAAGCAACAAGAAGGCATGGCCGACAGCCAGCCGCCTGCCCCTTGCCGTGTCCGACGCCGCGCGGATGCAGACCCGGACCATTGAGGGTGTCGCAAAGCCGGTCTCCGCCCTCATCATGGGGTGCGACAACCAGACGGCGATGCCCCACGCCTCGGTTCAGTTTGATGACTTCTACATGCAGGGCGGCAACTGCTTTGATACCGCGCACCTTTATGGCGACGGCATCATGGAAAAGCTACTTGGCGTCTGGATGGAAGACCGGGGCGTCCGCGATGATCTCGTTCTGATCTGCAAGGGTGCGCATACGCCGGACTGCCGCCCGGATGCGGTCCGTCCCCAGCTTGAAGAAAGCCTGGAGCGTCTGCGCACCGACCGGGCCGACATCTACTTCCTGCACCGCGACGATACCAGTGTGCCCATCGGCGAGTGGGTCGATCTGCTCAACGAGCTGAAGGACGAAGGCAAGATCAGCGTCTTTGGCGGCTCGAACTGGAGCAAGGAACGCATGGCGGAAGCCAATGCCTATGCGGCGGCCAATGGCAAGCAGGGCTTCGGTGTGCTGTCCAACAACTTCTCACTGGCCCGCATGAACAACCCCATCTGGCCAGGCGTTGCCGCGTGCTCAGATGATGACTATCGGACATGGCTTGAGGAAACAGGCACCGCCCTCTTCTCCTGGTCGTCGCAGGCGCGCGGCTTCTTCACGGACCGTGCCGGCCCCGACATCAAGACCGACCATGATCTGGTGTACGCCTTTTACAGCGATGACAATTTTGAACGCCGTCGCCGCGCCTATGAATTGGCAGAGAAAAAGAACGTCCATCCCATGACGGTCGCCCTAGCCTATGTGCTGACACAAAAAATGCCCACATGCGCACTCGTTGGGCCGCGCACGCTGGCAGAATTACGCACGTCCCTCGCCGTCTTTGACCTGTCGCTCACGCCAGACGAAGTCGCGTGGCTTGATCTGCGCGGCTAGGCCACCCGGGCTTCAGGCCACCCGTGCGTCCGGCCAGAGGCGAAGGAAGTTCTCGCTGTAGAATTTTGTTTTGATGTCTTCGCCCCGGTCGCCGATCGTGCGCTCAAATCGAGCGATGGGATCACGGGTGCCTTCTACATGCGGGTAGTCGCTGGAAAACAGATACAGATCAGCATTGGACTGCTCGATCATGTTGCTGACGTTTTCGTGCGGCATCGGCGTGAAGCCCATCTGCTGGGTCAGCTGCTCGCTGGGTTTTCTGTCAAAGCGGATGGACTCGTCCACCCGGCTATAGACCTTGCAGACATCATCAAGCCGCTGGAGCATCTGGGGCACCCAGCCTGCGCCCAGCTCAACGACAGCGCCACGTAGTTTGGGGTGACGATGGAAGATACCCTCCGCCATCATCATGCTGACGAACATCTCTGGCTGCTGATGCAACACCATCGCATCCTTGGTGCGCACATTCTCGCCACCGCCCATCCAGTCGCGGGTCGCGCCGCGTCCATTGTTGCCCCACGACTTGTGAATCTGCAGCGGTGCGCCTCCGACATGCAGACAGAACGGAACGCCGGCTTCAGCCAGACGTGCCCAGAACCCCTCAAGGTCCACATGTCCCGGTGAATGTCCAATGGGTGCCCGGTGCGGAATCCAGATGGCCTCAAGGCCATTGTCGATGGCCCAGTCGAGTTCCTTGATGGCCAACTCGGGCACATCCAGCGGCACGACGCCGACACCCATCAAACGGTCATCGGACGCACAAAACTCGCTCATGTGCCGGTTGTGCGCCCGCGTGCCGCCATAGCGCAGGCGCGCCTCAGTCTTGGAGCTGGGGTGGAACGGCAGCACCACTGAGTGCGTAGCAAACACGAGCTGCTTTTTGAAACCCAGCATATCCATAGCAACCTTGCGGTCGGACGCGTTGAACGCGCCCAGGGCCTGAATTTCCTTGGAGCTTTCAATCAGCTTGTCGCCCAGATCGATCTGCGCCTGCACATGCTCGGGCGAATGACGTCCGCCCTGATCAACGATGACCGCAACTTCTTCGTCGGTCACCAAGGAAGCTGAATAGCTGACTTCGGGAATGTCATCGCGCAGGTCCGGATCCGCATATGACTTGAGAAAATCCGGCAGTTCCATGATGTGACTGTCAGCATCATAGAAAGGTCGATCTTGTGGCGCGTAAGCCATTTTCCTGTTCCCCCGGATTTGTTTGTCTCGTTTGACAAACAGGTTAGCCGCAGGGGGAAATGAAGGCCAATGGGGGAATGTCAGACGCAAGGAACGCTGGCATTCCCCCGATTTTGTGGATCAGGCCGCGCGTGTTTTTGCAAACAGGGCAGCTTCTTCGTCAATCAGCGCCTTGAAACTGGGGCGGTCATGCATGCGCGCCACATAAGCTGCCAGCTTCGGCCACTGAGCCGCATCCGGCTTGAAGCCAGCGTGTTGGAGATTCACAAACTGTGTCGCGACGGAGATGTCAGCAATCGAAAAACTGTTGGCGACAAGGAAGTCGTCATCGCCAAGTTCAGCTTCAAGAAAGTTAAAGATAGCTGGCATGCGTTCCGCCATGGTTTTTTCGGCGGTGGCAGCATCAATGTCCTTGCCCATCAAGGCGGCAAGCGCGACAGGTCTGAATACGCCCAGGCCAATGACCCCGGCCATCTCCGTGTCGGCATATTCTTCGATCCACGCAGCGCGACCGCGCTCAAATCCATCCGCGGGATAGAGCGACGGCGTGGGCTGGACCTGTTCTGCATAGGCACAAATGGCGGAGGAATCCGGAATGGTATTGGGTTCCGGACGGTCCGTATCCCGGAGCACCGGGATGCGTTTCAGCGGGCTGATCTCCTTGAACCAGTCCGGGGCCGGAAAAATGTTCACGTTCTCCAGCGTGTAATCCATTCCCTTTTCAACAAACGCCACGCGCACTTTGCGCACAAAGGGGGATGGACCCATCCCGTAAATCACCAATGCCATTTTCAAGCCTCACTCAATCAATTGGGGGATAGCTACAGATGAGGCTGCAGCACCCGGTTTTGCAATGAAAGATTTTGCACCTGCGCGGTCCGGCAATGGTGCGGACGAGAGCTTCATCACAGGCAGCCGGACAAGCAGACGCTCAGCCTCAGGCTGAGCCCGGCTCGCAGGTGAGGTAGCTGGCAATACTTGTGCCCGCTTCAGCAATGGCCCAGTCAAGGGCAGGTGCCGTACCATTGGCCACTTCGCGGGCGTGATCCGCCATGATGGAAATGGACATGGTTGCCAGCCGCCGCAGACGGGTCGCGCGGGTTTCAAGCGGCAAGTCCTGCAGCATGCCCTGCAGGCGCTGGGTGACTTCCTGAACCCCATCCGGCGCGAGATCGTCCATCAGGCGATCCACGTCGAACCGCGGGTCGGCAGCGATCTGCATCAGGAATGTTGCATAGAGCCGTCCACCCTCATCCAGGCAGGCTTCCAGCATGGGAGCAATGGTCGCTTCCATCAGCAGCTGCACGTTCTGCCCCGCCTGAGAACGATCAAGCTCTGCAATGAGCGCCAGCCGCTTGCTGTCGATGTCGCTGATCCGATCCGCGAAGACGGCGCGAATGAGCGCTTCCTTGCTGCCGAAATGATAATGCAGCGCGGACTCGTTGCGCGCGCCGGCAGCGCGCGTGATGTCACGCACGGAAACGGCCCCAAGACCATTCTCTGCAAACAGCCGTTCGGCGGCACGAATGAGTTTGATCTTGGTGTTTTCCCGGCGCGCGGGCTTGGCGGATGTGTCTGGAGAACTGCTGCTCATGGGTCCGAATTAATGTGAGACATTGGCGTGATTGATAGTCATACTCTACCTCATGACCTTACACCACTCACGTCTTGGAATGTATGTTTTGTCAGCGTTTGCTGCATGTCTGGTATCGCTGCCAGGCGCAGCCGCCGCGTGCACAACATGCGTCGGCATGTATACCGAGTTCTCCTTGATGGACGAGATGATCTATCAGGTCGAAAAGCTTCATAGCTACCTTATTCAGGCCCTTGCCGGTGCCGAAGCCGCGGCACAGTCCGGCCAGTTTACAACCGCAGCCCTCCTCCCCCTTGGCCTTGGATTTTCCTATGGCGCGGTTCACGCCATTGGTCCGGGACACGGCAAGCTGGTCGTCGCCGGATACTTCGCAGGCCGCACCGCGCCGGTGCGTGAAGCTTTCCGCATGGCCGGCGAGATTGCCGCACTTCATGTTGGCTCGGCAGCCGCCATTGCCGTTTTCGCCGCCATCCTGCTTGGCGGTGTGATTGATGCGTCGGGACCGGCATTTACAGCCGTCAAACTTGTCAGCTACGGCCTCATCATGGCGGCAGGCGCATTGATGTTGTACCGGGCTGCCGTCCTGTTACTCGCACCGCAAGGGATTAACCTCCCCTGGCCCGGCGGACTGGCCGCTGCACAATCCACATGCGGGCATGATCATGGGGCTGACGAGACCCACCATCGTCATGCAAAAACCGGCTCGCTGCGTGAGCGTGGCCTGCTCTCCCTGGCCGTTGGCGCCGTACCCTGTACTGGCGCGCTGATTGCGGTCCTGTTTGCCCTGGCGAGCGGTGCCTGGATGCTTGGGTTGCTGACAGTCGTCGCCATTTCCATCGGCATGGCCCTGACGCTTGCAGGTGTGGGCGTGCTGACAATCTGGACCCGCGGCTCCGTTTCAACGGAAGCCAGCCTGACACTCAACAGCATGAGCGCTGTCGGCGGCGTGCTGGTCATCCTCGTCGGCGCAGCGTTGTTCTACGGAACGGCAGCCCTGGGTTGATGCCCCTTACGACGCAAGGCACGCTGTCAGATCTGCCGCAAGCTTGCGGATCAGAGCCGTATACATGTCCGCGCCCGGATCAATGCCCGCACCCACCGGATCAAGGACGCCGGCCTTTGCATCCGTGCCTTCAATCACCGCTTCCAGAATGCTCGGCTTGAACTGAGGCTCCGCAAAAACACAGTGTGCGTTGCGCTCCTGTACACGTTCCTGGATGGCGCGGACACGCGCGGCCCCGGGCGCAACCTCAGGTGACACGGTCACCGAGCCCACGCTGCTCAACCCATAGCGCGTCTCGAAATACTGATACGCATCGTGAAACACGATAAACGGCACATCTGACACAGCTTCCAGTGCGCCTGAGACTTCTGCGTCGAGAGCTTCAAGTCTTGCAACCTGGGCTGTGTGGTTCTGTTCATATGCCGCGGTGTTGTCCGGGTCGATGCGCGCCAGCTCGTCCTTGACTGCGGCGCTCAGAACAATGGCATTGCGCGGGTCGAGCCACATATGCGCATCAATATCTGCGTCACCCTCATGACCGTGGTCATCGTGACTGGCATGATCGTCGTGCTTCGCATGGTCTTTATGATCGTCATGGTCATCATGAGCATGTTTGTCGTGATCATGATTTTTGTGGTCTGCGTGGTCTTCTTCGCCGTGATGCTCATCACCATGGTCGCCAGGTCCACCATGGGTCGAATGATCATGCGCATCCCATAGACCGCCAACGCGAATGGAATGCGTAACCGCATCGTCCAAAGAAAGCATGGTTACGATGCTCGCATCCGGCGCCAGCGTTTTCAGTTCACCATCAAGAAACGCTTCCATCTGCGGCCCCACCCAGACCACCAGCTGTGCCTCGGCAAGCGCCTGGGCATTGGATGGCTTGAGACTGTAGGTATGCGGAGAGGCTGCACCGCTCACGAGCAGGTGCGGTGATCCCGTGTCGCCCATCACACCGCTGACGATTGAATGAACAGCCGGGATCGTTGCCACAACATCCGCCTTCGCAGCAGCGTGTCCCGCAAAAGCAAAAGCGCTAAGGCAGGCCCCTGTTGTAACACGCAGCAAAAGGCTTGAAGGCTGGGCAAGACGATTCATGGGGCTGTTCTCCTGATCACAGTTCAATATGTTATAGTATAACAATTAGAAACATGGCAAGATATTGGCATGACTCAATCGCTTTTCCCCGCCCAAACGCACAACCATGAGGCCTGCCGCAAGGATGCGCTGGCCAATGCGCAACGGCACCTGGCCGCGAACAAGGCGCGCTTGACGCCCGATCGCCAGGCGGTGCTGGAGGTGCTGCTGGATAGTCATCGTGCACAGGGCGCCTATGACATCATGGAGCAGATTGACTGGCGTGGCCGCCGCCCTGCCCCTGCAGTCATCTATCGTGCGCTCGACTTTCTCGTAAGCCATGGACTGGTCCACAAGATTGAAAGCCTAAATGCCTTCATGGCCTGCCCGCATGCGGACCATGCCCACAAGCCGATGATCATGATCTGTCGGGATTGCACTCAGGTGGCTGAGTTCGAAGCCCCGGGCATCGGGCGCGCCATTTCCAAGGTGGCGAAAGACACAGGCTTCGTGACGGATCAGACCACTGTCGAGGTCACCGGCCTGTGCGGCACCTGTGCGGCCCGGGGCGCGGCATGACACACCTTCTTTCTGCCAATGCCGCCTGCGTTGTCGTTGCGGAGCGGACATTGCTGCACAACATCGACCTCAGTGTTGATGCCGGTGAGATCGTCACAATCATCGGCCCCAATGGCGGCGGCAAGACCACGCTTGTGCGGGCGCTGCTCGGCATCCAGTCCCTCTCTTCAGGCACTGTGACCCGCAAGCCGGGCCTTACCATCGGCTATGTGCCCCAGCGCCTGACCCTGAACCCGATGATGCCTGTGCGGGTTTCGCGGTTGTTGACGTCCACGGTCGCCCAGCCGCGCGCAAGAGTGCTGGACGCGCTGGAGGAGACCGGCGTTGCCCACCTCGTGGACAGCTCGGTCCATACGCTGTCCGGCGGCGAGTTTCGGCGCGTGCTTCTGGCACGTGCGCTCATTCAGGACCCGCACATACTTGTCCTTGATGAACCCGTGTCGGGTGTGGATCACGCCGGAGAACTGGCACTCTATGAACTGATCCAGCGCCTGCGTACGGACCGCGGCTGCGGCGTGTTGATGGTGTCCCACGACCTTCACGTGGTCATGGCCGCAACCGACAAGGTCATTTGCCTGAATGGCCATGTGTGCTGCACCGGGCAACCCCATGAAGTGTCGCAGCATTCTGAATATGTGCGCCTGTTTGGTCCAAAGGCAGCCGACGCTTTGGCCTTCTATGAACACCACCATGACCACGAGCACGACATCGGCGGTGATGTCACCCATGGCCACAGCCACGACGACCATCCCCCTAAAGAGCACACCCATGCTGGATGATTTTTTCGTGCGTGCCGTATTGGTCGCCGTTGGGGTGGCGGCAATGGCAGGCCCGCTGGGCTGCTTTGTCGTCTGGCGGCGCATGGCATATTTCGGTGACACCACGGCTCATGCCGCCCTGCTGGGCATTGGCCTTGGCATCACGCTGGGCATCGACCTCACAATTGGCGTGGCGGCGGTCACCATTTCAGTTGCGCTCCTGTTGCTGGCCATGGAGCGCCACACAGGCCTCGCGCTGGATACATTGCTGGGCATTCTTGCGCACTCGTCCCTCGCGCTGGGCGTCATTGTCATCGCCCTAAGCCCAAGCCTCCGGGTGGACCTCACATCCTATCTGTTCGGTGATGTGCTTTCGGTCTCCGTCGCTGACCTTGCCGTCATCTTTGGTCTTGCGGTTGCGGTACTGGCTGCCCTGGCCGTCATCTGGCGTAAGCTCGTCGCTGCAACAATGGATGAAGAGCTGGCCGCCGCCGAAGGCATCAACCCGGCCCGCTATCGCATCGCACTGGTTCTGCTTCTGGCCGTCGTAATCGCCGTCGCCATGAAAGTCGTAGGTGTGCTGCTCGTCACAGCTCTCTTAATCATTCCGGCAGCCGCGGCGCGCAGGCTCTCAAGCTCACCGGAACAAATGGCGCTGGCCGCAATAGGCCTGGCCATCGCCGCGGCTGTAGGCGGACTTTTCATGTCGCTCTATCTCGACACGCCGTCTGGTCCCTCCATCGTCATTGCGGCTGCGCTGATCTTCTCCCTTAGCCTGCTGCCCCTTGGCCCCAAGCGGGGCTAAACTGTCCTGAGATTCGGCATTCACCGTGCCGGTCACAGTTGATCTGAGGGGATCACCACCATGACGCAGACCGCCCCACGCCGCAGCATGCTCACGCGTTTCCTCGATGGTGTGGAACGCACCGGCAACGCCCTGCCCGATCCCGTCACGCTGTTCGCCTTGATGATCGTGATGGTGATTATCGCGTCTGTGATTGCGGCCGCCGCAGGCGTTGCCGTTCCACACCCCGGCACCGGCGATGTGGTTGAGGCCAAGAGCCTTCTGGCCGCCGATCAGATCCAGCGGCTGCTTGTGGAAATGCCCAAGACGTTCACGAGCTTCGCGCCACTGGGCTACGTGCTGCTGGTCATGCTGGGCGTTGGCGTTGCCGAGAAGACAGGTTTCCTCACCGTTGCCCTGCGGTCGCTGGTGTCCGGCGTCTCACCGCGTCTCATAACAGCGGCACTCGTCTTTGCAGGCATCATGTCGTCGCTGGCGGCAGACGCGGGCTATGTGGTGCTCATACCTCTGGGGGCCGCCATTTTCATGGGTGCCGGCCGACATCCGGTGGCAGGCCTCGCGGCGGGCTTTGCCGGTGTGGCCGGTGGTTTCAGTTCCAACCTCATCCTCACACCCCTTGATCCCCTGCTGGCGGGCATCACCCAGGAAGCAGCTCGCCTTGTGGCCGCGGACTATGTCGTCGAAGTCACCGCAAATTATTATCTGATGCTCGGCCTGGTGCCGCTCTTCGTCATTGTCGGCACTTGGGTAACCGACAGGATTGTCGAGCCCCGCCTGCCCAAATGGGTGCCGACTGAAACACCAATTCCCGCAGTCGATGGCGATGTGTCCGCCGTCGAGCGCCGGGGCATTCAGGCTGCCTTGCTTTCCGTTGTTGTTCTGGCGGCAGGCGTCGCGGCGCTGGCCTGGGCACCCGGTTTTCCCTTGCGGGGCGAGGACGGCAGCTTCCTGCCTTTGATGCGGAGCCTTGTCTCGCTGATGTTCATCGCGTTCCTCGTTGCCGGTATTGCCTATGGCGTGACCACGCGGGTGATCGCGTCTGACAAGGACGTGGTCCGGATGATGGCGGATGCCATGTCGGACCTTGGCGTCTACATCGTGCTCGCATTCATTGCGGCGCACTTCATCGCCATGTTCAGCTGGTCCAACCTTGGCATCATCTCGGCCGTCGTCGGCGCGGATACCCTGCGATCCATCGGCTTTGAGGGCTCGCCACTTTTGGTGTCTCTCATACTGCTGGCCGCAACGATCAACATTCTGGTCGGGAGCGCGTCGGCCAAGTGGGCGTTTCTGGCGCCGATATTTGTCCCCATGCTCATGCTGCTGGGCCTGTCGCCGGAAGCCACGCAGGCCGCCTACCGTATTGGCGACAGCTCCACCAACATGATCACGCCGCTGCTGCCCTATTTCCCGCTGATCCTGATCGTCGGGAAACGGTACGATCCCAACTTCGGCATCGGCACATTGGTGGCCACCATGCTGCCATTTGCGATTGCGTTCGGGGTCGCCTCAACCGCATTTTTTGTCGGGTGGCTGGCGCTTGGTCTGCCTCTGGGTCCGGGTATTTCCAGCACGTTCTAAAAAACTCTTTGCGTATCGCAAATACGCGTTACTGTTTCTCCAAAGAAAACGGCAGGCATCAGCCTGCGGCTTATCCTAGGGAGACGGAAACATGGCGGAACAGGCATATAAGCTGCTGATTGGCGGCAATCTGGTGGACGGCGACAGCACCATGGATGTTGTCAATCCAGCCACCGAAGACGTGATCACCAAGGCACCCCGAGCCTCCGAAGCGCAACTCAATGATGCCGTTGCAGCAGCCAAGGCCGCATTCCCGGCATGGGCCGAAACACCCATCGAGCAACGCCGCACAGTCATCAATGCCATCGCCAATGCGATTGAAGCCGAAGCTGAAGACTTTGCCCGTCTGCTGACCCAGGAACAGGGCAAGCCACTGCCGGATGCGACCGGCGAAGTGCTCGGCACCGTTGCCTTCATGCGCTATTTCGCGACGCTGGATATGCCCGTCAAGGTGCTGGACGACAATGAAGGTCGCCGGATTGAAGCCCACCGCAAACCGCTGGGTGTCATCGGCGCCATCGTGCCGTGGAACTTCCCGATGATCCTCATGGCGTTCAAGCTGCCGCCGGCGCTTCTGGCCGGCAACACGCTGGTGCTGAAGCCAGCCCCGACGACGCCGCTCACCACACTCAAGCTTGCGGGCATTCTAAAGGAGATCGTCCCCGCAGGTGTCGTCAACGTCATCACGGATGCAAACGACCTCGGCGCCCCGCTGACAGCCCATCCTGACATCCGCAAGGTGTCGTTCACAGGCTCAACCGCAACCGGTGCCAAGGTAATGGAAGGCGCAGCCAAACTCTTGAAGCGCGTAACGCTGGAACTTGGCGGCAATGATGCCGGTATCGTGCTGGATGACGTGGACCCCAAGGAAGCCGCCCCGCAGCTCTTCCAGTCCGCATTCCAGAATTCCGGTCAGGTCTGCATCGCCATGAAGCGTCTGTATGTGCATGAAAGCATCTATGACGAAATGTGTGCCGAGCTTGCCAAGCTGGCTGAGGAAGCCATCATCGGTGACGGTCTGGAACAGGGCACCCAGCTTGGGCCGCTCCAGAACAAGATGCAGTACGACAAGGTGAAAGACCTGATCGAAGACGCCCGTGGCTCCGGCAACATCATCGCCGGTGGCACGACGCCTGATCAAAAGGGCTACTTCATCCGTCCCACCATTGTGCGCGACATCGAAGACGGCACGCGCCTGGTGGACGAGGAGCAGTTCGGCCCGGTTCTCCCGGTCATCAAATACTCAGACGCGGATGATGCAGTCGCCCGCGCCAATGCTTCGCCTTATGGCCTTGGTGGCTCCGTATGGGCCAAGGACACAGATCGCGCCTATGCGCTGGCGGACAAGATGGATGCCGGTACAATCTGGGTGAACAAGCACGCCGAACTGGACCCGATGATCCCGTTTGGCGGTTCCAAGATGTCAGGTGTCGGCGCTGAACTCGGCGCGGATGGCCTTGAGGAATTCACCCAGCTCAAGATCATCAACATGGCGCGCTAAGCACCTGATCTGGCTCGAGAATTGGAAAAGGCCGCTGCACCCGCAGCGGCCTTTTTTGAGTTAGTACACAACCACGCTACGGATGCTCTCACCCGCATGCATCAAGTCAAATCCCTTGTTGATCTCGTCAAGGGACAGGGTGTGGGTGATCATCGGATCGATTTCGATTTTGCCGTCCATGTACCAGTCAACAATCTGAGGGACGTCTGAGCGTCCGCGCGCACCACCAAAGGCGGACCCGCGCCAGTGCCGCCCGGTGACCAGCTGGAAGGGCCGCGTCGAAATCTCGGCACCAGCCGGCGCAACACCAATGATGATGGATTGTCCCCAGCCCTTGTGTGCGCTTTCCAAGGCTACGCGCATGACATCCGTATTGCCGATGCACTCAAAGGTATAATCGCCACCACCACCGGTCAGTTCGATGAGATAAGCGGTGAGGTCACCGGTGACTTTGGCCGGATTCACGAAATGCGTCATGCCGAACTTGCGGCCCCAGGCTTCGCGATCATCGTTGAGGTCAACGCCCACGATCATCTTTGCGCCGACCATGCGCAGGCCCTGCAGGACGTTAAGCCCGATGCCACCGAGGCCAAAGACAATGGCAACGGAGCCCTCTTCTACCTTCGCGGTGTGAATGACCGCGCCAATGCCCGTGGTGACGCCACAGCCGATGTAGCAGATCTTGTCGAACGGCGCGTCCTTGCGCACCTTCGCCAGGGCAATCTCGGGAACGACTGTAAAATTGGAGAACGTCGATGTGCCCATATAATGGTGCACCGGCTTGCCATTGACCGAGAAGCGGCTGGTGCCGTCCGGCATCAACCCCTGCCCCTGCGTTGAGCGTATTTTCTGGCACAGATTTGTCTTCGGGTTCAAGCAGTATTCGCACTCGCCGCATTCCGGCGTGTACAGAGGAATGACGTGATCATCGACGCCCAGCGAGGTCACACCCGGCCCGAGTTCGCGCACGATGCCCGCGCCCTCATGGCCCAGGATAGACGGGAAAATACCCTCGGGGTCTTTGCCCGAAAGCGTGAATTCATCGGTGTGGCAGATCCCGGTGGCCATGATTTCCACCAGCACTTCGCCCTCACGCGGGCCTTCCAGGTCCACGTCCACAAGCTCAAGGGGGCGTCCGGCCTCAACGGCCAGCGCAGCACGGGTTTTCATCAAAAGGCTCCGTATTTGTTTCCCCTCTGGTTTAGGACGCACCAGCAGGAGCCGCAAGTCGTCGGCCGATTTTGTGATTACATCAGCAGGATGCCGCCGCTGGGCTGCGTCGCGCTGGCAAAGGCAAACAGGGTACCCATCACCAGAAGCAAGAGCCCGCCCAGGATGGCAAGTCCATGCGCCGCCATTTCGACCCGCGCATTGTCCAGCCGGGTCAGCGCCCAGGCCCCATCCCGCAGACCAACCGCTGCAAGCGCAATGAGCGCCACGGCGATGGCGGTGCCAGCTGACATGGCCAGAACAGCGGCAATACCGGCAAATGTCATGCCCAAGACCTGGGCAAACACCAGAACCAGGATCGCCCCGGAACACGGGCGGATACCGATCGACAGAACGATCCCGATCATTTCCCTCAGGGAGCCAGCATTCATGCTCTCTTCCGGCGTTGGAAAATGCGTATGGCCGCAGTCAGGACCGTGCTCGTGATCATGATCATGTCCGTGCTCATGGTCGTGCCCGTGACTATGTCCGTGATCATGGTGATGGGCGTGGCCGGCGGATCCAAGGTCGAACCCAAATCGTGGTGCCAGAGCCTTTGCGGATCGCCAGATGAGCCAAAGCCCGACAACCGCCACCAGTGCGAAGCTCGCAGCCTCAAGCCACTGGACGATGACGCCCGACGTGCGCAGCGCCAGACCAAAGATCACGATGATGCCGGTTACCACCACAATGGCCGTGATCCCCTGCATGAAGGACGAGGCGGCAGCCAGCAGCAGGCTTCGCTTCAGAGCCGTAGGCTGCGTCACCAGATAGGCAGACAACACCGCTTTGCCGTGCCCGGGCCCCGCCGCGTGGAAAACGCCATAGAGGAATGACAAGGCAATGAGTGTCCATGCGGCGGTGAGTGACCCTTCTTCTTTCAGGGCCCGAATGGCGCCGGCCAGACTGCGGTGCAGACGTTGCTGCTCGCTTTGAATGTATAGAATCGTTTGCGTGAGGAATGACGCATCTGTGTCAGCATTTGCGGGCGTTTCGGTAGTCTGCGCTGGAGCCGCTTCCTGGCGGTCCACACCAAGCTGAGCTGATGCCGAGGGTGTCCAGGTCAGGCTGAGGACAACGCTGAATGCCAGTGCAACGGCCAATAGTAAGCCCGTAGGCCGGACTGTTTTACTCAGCACTGCGGGCCTCTACAGGACGGCAGTCAATGGTGACATTTTCAGCGAAGGCAGCACCGAGTGTATCCGGTCCCTGATCCATCCTGTCCAAGGAAGCTGCAAGGCTGATCATCTCGAAGGTTGGCGACGGGCGGTCCACATCCATTGTGCAGGTCGCCGGGGGGTTACCTGTCATTAGCACGCCGGTGCCCTTCTCATGCAGCATCTCGATGTAATAGTCAGGATCATAAACTGAATACCTGACCGGCCAGTCCGTGGTGTCGACGGGTTCTTTGAGGTCAACCCTAAAGGTCAGTTCAAGCCGTTGGTCCGGCCGCAGCCGGGCGCTCTGGTCACGGGCATCGACATCCAGGCGGCCATCCCTGCCTTCAATCCGCATCAGATATCCAAACTGGGCAATGCTGTCGGTCATCTCGACGGCATATTTGTCCAGCTGCTCCTGGGCAGGCTTGTCGCCAGACGACAGCTCAAATCCTTCAAGCTGGAACACCGTATAGAATTCATCAAACGCCCAGACATGGGTGAAGCCGGTGAGCTTGCCGTCCTCGCCGAACACGGACGAAACGGTCATATCGATCCAGACATGCGGATGCGCGGTCGCTGTCGGCGTACCGATGGTGAGTGCGGCAAGAACAGCCCAGATGGCAAGATGTACACGTTTCACGACAAGCAATCCCATTGGCGCAGAATCCAACAAATACGTTAAAACACTATGGCCGCAAAACGGGGCAAAACCGAGGCTGACATCATGTCAGATTTGATGTGCAACTTGTTGCGGCTGTAGGCTTGGAATCGCCGTAAACTCCCTGCAAAGTACCATTAAGTCCCTGATCTGAAGGGGGCTGATTGACCCCTGAGGAAGGAAAAACATCCGTGAGCTATCCGATTGAAGACATTGAAGGTATCGGCCCTGCCTACGCAGAAGCGCTTGGCAAGGCTGGCATCAAGACAACCGAAGACCTGCTGTCCATTGGCGCTGCCAAGAATGGTCGCGGCGACATTGCCCGCGACAGTGGCCTGTCAGAAAAGCTCATCCTCAAATGGGTGAACCATGCAGATCTGATGCGCATTTCAGGCATCGGCGGCGAGTATGCTGAACTTCTCGAAGCCGCCGGCGTTGATACAGTCAAGGAACTGCAGCACCGAAATGCGGCCAATCTGGCTGAAGCTCTGCAGAAGACCAACGACGAAAAGAGCCTCACCCGGCAGGTGCCCAGCGAGTCCATGGTCACCAAATGGATCGACCAGGCCAAAGGCATGGAGCCCGGCGTCAGCCACTAACGCCTGAGTGCAAAGCAAAAGGCCGGGCTCCAATGCGGAGCCCGGCCTTTTCTGTGGACGATCTGATGGGCAGCCATCAGCTGCCGGTATCAGGCTCCGTCAGTTGGAGCTGACAGTTCTGTGCGATGCAGGCCTTGAGCGCTTCCCGGGTGCGCCCGGTCATGACGCCATCCGGCGGTGAAGACAAGAAGCCCTTGGCTGACAGCGCATGCTGTATCTGGCGCACATAGTAGGTGTCCCCCATGCGGGCAGCCTTCACGAAGTACTCCAGCGCTTCCTGTTTGCGGCCAAGCTCCGCCATGATGTGCGCGTAGGTATCAAGGGAGTTGGCGGATTTCTCCCCGTCTTCCTCAAGCGACTTGGCAGAAATCGGCAGCGCCTGCTCCGCGCGGCCCAGGGACAACAGCGTCCACGCCAGTGAGTTGAGCGTTTCGGCATGGTCCGGGTCTATCTTGAGGGCGGCATAGAGGTCCGGCAGGCTTTCCTCATATTTGCCCACATAATAGAGCGACAAGGCCCGGTCCCGATAAACGTCCGGGTCCTCTGTCTCCAGTTCAAGGGCCAGCGTGTAGTCCGCAACGGCGGCCTCATAGTCCTCCCGGTACTGATGAAGGAAACCACGCACGTAGTAGGTGATGTAATCGTCCGGCTCCAGACGAATGGCCTCGTCATAGTCGGCAAACGCCTGCTCGTGATTGTCTGTCTCTGAGTGCCCCTGACCGCGGTTGTGGAAAGCCATCGACAGGTCTTCGTTGCTCAGTCCATCCCGATTTTCGATCAGCCAGCCGCACCCTTCAATCTGCCGGGCTGTATCGCCGGACCGGCAGTCTTCAAAGGCCTGATCCCGTGCGGAGTTGCCTTGCTCAAACAGCGTGGACTCAAGAAAGGTCGGGGCAAATGTCGGCGCGAAATAGCCCACAGCGCCGAGAAATCCGATGGTCCCGATCCAGGTCAACAGGTTACGCACAGACTTGAGCTCCGAGTTTCGAGAAGAATGCCTCGCCTTTTGAAACTAAAGCACAGCTTAAAGCTGCCGTCAGGTGTTCGATACAGCCCCGGTTCGGCTTCTGATAACAAGGTAAAGCGCAAAGGCCGTGGCAACGCCGGGCACAAGAATAAGCGGCAGAACAACCCAGCCATGGGTGACCCCGTGCGCACTGCGCTCATACAGCACCCAGATCGCGAGAATGACACCGCACAGGATGGTGTCGAGCGAGTAGCCGGAGGCATAGGGATTAACAAACCCCGCGCCAAACGCACCGATGATATCGCCGGACTCCAGCAAGGGGGGCACAACGATGATCACAAAGGCCACGGTGAAACCGAGCCCTGCCGCCAGAACCAGAAATTCAAAAGTGCGTTTTGTCATCGAGATGTCCCCTCGCCTATTTCCACAGGTTTCCGCTGTGCGTCAGCATAGCGGCATGCCCGCAGCGGGGCTGTCTATTTTGGCGTGTCTTGGAAAAGAGAGAGTGGTGAGCCCGACAGGGTTCGAACCTGTGACCTACTGATTAAAAGTCAGCCGCTCTACCAGCTGAGCTACGGGCCCACTTAGTGCTCTGCGGGTTGCAAGGCCCGGCGTGCATGTGTGGCGGGAAACTAGGGGCGCAAAGCGCTGCGGTCAACCTGCAAATCCGCGCCATTTTGTCGGGTCTGGGCTGCTCAAATGCTGCCCTAAAGGGTGGCCTAAATCGGGTCTATGTCGCTTGCTTCGCGCTGCGCATAAAAGTCTGCCACAAACGCCTCAAACCGACCCTCGGCAATGGCCGCGCGCATCTGAGCCATCAGCCACTGATAGTAGGCCACGTTGTTCCAGGTGATGAGCATGGCCGCCAGATATTCACCGCTCTTGTAGAGGTGGTGCAGGTAGGCACGCGAATAGAGGTTTGAGGCCTCGCAGGGACTGTCCGCATCCAGCGGCCGCGGATCAGCCCCATGACGGGCGTTTTTGAGCGCAACCCGGCCATGGCGCGTAAAGGCCTGGCCATGGCGGCCTGACCGCGTCGGCATAACGCAGTCAAACATATCAATGCCCCGCCGCACGGCCTCAACCAGATCCTCCGGTGTGCCGACGCCCATGAGGTAACGCGGCTGCTGTTTTGGCAGCGCCGGCGCAACCGCCTCCACGGTTTCCAGCATGGCGCCCTGCTCTTCCCCTACGGAAAGCCCCCCAAGGGCATAGCCGTGAAAGCCGATATCAACGAGGGCCTGCGCATGTTGCAGGCGCAGGTCCGGGTAGGTTGAGCCCTGCACAATGCCAAACAGCGCCTGGCCTTCCTTGCGGTGAGGTTGGTCTGCAAAAGCCTGTTTTGAGCGTTTAGCCCATCGCGTGGTCAGGTCCATGCTGGATTGGGCCTGTTCGCGGGTCGCGGGATAATCCGTGCACTCATCCAGAATCATCTGAATGTCCGCGCCCAGCAGACACTGGATTTCGATGGAGCGTTCCGGCGTCAGCGAATGTGTCGACCCGTCAATATGGCTTTGAAAGGTCACGCCCTCATCGGTCATCTTGCGCAGCTTGGCAAGGGACCAGACCTGGAACCCGCCAGAATCCGTCAGAATGGGTTTGTCCCAGTTCATGAATCTGTGCAGACCGCCTAAGGCAGCAACCTCCTCAGCACCCGGACGAAGCATGAGATGATAGGTGTTGCCCAGCACGATGTCCGCACCGGTGGATTTCACGGTGTCCGTCGTCATGGCCTTGACAGTGCCGGCTGTGCCCACGGGCATGAAGGCTGGCGTGCGAATGGTGCCGCGCGGCGTTTCTATTCGGCCTGTCCGCGCCTCGCCATCGGTCGCATCAAGGTGAAAGTCAAAGCTCGTCATGGGGCGGCGTTGTCCTGAGAATGGGGAAAAAGCAGGCTGCTGTCGCCATAGGAATAGAAACGGTAGCCCGTATCGATCGCATGCTGATAGGCCTGCCGCATGGTCGCGACACCTGCAAATGCTGACACCAGCACAAACAGCGTTGAGCGTGGCAGATGGAAATTGGTCATCAATACATCCACCGCATGGAAGTGATGGCCCGGCTTGATAAAAATATCCGTCTCGGCCTGGAAGGGATGAAACACTCCATCTTCATCAACAGCGCTTTCAAGCAGCCGCATGGATGTGGTGCCGACAGCAACGATGCGGCCACCCGCCTGGCGCGCCTCGTTCAACCGTTGCGCGGTTTCCGCCGTAACCTCGCCCCACTCCGAGTGCATCTTGTGGGCCGCCAGCGTGTCCGATTTGACCGGCAGGAATGTGCCCGCCCCCACATGCAATGTGACGGTTTCCTGTGAGACACCCTTGTCTGTGAGGGACTTTAGGACACGGTCCGTGAAGTGAAGTCCTGCAGTTGGTGCCGCCACGGATCCGTCAGCCTGCGCAAAAACCGTCTGGTAGTCTTCTTCATCCTGTGCGTCGGCTTTGCGCTTGCCTTCAATGTAAGGAGGCAGAGGCATTTCACCGGCTATGGCAATGGCTTCGTCCAGCGTTTGTCCGGTGGCGTCGAGTCGAACCACGACCTCGCCGCCGTCCCGGCTCACAATGTGCGCCTTGAGGCCTTCTGCGCACTCCACGGTTTCGCCGGGCTTCAGGCGTTTGGCAGGGCGGGCAAAGGCTTGCCAGTGGCCGGGATCCGGCATGGGCTTGTGCAGGAGGAGCTCAATATGCGCCTCGGCTTCACCGCGGCGTCGTATGCCGCGCAGCCGGGCATGTATCACGCGGGTATCATTGGCCACCAGGACGTCGCCGGATTTCAGAAAATCGGCAAGCTCCCGCACACCTGCATCGGCGATGGCGCCTGGCTTGGTAGCATTGACCACAAGCAATCGCGCTGCGTCTCGCGGTTGGGCGGGACGCAGCGCAATAAGCTCTTCGGGTAACGTAAAGTCATAGGCATCGAGGCTGTCGGTCATATCCGTTGCCCCGGTTGCCGGATCAGGCGTTTGCGGCAATGACGGCCTTCTCGATCTTGTCAGGGTTTGCCGGTGGCTCGCCCTTGGCAATGGCGTCTACGTGATCCATGCCGTCAACAACCTGGCCCCAGACCGTGTACTGACCATCAAGCCAGGATGATTCCTGGAAACAGATGAAGAACTGGCTGTCGGCGCTGTCCGGATCAGCCGCACGCGCCATGGAGCATGTGCCCCGCACGTGAGCTTCATTCGAGAACTCGGCAGTCAGGTTCTTGCCAGACCCACCCATGCCCGTTCCGGTGGGATCACCGGTCTGCGCCATGAAGTTGTCAATCACACGATGGAAGACAATCTGATTGTAAAAGCCGTCACGTACCAATTCCTTGATGCGGGCAACATGGTTTGGTGCAAGGTCCGGTCGAAGGGCGATTTTTACGTCACCTGTCTTCAGTGTCAGGATCAGGGTGTCTTCAGGCGAGGCGTCTGTCATCGCTCTCTCTTTTCTGTTGTGAGATCGTATCGTTGAGTCTTAGGGCGCCGCAGGAGCTGCAGACGCAAGATCGGATTTAATCCGTGCGGTGATGATTTTACCGGGGTTCGCAGGTGGTTCACCCTTCGGCAGATCGTCCACGGCATCCATGCCGGAAATAACTTCACCCCATACGGTGTAGAAGCCGGACGGATTGCGTGGGTTGTTCATGTGGCGAGCCAGATTGAACATGATGAAGAACTGGCTGTTGGCACTGTTGGGGTCCGCCGTGCGGGCCGCACCAATGATGCCGCGACGGAACTTCGTTTCCGTGAATTCAGCGGGCAGGTCGGGATAGGATGAGCCACCGGCACCGGTGCCGGCAGGGTCGCCGGTCTGTGCCATGAAGCCATCAATCACCCGATGAAAGATGATGCCGTCATAGAACTTCTCACGGGTCAGCTTCTTGATGCGCTCCACATGCAGCGGCGCAAGATCCGGCCGCATCATGATTTCAACAGTGCCGGTGCTCAGTTCAAGTACCAGAATGTTGGACGTATCGTCCGCGAAAGGCGCCTGCGCCATGGCAGGTTTGTTGAAGGCAATCGCAGCAATGGCAACCAATGCCAGCGCTGAAAGCCAGGTCCGGGTCAATGACATACGCATAAGGTGAAACTCTCCCAAAAGTGTCTTGTGCTGAGGTGGCGCCAGATCAGGATGCAGCCTGCTTGAGTTCGGCAAAACGGGCCAGCAAACGCTCCTGGACCATTGGTGTGGTGAAATGTGAAATGTCACCACCCAGCCGCGCAATCTCTTTTACAAGCCGCGAGGCGACAGCCTGATGCTGCGCTTCTGCCATCAGGAACACTGTCTCTATGTCCGGATTAAGGCGTTCATTCATGCCCGCCATCTGGAATTCATATTCAAAGTCGGACACAGCACGCAGTCCACGGATGATCATTTGCGCGCCGATTTCCTCTGCGAAATGCATCAGCAGGGATTCAAAGGGCTGAACTTTGACTGTGGTCTTGATGTCAGAGGCCTTGATGAGCTTCCCCACCTCCTCCTCGACCATTGCCACGCGATCCTCGAGGGCAAACAAAGGCCCCTTGTCGCGGTTGATAGCAACACCGATCACAAGATGGTCCACCATCTTCAGTGCACGGTTAATGATGTCTAGGTGGCCATTGGTAATCGGGTCAAAAGTCCCCGGATACAGCCCCGTCCGTTTGATCATTCCGGCCGGCTCCCGTTTTGTTTGTTGTCCTGTTGAACCGCTGGGCGGTATTTCCACGCTTGCAGCCCGGATTTGATCGTCGTTTTAGCCGTCAGAACCCGGTTCGTCGAGGGTTGGCGTGTCGTCATTATCTGACGATCCGTCATCATCGTTACCGGCTGTTTCGTCTTCATCATCGTTTGAAGCGTCTGCGATGTGGGAAACTGACACCACGCTCTCTTCATCAGCCGTGCGGAAAATGGTGACACCCTGGGTCGCCCGTCCGGCCACACGCACGTCATTGACCGGGCAGCGGATGAGCTGCCCGGCATCTGTCACAAGCATGATCTGGTCTGCTTCATCCACAGGGAACACCGCCACCAGCTTGCCGTTACGCGGCGTCACCGTCATGGCAATGATGCCTTTGCCGCCACGACCCGACGTTCGGTACTCGTAGGAGGACGTGCGTTTGCCAAAGCCGTTGACCGATACCGCAAGCACGAATTGTTCATGCGCGCCAAGTTCCGCGTATCGCTCAGGTGACAGTGTGACGTCATCGCCCGACTCGTCCGCGGCGTCGTCGGCTTCTTCCACAGGCGCGTCATCATCCACCGCCGCGCGCATGACTTTGGCCTGCTTCAGATAGGCCCGCGCCTCAGCTGGTGTGGCGCCGGTATGATGCAACATAGCCATGGCAATCACGTCGTCATCGTCGTCGAGCCGGATGCCGCGGACACCGGTTGACGTGCGTCCGGTGAACACACGCACATCCGTCGCCGGGAAGCGGATCGCCCTGCCCTTTGCCGTGGTCAGCAGAACGTCTTCATCTTCAGTGCAGATGGCAACACCCAGGATGCCGTCCTCAGGATCGTCCAGCTTCATGGCAATCTTGCCGCTGACATTGATGCGGACGAAATCAGAGAGCTGATTGCGCCGCACATTGCCCTTGCGGGTGGCGAACATCAGCTGCTGGTCGCCCCAGCTTTCTTCATCCTCAGGCATCGGCATGACGGTGGTAATGCGCTCGCCTTCTTTCAGCGGCAGCAGATTGACCATTGCCTTGCCGCGCGACTGCGGCGAGCCCGCAGGCAAACGCCAGACCTTCAGGCGATAGACCATGCCCTCCGAAGAGAAGAACAAGATGGGCGTATGCGTATTGGCAACAAAAATGCTGCTGACGAAATCCTCATCCTTCGTCGCCATGCCCGAACGGCCCTTGCCGCCCCGGCGCTGCGCCCGATAGGTATCCAGCGGCACGCGCTTGATGTAGCCACCGTGAGAAACGGTCACCACCATCTCTTCACGCTGGATCAGGTCTTCGTCTTCGAAGTCGCCCAGGGACTCCATGATTTCCGTCCGGCGCGGCGTCGCAAACTCGTCGCGCACCGCCTGTAGCTCGTCGCGGATGATGCCGGAGAGTTTCTCTTTTGATCGCAGCGTCTCGAGATAATCCTCGATCTTTTCACCAAGACCCTTGAGCTCATCGCCGACCTCGTCACGGCCAAGGGCTGTCAGGCGTTGCAGGCGCAGGTCAAGAATGGCACGGGCCTGTTCCTCGCTCATGCGCAGCGTATTGCCGTCCGTCAGCACGTGGCGCGGGTCCGCAATGAGTTGCACCAGCGGCGCCACATCAGCGGCCGGCCAGTCGCGATCCATCAATTGCTGGCGGGCCGTTGCCGGGTCCGGTGCGCTGCGGATCAGACGAATGACTTCGTCGATGTTGGCAACGGCAATGGCCAGGCCAACCAGCACGTGCGCACGGTCGCGGGCCTTGTTGAGCTCGAACTTGGTCCGGCGGGTAACAACGTCCTCGCGGAACGCGAGAAACGCATCAATGAACCCCTTGAGGGTCAGCACTTCCGGCCGACCGCCATTCAGCGCAATCATGTTGCAGCCAAAGGACGTCTGAAGCTGTGAGAAGCGATAGAGCTGGTTCAGGACAACGTCCGAGACCGCATCCCGCTTCAGTTCGACGACGACACGCATGCCGTCGCGGTCACTTTCATCGCGTAGATCAGAAATACCTTCGACGCGCTTTTCGCGCACCAGCTCGGCAATCTTCTCCACCATCGACGACTTGTTCACCTGATAGGGAATTTCGGTGATGACGATGGCTTCGCGATCACCGCGTGTCTGTTCAATGTGAACCTTGCCGCGCATGACGACAGAGCCGCGGCCATCACGATAGGCCGTGTTGATGCCGGAGCGGCCAAGGATCATGCCGCCGGTCGGAAAATCCGGACCCGGCACGATCTGCATCAGGTCATCAATGCCGATTGTCGGCGTATCCAGCGTTGCAATGCAGGCGTCGACCACTTCGCCAAGATTGTGCGGCGGAATGTTGGTCGCCATGCCGACGGCAATGCCGCCGGCACCATTGACCAGCAGGTTTGGAAAGCGTGCGGGCAGCACAACCGGCTCGCGCTCGCTGTCATCATAGTTGTTCTGGAAATCGACCGTATCCTTGTCGATATCTTCCAGCAGTGCGTGGGCCGGCTTGCCCATCCGCACTTCGGTGTAACGCATGGCTGCCGGGGGATCGCCGTCAACAGAGCCAAAATTGCCCTGCCCGTCCAGCAGCGGCAGGCGCAGGGAAAAGTCCTGCGCCATACGCACCAGCGCGTCATAGATCGATTGGTCCCCGTGCGGGTGATACTTACCAATCACATCACCGACGACACGGGCAGATTTACGGTACGGCTTGTTCCAGTCGTAGCCGTTCTCATTCATCGAAAACAGAATGCGGCGGTGCACAGGTTTGAGGCCGTCACGGGCGTCAGGCAGCGCACGCGACACGATCACGCTCATGGCATAGTCGAGATAAGAACTGCGCATCTCATCTTCGATTGAGATGCGGCCTATGCCTTCACCGGGGCCATCGGAAGGTCCATCTGAGCCACCCGCAGGCGGCTCTCCTCCAGCGCCGTCACCGGCGCCTTCGGATGTTACGGGATCTTCCACGGGTTCGTTGTCGTCGATATCTGACACTGAGCGGCTTGCTTCTGTTGTTTCATCATTTGGCCAAAAAGCCCGCGTTGCGCAGGCTCACAAGCAGCGCATCGGGACTTTCAACACTGTGCGGAATCGCGTCGAAAACGCACTCTGAAAACTAGCACCCGGTGCGGTCGGCAGCAAACCGGGGCAGTGCTCACACGAGCAGCAAAGAGCACTCGGTAAGTCCTTGTTTTTAATGTGAAAAATGGCATCTATTTTGGGCGGTTTCACGCGCTGTGTCGGCGTCCCGCAAAGCCAATCCAAAATCTGCACCACAGGCAAAGACTCAGCCGATTTTGACCAGCATGGCGGTTGCGTCATCGGACTGCTTGAAGCGCGGAAATTGATGCGCTTCGGGGTCAAGTTCCCTCTCAATATGCCGAAGCTCATCCTTCAAGGCGGTCAGGCCCTTCGCAAGGGCCGCGTCAAGCAGCTCTTCTTCCGTGTAGCGGCCATAGTCCCCTGCCAGCGCCTCAAACCCGTCGGTCATCAAAAGGGCAACCGCCGGCGCTTCAAAGTCAAAAGTCGCCGTCCGCGCGTGTTCTGCCGCGCCCGCATCCAACGCAAACACCCAGTACCCGCCCGATACATTGTGGCGGTTGCGCACCTTGCGCAGGCGCGAAAGGATCGAGCTGCGGTGCTGGTTCGGCTCGCCCGTGTCGCCCTGTTCTTTGCGTTGCTCGGAAAAACGTGTGGCGAGGTGGTTTTCATAGGCCTCGCTCTCCTCGCTGCTCCCGAACGTCCGGAACATCCCGGTGCCATCGCGCAGGAGGATCTTGCAGTCCCCGAAGTTGAGACACTCCAGAACACCGCCGACCTGCCGGACGAGAATGAGCGACGCCGTAGGCCGTTCATAGCGCTCCTGCGGCTGTCGATGGCCCTCAGCCTCAAAGCGCTGCGTCACATCGTCAATGACCTCGTCCACGAGTGCTGCCAGAGGACCGCGATGGCTTGGCGCGCGCGCCTGCAAGGCGTCGGTGCCTGCCTGTGACAGCCAGGCTGCGTCGCTGGCGGTGCCGGTGAGCTGCTCCTCCACCAGTCCTGTTGCCCCGTCAAACACCCATGCGTAATCGCCGGAGTGGCCCAGATTGTCGTCGTTGGCACCGCCAATCTTGCCGGGGTCATGAAGGGTGTCGAGCACATCAATGGTCATGGAAACCGCCTTATGGAAATCTGTCGGGACTGCAGCTTTTGGATTCTTGCGTGATGATACGCAGACAAATTGACACAAGCGCGGCAATTCCCGTCATATCCGCTATGTCAGCAGTCTTTTCGTCCCCTGCAACAGGATAGTCCGTGGCCAAATCCGATGATCGCCGGTCTGCAATATTGGAGCGTCTCGCGGACCATGTCCTGTCGGACGGGCTTTCCGCGTCAAGTCTGCGCGCCCTGGCGGACGCAGCTGAAACCAGCGACCGCATGCTGCTGTATTACTTCAAGGACAAGAATGAGATCATCACCGCGACGCTGGGCGTGATCGGGGATCGCCTGGAGATCATTCTTGGGGACCGGGCGGCCCCACAGCCCATCCCCCTGGAAAAGCTGCAGCCGGCCCTGCTGAAGGCGGCGCTGGATGATGATCTGTGGCCCTATATGCGCATGTGGCTCGAGATATCAGCTCTTGCCGCCCACGGAGACGCGTTCTATCGCGCCGTCGGCCAGCAGCTTGGAGAGCGGTTTCTGGACTGGGGCCACGCACAGCTCAAGAGCGCGTCCCCCAGAAAACGCAGATCAGAGGCCGCCGGCCTGCTGCTGACAATCGAAGGCGCTTTGCTGCTCAAGAGTGTCGGAATGACTGACGCCATCAAGGATGCAACGGGCATCAGCTAGGGTCTCAGCGCCTGTTTGGGGTCTGACCTAGAAAACCTGTGCCGGACGCAGCAGCATCAAGACGTAGATGCCCATGACTGAGGCAAACGCTGGCCAGCCAAGCCAGAACCACCATGCAAACAGCTGGTGATATTGCGCGGGCAGATCATCGCTCGTGTCCGCTGCATATTGCGCCAGCTTCTGCATCTTCCATTGGATCCAGACAACCGGCAGCCAGCAACACCCGATCAGAACATAAAGGGCATAGGTCGCCAGCAGCCACTCATCCAGCAGGCTGTAGCCTGCCAACACGGCCAGTGCGATGCCGCTGACAGGCTGCACCACGACGGCTGTTGCGGTGAAAAGAAAATCCGCGACGACAACAATGCGGCCAACCCCCGCAATGAGAACCGGGCTGCCGGTGCGATGTGCCATGAACATGAAAAACGCGATGCCCAGCCCGGTGCCAAACAGCACAGCGGCGCTAAGGATGTGGATCCATTTCCAGATCAGGAACGCGTCCATCATCGGCGCGCTCCAGACGCGGCGAGGACAATTGTTGCCCCGATGATCGGCACAACCTTTAGAAGCGGCCCGAGCGGATCAGCCCACATCTCCGGTGCCAGCAAGGTCAGGCCGCCAATATAGCCAAGGCTGAGCAGTATCTGTGCCACGCAGGGCCGCCACAGGTCGCGCGCGGTGATCAGCCAGATGCCGAGCAAAATATCGAGACATGAGGTGGCAATGATCGCCCCCAGCGTTCCCGTGCCGCCAACGAGTGCGGTTAAGGCAAGAGCAGCATCGGCCTGCGCCGCGTGCGAAATGCCTGCAAGCGTGACGATGCCTGTCGCAACCCAGAAGACCGCCAACAGCACACGCAGGGCAATCAGGGGCGCGGCCAGTCGGGCATCGCGCCGGTCCGCGCGGGAGGCCGGGTCATCTGCAAGCGCAGTCCCAATGGGCTGCATCTTGAGACCCGTCGCCTCTTCAAAGGGAACATGATCTGCTGTGTTGGGTTTCTCAGTCTGCTTGAACGAGGTGGACCGCAAAGCCGTCTCAACACCCAGATAGCCAAGCAGGTCCGCTGCCAGGATCACCGGCCGCATGGCCCACCCGGGAACAGCCACAATACGCGCAGGCCCAAACCCCAGCCATGCTCGGATGGTCTGCACGATTTCGGTGAGGTCCTGAACCACGGGCCCGGTCACCGCCAGCGTCAGGCGAGAGGGGGCGTTGGCGTCGGTCAATCTGAGGATGCCGTTGGTCAAGTCATCCATGGCGACGGGCTGAAATACAATGTTCGCCTGTTCGGGAATTGCCACGACCCCGGGCAGGCCAGCCAGCAGGCGCACCATGGCTGTGCCGCCATAACATTCTCGGGCAACCACAAGCGATGGTTTGAGAATGATCCAGTCCGCGTCGAGCCCGGCCAGATATGTGTCGGCAACACGTTTTGACCTGGAATAGTCCGTATCCACATCATCATCCGCGCCAAGTGCAGAGATATGAATGATGCGCTGGACCCCCGCCTTAAGAGCACCATCAAAAAGGGCGCAGGTCGCGGCACCATGAATGGCGGCCGGGTCATCTCTGGATGTCTTTTGAAGAACGCCCGCGCAGTTGACGAGCATATCGCAGCCGTCCAGGCGCTCTGCCCAGATATGCGCATCCGTGTCCGTGTTGAGATCGCAGGGCCGCCATTCAACAGCCGGGACAAGTCGCCGTCCCAGATCAAGATCGCGGCCAAAGCCTGTGACCTCGTGACCAGCTCGAATTAACCGACGCGCAACATGGCTGCCAATAAAGCCATGCGCGCCGATCAATCCGACTTTCATGAGGGCGTCACCTGCGTGGGGGCGATAGGGAGCTGAGCGCTAGAAAGGCACTTCGTCGTCGAAGTCGCCGCCGCCAAAGTCGTCTGCGCCACCGCCTGCAGCCGCTGCAGCAGGCCGGGACTGGCCGCCGCCCCCGCCGCCGGAGCCGGCACCCATGCCGCCGCTGTCGCTACGGCCATCAAGCATGGTGAGGGTCGAGTTGAAGCCCTGCAGCACCACTTCCGTTGAATAGCGATCCTGACCGGACTGGTCCTGCCATTTGCGCGTTTGGATTTGGCCTTCGAGATAGACCTTCGAGCCCTTCTTCAGATATTGCTCCGCGATCTTTGCCAGGCCTTCTGAGAAGATCACGACGCGGTGCCATTCCGTGCGCTCACGGCGCTCACCGGAATTTCGGTCGCGCCAGCTTTCCGATGTCGCGATGCGCAGATTGACGATCGGTTTGCCGTCCTGCGTATGCCGGACTTCAGGGTCTGCGCCCAGATTGCCGATGAGGATAACTTTGTTGACACTGCCTGCCATGGTGCGGGCCTTTCCTTGGATGGGTCTTCTCGCCGCGTATGCCGGAGCACGGCAGTGACGTGGGACGTTATTGAGTTGCGCGAACGGTAGCTGATAATCGCGCCGTTCGCTCCACTGCACCGGATTTAATCCACAACAAATGCAGGTGTTCCTGATATGTTCTTAGCATGCCGAATCGACTTGAGCCAACACACTAAGCACACTGCGCCGCCTTTCATCCTCCCGTCTCACCCAAATCCGATTTCGCCGGTCGCGTATTACCTTCCATGCCTGAGCAAACGTCCCAGTCCAAAAGCCCCAACGGCTTGCCGCTTCTGCTGACAGAGCGCCTGCGACTGGTGCCCTATGGCCTTGCTCCGGCCACCGTAGAGGCTTTTTGCCGGGTGACGACGGACCCTGCAATCTATTGGTGGCGGGAAGCGCCTTATACCGAGCAGCAGCAGACCGACTATTTCGAGTCCGGCGCTTTGTTTGAAGATGCTCACAGAGGATTGGGCGCATGGGCAGCCTTTGCCAGGGACGAGGATGTCCAGCTTGGCCACGTGATGCTTCAGCCTCTGGATGACACAGGCATGATCGAAATCGGCTGGCATTTGCTGGAGACGGCGCGCGGCCATGGCTACGCCACCGAAGCTGCGGCTGCCTTGTTTGCTTACGGGTTTGATGTGCTGAACATTGACCCTATTTACGCAGTCATCCTGCCGTCGAACGAAACCTCCATTCAGGTGGCAAAGCGCATAGGCATGCAGCCCGACGGAGAAGGCACCTATCACGACGATCATCATTTGCGCTTTCGTTTGACGCGCAATTTGCACGACACCCAATCACAGGACTGACCACTTGACCGGACTTCGCAATATCACTGTCAAAGGCGCCCGCGAGCACAATCTCAAAGGTGTGGACGTCGAACTGCCGCGCGACAAGCTGGTGGTCATCACTGGCCTGTCCGGGTCGGGAAAGTCCTCGCTTGCCTTTGACACGATCTATGCCGAAGGCCAGCGCCGGTACGTAGAGAGCCTGTCTGCCTATGCACGGCAGTTCCTGCAGATGATGGAAAAGCCGGACGTGGACTACATCGAAGGCCTGTCGCCGGCGATTTCGATTGAGCAGAAGACCACCTCCCGTAACCCGCGGTCGACAGTCGGCACCGTCACCGAAATCTATGACTACATGCGCCTGCTGTTTGCGCGCGTCGGCATTCCCTATTCGCCGGCCACAGGTCTGCCCATTGAGAGCCAGACCGTCAGCCAGATGGTGGACCGGGTGCTGGCACTCGAGGAAGGCACGCGTCTGTTCCTGCTCGCCCCGATGATCCGCGGCCGCAAGGGCGAATACCGCAAGGAGTTTGCCGACCTGCTCAAGCGAGGCTTCCAGCGCGTGAAGGTCGATGGCGAGTTCTACGAGCTGGAAGACGTCCCCAAGCTCGACAAGAAAAAGAAACACGACATTGAAGTCGTGGTGGATCGTCTTGTTGTCCGCAAGGATATTGCAGGCCGCCTGGCTGACAGTATGGAAACAGCCCTGCGGCTGGCTGAAGGCATCGCCATTGCAGAGTTCGCCGACGAAATAGACGACGATGGCAATCCGCGTCAGCTCATCTTCTCAGAGAAATTCGCCTGCCCGGTGTCAGGCTTCACGATTGAAGAAATTGAGCCGCGGCTGTTTTCGTTCAACAATCCGTTCGGCGCCTGCCCCGCCTGTGATGGTCTGGGCACAGAGCTTCAGTTCGAACCCGATCTGGTGGTGCCGGAACCCTCCCTGAGCCTGCGTCAGGGTGCTGTTGCGCCTTGGGCCAAGACGGGGACGACCTCGCCTTACTACACCCAGACATTGCAGGCACTGGTGGATCACTATGGCGGGTCCATGAACGACGCATGGAGCGATCTGTCGGAAACACTCCGCAATGCCATTCTGTTTGGCACCGGCAAGGAAGAAGTCGAATTCCACTACGACGACGGCATCCGCTCCTACAAGACCAAGAAGACGTTTGAAGGCGTTGTCGGCAACATTCAGCGGCGCTGGCGCGAAACAGATTCAGCCTGGATGCGCGAAGAGCTGGCCCGGTTCCAGTCCGCCCATCCATGTGAGTCCTGTGGTGGCAACCGCCTGAAACCCGAAGCGCTCGCGGTCAAGATTGCAACGCTCCACATCAGTGACGTCGCCGACTTTTCCATCCGCGAAGCCCATGAGTGGTTTTCAACGGTCGACAAGAGTTTCACCAAAAAGCAGAACGAGATTGCCGGGCGTATTCTGAAGGAAATCCGCGAGCGGCTTCGCTTCCTGGTAGATGTTGGCCTTGATTATCTCACGTTGTCACGCGGCTCTGGCACGCTGTCCGGTGGCGAAAGCCAGCGCATTCGCCTTGCCTCGCAAATCGGCTCCGGTCTGACCGGTGTGCTGTACGTGCTGGACGAGCCATCCATCGGTCTGCACCAGCGCGACAACACCCGTCTGCTCGAAACCCTCAAGCGCCTGCGCGACATCGGCAATACGGTCATTGTCGTCGAGCATGACGAAGAAGCCATCATGGATGCTGACTATGTGGTGGACATGGGCCCCGGTGCCGGCGTCCATGGCGGAACTGTGGTGGCCGCCGGGACGCCCAAGCAGGTGATGCAGTCTGGCGAAAGCCTGACCGGCCAATACCTCGTGGGCATGCGGCAGATCGAACTGCCCCATGAACGTCGCCCGGTGGATGGCCGCAAGCTCACCATCAAGGGCGCGCGAGAAAACAATCTCAAGGATGTGGATGCGGACTTCCCGCTTGGAGCGTTTGTCTGCGTGACCGGCGTCTCCGGGTCGGGAAAGTCATCGCTGCTGGTGGACACGCTTTACCCTGCCCTGTCGCGCCGACTGATGAACGCCCGCGCCCAGCCCGGTGCCCATGACAAGATCGAGGGCATCGAGTTCCTCGACAAGGTCATCGACATTGATCAGTCACCCATTGGCCGCACGCCACGCTCCAACCCCGCGACCTATACGGGCGCTTTCACCCCGATCCGCGAGTGGTTTGCAGGCCTGCCGGAAGCCAAGACCCGTGGCTACACGCCGGGACGTTTCTCCTTCAACGTCAAGGGCGGCCGCTGCGAAGCCTGCCAGGGTGACGGCGTTCTCAAGATCGAGATGCACTTCCTGGCGGACGTCTATGTGCAATGCGATGTCTGCCATGGCGAGCGCTACAACCGCGAAACCCTTGAAGTAAAGTTCCGCGACAAATCCATCGCCGACGTGCTGGACATGACCGTTGAAGACGGCGCCACCTTCTTCAAGGCCGTGCCCGCCGTGCGCGACAAGCTTGAAACTCTTAAACAGGTCGGCCTTGGCTACATCAAGATCGGTCAACAGGCGACGACGCTCTCCGGCGGCGAAGCCCAGCGGGTGAAGCTGTCAAAGGAACTGTCCAAGCGCGCCACCGGCCGCACACTTTACATTCTGGATGAGCCGACAACCGGCCTGCATTTTCACGATGTCGCAAAGCTGCTGGATGTGCTGCATGAGCTGGTGGATCAGGGCAATACGGTTGTTGTGATCGAGCACAACCTCGAGGTCATCAAGACCGCCGACTGGATCATCGACATTGGTCCTGAGGGCGGTGATGGAGGTGGCGAGGTCGTGGCCCAGGGCACACCCGAAGACGTGGCCGCTGAACCGCGCAGCTACACCGGCGACTATCTCAAGCCGCTGCTCAAGAAGAGCCGCAAGGCAGCGCCCAAGTCAGAAGAGCGCAAGAAGAAAACCGCATTGGCCAGAGCGTCAGCGGCAGCCTCGCGCCGTCCCATGCGTAAGGCAGCAGCCGAAGAGCCTGAACCGGCACCCAAGCGCAAGGCGGCGGCAAAGAAAGCCTCCCCTAAGGTGAAGACCAAGGCAAAAGCCAAGACCAAGTCGAAGGCGCGTAGCAAGACACGGACGAAAGTCGCCAGCCGCTAGGTGAATTGTCCGATTAAACCGGACAATGGCGTCTGTTGGAATCTGACGATCCAACCACTTGATCGCCATCCCCCGGCTTGACCGGGGGATCCAGCATCAGGCCGCGACATCGCTTTTTTGGAGAAAGGCCAGTACCGCCTCCGCCACAGCCTCCGGCTGTTCTTCATGCGGCAGGAAACGGGCCTTGTCGATTTCAATCAGGCGCGCATCGCCGGGAATGTTGGCAACCATCTCCCGCGCGTACTTCACCGGAAAAATCGGATCACGCGTGCCCCAGATGAACAGCATGGGGACGTTGGTATCCGCGTGCACCTGATCCAGAGTATCCACGATCACCGGTTCCACAGCGCAGAGATATGCCATCAACCCGTCATAGGCATGGCGCGTGCGGTGCCATGAGTGAACAAACAGCTGCATGAAGTCGTCCGTGAAATGCGACGCGTCGGCAAAGAACCCGCCATAGCCGCTGCCTGATTTGACAAATGTCTCGGACGACAAGGCCGCCTTGAGAATGAGCCTTGTGAGCGGATTGCGGTGCAGCTTCTGCAACAGCGTCACCGTTGGCGGAAACTGGAACGGGATTTCCGTATCAATCGCCGTGACCGAGGTCACACGAGCAGCGTCTTTCACTGCAAGAAGTCGGGCAATGGTGCCGCCCGTGTCATGACCCAGGACCGCGTAGTCCGTAAGTCCCAGATGATCGACAAACGCCATGGTGCGATCCACATGGGCATGGAATCCCAGATCCGTGTCCTTGGTCCATTCGCTCTCACCCATGCCCGCAGAGTCAAGCGCGTAACAGGTGTAGGACTGCGACAGCAGCGGGATCAGATGACGGAAGTTGGCTTTGTGAAACGGCCAGCCATGAATGAGCACAAGCGGCGGACCCTCGCCCGAAACCGTGTAGGCAAGTTTCAGGTCGTCAGCGGTAAAATATTGGGTGTCAGACATAAAAGGCTCCCGGTCCATGTATGACCGGAAGCCTCTTTTGAGACGCCTTACCCCTCAATTATGCCGGAGGTAAGCGTTACTCCGCCGCAGCGCGGGCCTTGTCCTTATTGGCCTGTGCCTGCTTTGCAGCCTCAGCCATGGACGCCACACCGTCCGCCATGAAGGCCCTTGAGAGTTCCAGGGTTGCCGGGTCCGCTTTGGTGGGGTGCCCGCCCACGAATGGTGGTTGCGGATCATACTCGAAGGACAGCTGCAGCAGCTTTGCCACGTCCTCTCCGGCCAGCTCGGCGGCAAGCGTCAGGCCAAAGTCGATGCCGGCAGTCACGCCTCCCCCGGTCATCCGGTTGCGGTCACGCACCACGCGGCCCTGCTTGGGCGTTGCTCCTACCAGCGCCAGTTGCTCGTGCCATGCCCAGTGACAGCTGGCTTCATAGCCGTCCAACAAACCGGCAGCGCCCAGAAGCAATGAACCCGTGCAAACCGCAGTTACATATTTGGCGTCCTGGCCCTGCGTGCGCAGGAACCCAAGAACAGCCTCGTCATTCATGATGTCTACCTGTCCAAACCCGCCTGGCACGCAGATAACGTCCAATTGCGGGCAGTCATCAAAGTCATGGGTTGGATTGATGGTGTAGCCGGAGTCTGATGCGACCGGCGCCTTCTCCTTCCAGATGTAATGCATCTGTGCGCCGGGCACCGCCGACAGGATTTGCGCTGGTCCCAATGCATCAAGGGCAGTGACCATCGGGTAAATGAGGAAGCCAATCTTGACGGGGGCTGGGGCGAGATCTGTAGCAGCGTCTGACATGGGGGTGCTCCGTTTACATGTGCTGGTGAGTGATCATTGCGCGATGTGGGTAAGGCTGAAATGACAAATGCCCCTTGATTTCTGACATGTCCCGGGGTGGTCTGTGGAGACCTGTTGATCGACAGGGCTCCACTTGACACTGCGGTGTTGCACTCCTTCGATAAGAAAAACCAAAACCAGCTGAGGTAGCGTCATGACGTCCAGGTCCCACTCCACCCGCCGTGAGTTCATGCGCCGCTTTGGGGCGACGGCCGGCTGCTTCGTGACAGCTGCCGCAGGATCCGGTTTTCTGCCCACACTGCGCCCGGCCCGTGCGCAAGAGGCAACCGAGGAAAGCGTGGCACCGGTCGCTGGTCGACGCGGACTGTTTACCCATGGTGTGGCGTCAGCTGATCCGTCATCGGACGGTGCCATTCTTTGGACGCGCGCCACGCCGCTGGACAAGTCCGCACGCCCGCTGTCCCTGACCCTTCAGGTGTCGGCGGATGAAACGTTTGCCACCGTTGTCGTGGACCAGCCCGTGTCAGCATCGCTGGAACAGGACTACACCGTTCGGGTGAGCGTGACCGGTCTCGACCCGGACAGCTGGTACTACTACCGGTTTTTGACAACCGCGGGTGATGTCTCCCGACTTGGCCGCACACGAACCGCACCTGCCGCCGGCGCGGAGGCTCCCCTGCGCATCGCCATGGCTTCGTGCCAGAACTATGAGCAGGGATTTTTTGGTGCATGGGCACGCATGGTCAGTGACGATGAAGCCGCGCAACCTGAAGATCAGATACACGCGGTCCTGCATCTGGGTGACTTCATTTATGAAACCAGCCCGGACCTGCCGGCGGGCCTTGACGCCGCGCGGCGGATTGCGCCGTTCCCGGACGGTGCGACCCTGCCCAGTGGCCGCACCTTCGCGGTCACGGTCACGGACTACCGGCATCTGTACAAGAGCTATCTTGAGGACGAGGCCCTGCAGGCCGCCCGCGCCCGCTGGCCGTTCATCTGCACCTGGGATGACCACGAATTCACCAATGACAGTTGGCAGAGTTATGCCACCTATACCGGTGGCACGGGCCCGGCGCAGGAGCGCAAGGTCTCGGCCAATCAGGCATGGTTTGAATACATGCCCGCGCGCCTTGATGGTCCGGCTCATGACTTCAAGCCAACCAACGTGTCAGACGCAGCAGGTGGTGAGCCCGGCGATGGCTACCTGTTGAACGAGCCCAACAACCTTTCCGCCCTCGCGTCTTTGACGATCTACCGCAGTCTGGAATGGGGCAAGACCGCCTCCATTGTCGTGACCGACACGCGCAGCTATCGGTCACCCCAGCCCATGGACGAGGCCCTCGAAGAAGCCATCGGCGCGCCTGCGCCGCCCACCGATATCATCCGTGCCCTTGATGAGGGGCGTGATGCGTCCAATGGAGCGCCACCGGCGTTTTTCGCCGGCAAGGACGGCGACGTGCCCAATCCGCGTGCGGACAAACCCGCAGCGTCCATCCTGGGCACAGACCAGAAGAAGTGGTTCAAGGAAACGCTCAAAGGCAGCAGCGCATCCTGGAAACTTTGGGCAAACTCGATCCCCGCCATGCCTATGCGCCTCGACCTGTCGTCTATTCCCTTTCAGGACCTACCGGACGCGGTGTTGGGCACCGATGCATGGAACGGCTATCCCGGCGAGTTGCGTGAGCTGATGTCCTTTGTGAAAGACGAAGGCATAGCAGGTGTCGTCTCCTGCGCCGGCGATTATCACATGCACGGTGCTGCAATTCTCACGACCGACCCGGATGCCGAGACACCTGATGGCGCGGCGCTGGAATTCGCCACATGTGGCATCTCCTCTTTCACCTTTTTCTCAGGCGCAGAGAGCTTCACCCGTGACCCCGGAAACGCCTTCCGGCCAATGGTCGTCGCCGACGGCCCCAATGGTGAGATGCTTGAAAATTTCAACCTCACACTCATGCATGGCGTCAGGGCGTCCCTGGCGATGAATTATACAGGCAGCGATACGCTGAGCGGATGGTTGGAAAGCGAAACGGCAAATCCCTACATCAAATATCTGGACACCAATGCCCATGGCTATGTGGTGCTCACACTGACCGGTGACCAGATCAGTGGCGAGGTGGTGACGGTTGCCAATGCCAGCCAGCAACAGTCTTCCAGCGATGCTGCTGATGTCCGTCGCCGTGCAACCTTGACCGCTCCCCTGTGGAAACCAAGCGGGACGCCGCAGCTCAGCGAGCCTGAATTTGAGGGAACACCGCCCTTCCCGTTCGCCTGATGGTCCAGTAGCGTATCTCCCAACAAAAAATTGTATCTGGGAGGACATGTGAATGCCGATTGATGATTACGCGGCGCATGATGGGGTTGGCCTTGCCGAACTCGTGCGCAAGAGAGAGGTGACGGCGGGCGAACTGACTGAGGAAGCCCTGAGCCGGATCGAGAAACACAATCCGACCCTGAATGCGGTCGTGACGGACATGGCCGATCAGGGCCGCCAGATTGCCGGTGATATTGATGAGGGCGACGCAGCAGCCCCCTTCGCCGGTGTGCCCTTCCTTCTCAAGGACATCATGGGCGACTTTGAAGGCGTCGCCACCCAGTACGGCTCACGTTTTATTGCCGGAAGTCCGGCTCCGACGCACTCCACTCTGACCACGCGGTTTCTGGCAGCGGGTCTTGTCCCTCTCGGCAAAACCAACGTGCCGGAGTTCGGCCTTCTGCCCGTTTCCGAAAGTGCCCTTTATGGCCCCGCCCGCAATCCCTGGAACCCGGATCATACGCCCGGCGGCTCGTCCGGTGGGTCAGCGGCTGCCGTCGCTGCAGGCATTGTGCCGCTTGCCCATGCCAATGACGGCGGCGGGTCTATTCGTATTCCAGCATCTTCGTGCGGACTGGTGGGGTTGAAGCCAAGCCGAGCCCGCATTCCACAGGGGCCGATGATCGGCGACGCCATGTCCGGCCTGACGACGGACCTTGTTGTCAGCCGAACGGTCCGTGACACGGCGGTTGCTCTGGATATCGCCGCCGGTCCCGAGCCCGGTGACCCCTATTTTGCGCCGCATCATGACGGCATCTGGTCGGAAGATGTGGGCACGCACCCCGGCAACCTGCGTATCGGATTCACCACCAAGACGCCCGGCGGTGGTGCCGTTCATGAGGAATGCGCAACGGCAGTCAAAAACACCGCCAAGCTTCTGGAAAGCCTCGGCCATCATGTGGAGGAAGCGTCACCGCCGCTGGACAACGACATGATGCAGGAAGCCTTCATGGCGATCTGGGCGACAGGCGTAACCCAGCAGATTGAAGTGCAGAACGTGCTGTTCGGCAAAACGCCAAATCAGGGTGATCTTGAACCGCTGACTATCGGCTTGTGGGAAGCTGGCAAGCAGATTTCAGGAGCCGACTACCTGAACGCTGTTGCCATGCTTCAGATCATGAGCCGCGGCATTGCCCAATGGCATGATGAATATGATTTGTGGCTGACGCCGACGCTTGGCGAACCGCCCCTGCGCATCGGAACCGTGGACATCAATGAAGGGGACCCGCAGAAGGCCTTTGAGCCGATCCTCGATTATGTACCGTTTACACCTATCGAGAACGCGACGGGTCAGCCGGCCATTTCCCTGCCTTTGCACTGGACACCTGATGGACTTCCCGTGGGAGTCCATTTTGCCGGCCGTGCAGGCGATGAAGCTACATTGATCCGCATTGCTGCGCAGCTTGAGCAGGCGCAGCCATGGATCGACCGTCACCCGCCAATCTGGAATTAGGAAGCACAACATGACCATTGATGCGTATGCAGACTATGACGGCGTCGGCCTTGCTGAACTTGTCGCCAAAAAGGAAGTGACACCGCTTGAACTAGTGGACGCGGCCATCGACCGGATTGAGCAGCACAATCCGGCTCTCAATGCGGTTGTCTACAAGGGCTATGACGATGCCCGTGAATGGGCAAAGGGGGATCTGCCCGACGGTCCCTTCAAGGGGGTGCCTTTCCTGATCAAGGATCTGGGCGTCAAGGTTGCCAGCTGGCCGGCGACGTCCGGCTCGCATTACCTGCGCGATTACGTTCCAACTGAAGACAGCATTCTCGCCAAGCGCTACCGCGAAGCCGGGCTGGTATTTGTTGGCAAGACCAACACGCCGGAATACGGCATTACGGGCACCAGTGAATCCGCCCGCCTCGGCCCATGCCGTAATCCGTGGAACCCGGATCATATCGCCGGCGGGTCATCCGGTGGTGCGGCGTCCGCAGTGGGGGCCGGCATCGTCCCCATGGCCCACGCCTCGGATGGTCTGGGGTCTATCCGTATTCCAGCGGCCTGTTGCGGTCTTGTCGGCATGAAGACCACGCGTGCCCGCAATCCGGATTCCGGCGAGGACGGAGAACGCGCAATGGGGTTCTCCGTGGACCATGTGGTCACACGCACCGTGCGCGACAGTGCGGCCATGCTGGATGCCACGTGCGCCCCGGAGCCAGACAGCCCCTACCCGCCGCTTCCCTATGAGCGGCCCTTTCTCGAAGAAGTAAGCCGCACTCCGGGCAAACTTAAAATCGCGTGCTCCATGGAGACACCAAGCAACGCGCCCATCGACGAAGAGAACGCGGCGGCGTTTGAAAAGACGGTCGCACTTCTCAAGGAACTTGGTCACGAAGTGGTGGAGCAAGGTCTCGGTGTTGACTACCGCACGCTTTATCGCGCGCAGGGGGCCGTTTCAGCGTCCAACTTTGCCGCCGCGATGATGGAGCGGTCTGAGATGCTGGGACGCCAGCCGGAACCGGAAGAACTGGAGCCACTGACCTGGCAGATCCTGAAAGCCAGCGAACGCATTTCCGGACCGCAGGCCTTCTGGGGATGGCGGACACTGCGCAAGCTGTCGCGGCAGATCCTGCACAACCTGGCACCGTTTGACGCGTATCTGTGCCCGGTCATGGGCACGCCGCCACCCGAAATTGGCTTCATTGATCCAGTCACTTTGGAACCCAAGGAAGTGAACAAGCGGCAGGCGAAGGTCTTCCCGTTCACGCCGCCGTTCAACTTTACCGGTCAGCCAAGCTTGTCATTGCCCCTGTGGTGGTCGAAGGACAATCTGCCGCTGGGCATGATGTTCACAGGGCGCTACGGCGACGAAGCAACGCTCTATCGCTTGGCCGGTCAGCTTGAACAGGCACAGCCATGGGCGAACAAGCGGCCGCCGGTCTGGAGCTAGCGCCTTACACTTCAGGCCCTCACACCCCCGGCACCTCTCACATGATTGTGTGCGGTGTTGACGTGCACGGCCAAAGCAAACGCGGCACCGTTGAGTCGGGGTATCCCAAACTCAACGGTGCCGTTTTCATGTCCAGCTTAGTCCAGTCCATCTCGTCCACCCTGTTCGCGACTATTGTCGCCGCCGGCCTCGTCGTTCTGCCTGCTCACGCACAGGATGTGCGCGGTGATAGGTCGGAACCCGTGTCCCGGGCGATTGACCTTGTGTCCGACAACCCGCGTGCCGTGACAGATGCGATTGATTACTTCATCAAACGCAAGAACCCGGATGGTGTTTTTGCCCTGGTGCAGGCCATGCGGTTCCACCGAAATCTACGCCCTGCCCTGGGCGTCGCTGCCAGCAGTATCACCGGTGTTGATCATGGCGACAGCTGGTTCAAATGGATGGAGTGGCTTCAGCAACAGGATGATCTCGTACCTTTTGATGGGTTTGACGAAAGCCGCGCGCTGTTGCTCGCGCAGATCGACCCGAACTTCTATGGCTTCATCTATCCCGGCGTTGCTCACAACATCGCCCTGTGGGAAGCCGTGTGGGGTGGTGTTCTCAAGGACGGTATTCCAGCGCTCACCAATCCGGAACTGGTGACCGAAAGTGAAGCCGATTATCTGACCGACGATGAACTGGTGTTCGGTGTCGAGATCAATGGTGACGTCAGGGCCTATCCGCTCCGCATCATGGATTGGCACGAGATGTTCAACGACGTGGTCGGTGGCGTGCCGGTGAGCCTTGCCTATTGCACCCTGTGTGGATCGGGCATCCTGTTCGAGACAGTCGTGGAGGGCCGTGACACGCCGTTGACCTTTGGGTCCTCCGGCCTGCTCTATCGGTCAAACAAGCTGATGTATGATCACCAAACGCAGAGCCTGTGGAACCAGTTCACCGGTCGTCCTGTGGTGGGCGATCTCACCGGATCCAGTATTGAGCTCAAGACCCGCCCCGTGACCATCACCACATGGGGGGACTGGCGGCGCAGCCATCCTGAGACCAGGGTTCTGTCCCTGAACACGGGCTACGACCGCAACTACACACCCGGTGCGCCCTACGCGGACTATTTCAACAGCCCGGATCTGATTTTCCCCGCGCCTGTTGATGAAGCAGCACTGCAGCCAAAGGACTATGTGTTTGCCCTGCGCGGGTCGGGCGCCGAAAAGGCCTGGCGTTTGTCAGCCTTTGAAGGTGGCGCCGTCCTCAATGACATGGCGGGCGTGGTACCCGTCACGCTGATTGGCAATGCCGCAACGCGCACGGTCCGTGCCTATCGCACGGATGGCCGTGTCTTCAGCAAGACCGATGACCCGTCTGTGCTGGCAGATGAGAATGGAAACTGGGCGGTGTCAGAAGGTGGCCTTTCAGGACCTGACGGAACGGTGTTTCACCGCATGCCCGGTCACATTGCTTTCTGGTTCGCTTGGGATGGCTATCTGGGGGACGAAGGCGAATTGGCGGCGCTGGCTGAACCGTCCAACTAAACCGGTTGCTAGAGCCCGGCTCCGCTGGTGACTTCCTGGATTTTCAGTTCACCTCCAGACGGAACAATCTGGATCGTGAAGTCCGCGCCAAGGCCAACCCGTCGCCATTCGCCGCATTGGTTGGCATGCCGATTGACCCACTGGACCTTAAGATCACCGCCACCGGGAACAATCTCCACTGTCAGGTCGGCATTGGCTGCGACAACGCTCACCTCGCCAAAAAGCTCAATGCCTTTGATGTTGCAGGCTGACAATGCGTGCGCTGGTTGGCCTGCGGCATACAACGATGCGGCAGTCACAAGGGCCAACCCAAGGCCTGTAATCGACTTCATCACGCTACACTCCAAGGGCTCTCTAACTGTCCCAAGGCACCCGAAACAACGTATACGGGTAAATGGAACGTAAGGCCAGCCAATCTGAAAGGCGGACAAAGTCGGACGTCCGCACGACATCAAGAACCTTGCAGCGGGACTTGGCCTGCCTTAAGTCTCCGCCATGAGCAAAATCGACCCCATACACGTTATCGGCGGCGGCCTCGCTGGTTCTGAAGCGGCCTGGCAGATTGCCCGCGCGGGTGTCCCCGTGGTGGTGCATGAAATGCGCCCGGAACGTGGCACCGATGCCCATCAGACCGGCGGACTGGCGGAGCTCGTCTGCTCCAACTCCTTTAGGTCTGATGACGATGAGTCCAGCGCCATTGGACAGCTGCATTATGAGTTGCGGCGTGGCGGGTCACTCATCATGCAGTCAGGCGACGCCAATCAGGTGCCGGCGGGCGGGGCACTGGCGGTAGACCGAGACGGATTTTCGCAAGCCGTGGAGGCTGCCCTTGAGGCGGACCCGCTGGTGACCATTGACCGGAGGGAGGTTGCGGGCCTGCCGCCGGAAGACTGGAAAAGCGTGATTGTGGCCACGGGGCCCCTCACCTCGCCGGATCTGGCCAAGGCCATTCAGAAGCTGACCGGTGAGGACGAGCTGGCATTCTTCGATGCCATCGCGCCCATCGTGAATTTCGATTCCATCAATATGGACAAAGCCTGGTTCCAGTCGCGCTACGACAAGGTCGGCCCCGGCGGCACGGGCGCGGACTACATCAACTGCCCGATGGATGAAGAGCAGTACAACGCTTTCCTCGATGCCATTCTTGAAGGTGAGAAAACGGACTTCAAGGAATGGGAAGCCAGCACCCCGTACTTTGAAGCCTGCCTCCCCATCGAAGTGATGGCGGAACGCGGGCGCGAGACGCTCCGGTATGGGCCGCTTAAACCGGTCGGCTTGACCAACCCGCACAATCCCGATGTGAAGCCTTACGCTGTCATCCAGCTACGTCAGGACAATGCGCTGGGTACGCTCTACAACATGGTAGGGTTTCAGACGAAGCTGCGGCACGGGGAACAGTCGCGGATTTTCAGAACCATTCCCGGACTTGAGAACGCAGTGTTTGCCCGTCTGGGCGGTCTCCATCGCAACACGTTTCTGAACAGCCCGAAGCTGCTGGATGCAGAGTTGCGCATGAAGGTCATGCCGCGCCTGCGCTTTGCCGGTCAGGTCACCGGCGTCGAGGGCTACATCGAAAGTGCCTCCATCGGCCTGTTGGCTGGACGCTTCGCCGCAGCGGAAGCGCTCGGCCAAAGACTGACACCGCCGCCGCAGACCTCAGCCCTGGGCGCATTGCTCGGCCATATTACCGGCGGGCACATTGATGCAGGCAAAGGGTCGTTCCAGCCGATGAATGTCAATTTTGGATTGTTCCCGCCCGTGGAACACCCCAGAGGTGAAGATGGAAAGCGCGTCCGCGGCAAGGCAAAGAAGCCTGCCCGCAAGCGCGCTTACACTGACCGCGCCAAATCCGACATCGAAGGCTGGTTCGGGACAAAACTGGCCGCCGAGTAATCCACGCAAAATCTAGATGCGTCCGCGCATGGCCCTGGCCATCAGGGATATCTGTCGGCGATAGGCCGGGATCTCCGGCACGCTCCGGTACGGATCAAATCCCGAGTGGGTGAACATCCGTGCGTAGCCCGGCACCAGGCCCGCGTGCAATCCGGCAGGCAGGACTTCCCGTGCAGTCGGGTCCTTTCGCGTGGTCTCCAATAGCGAATGGGCGCGAAACGCCACATCGCTGAAGGCACGTGTTATCTCCGGCGTCAGTCGGCCTGAGAAAAGTGCATCTTCCTGCCCGGCAATGTGGTCTGCGGGAAGCAGCGCGATCTGGTTTCCTGCCGCGGACCCAAATCGTTTCAGCATTTCAACCAATCCGTAGGCAGCGGCGAACCCAGACAGTTTGTCGGCCATATCGGCTGTGCCAAGGATTGTGCCAGCCATGGTCATGATGCTGCCCTCAGCCCGCCGCGCGTGGCTTTCCATGGCGGCCAGATCAGCAAACGGAAGCTCGCTCATTTCGTCTTCCCGCGCGTCAAGCCAGTTGTGAAACCCCTCTGCAGGAAGCGACCCGGCCTCAATGGCGGCAGCAAGCGACGGAACAAGTTCATGGCCCGGGTGTTCACCTTGGTAGATGGATCCAATGGTATCGCGCCACCACTGAAACCGGATGGCGCCAAGCATCGGTTCTGATACCAGCCCGGGAATGCGCTTCAACTCCTGATCAAGGGCGTAGAGCGCAAACAGATGCGGGCGCGACTCCGCAGGCGCAAACAGCGCTGACAGAAAACGGTCGCTGTCGGTGCGGCGCAGCTGCTCGGAAACTGCGACCGGCAAAAGAGAAGTTTCTGCGTCAGACACGCCCGTGGATCCTTGATAAATACGTCACGCGCACAAGGTAGTGCATAGACGGAAATTCACCAGTCATTGGCGCGCCATTTGTGGCGACGCCGCCAAAGTAATCGAGTTCAGGAGCATTCTTCATGACCATCACCCTCCCCGACCTGCCCTATGCCCATGATGCGCTTGAACCGCATATGTCGAAGACGACATTTGAATTCCACCACGACAAACATCACCAGAAATATGTCGATACCCTCAACGGGTTGATCGACGGCACGAACCTTGAGGGCAAGAGCCTTGAAGACATCATTGCCGCTGCCAAAGGTGATGACTCCAAGAAGAAGCTGTTCAATCAGGCCGCGCAGGTGTGGAACCACACATTCTTCTGGAATTCCATGAGCCCCGATGGCGGCGGCGAGCCGGTAGGAAAACTCGCCGATGCCATCAAGCGCGGCTTTGGGTCGTTCGACGATTTCAAGACTCAGTTTTCAGAGGCGGCGGCAGGGGAATTTGGCTCCGGCTGGGCGTGGTTGGTTTCCGACAAGGACGGAAAGCTCAGTGTCATGAGCACCCATGATGCTGATCTGCCTCTTGCCCATGGCGCGATCGCCCTTCTGACAATCGATGTCTGGGAACACGCCTACTATCTCGACTATCAGAACAAGCGTCCCGATTACATCTCGACCTATCTGGACAAACTGGTGAACTGGGAATTTGCAGCAGAGAACTACGCAGCCATTTCCTGATTGGTTCATGTGCTTAAGGCAAAGAAAAACGGCGCTGCCTCGAAGTGAGGCAGCGCCGTTTGTGTTTGTTGTCAGAGCGTTGAACTAGAACGCGTTCTGATTGATCACCATCGCAAAGAGCATGGGGATGGACAGCAGGGTGTTGGTGCGTGAGAACAGCATCGCCGTCCGCGCCGCCTTCGGCTTGTCTTCGGCCGGGGCGTCAACAATGCCCAGAGCCACTTTCTGGTTTGGCCAGATGATGAACCACACGTTGAACCACATGATGGTACCAAGCCACATGCCAATGCCGATGATCGTGCTGGCGCCACCATCCGTGAAGCCAAGCAGATAGGCTTCGATCAGGTAGCCGTTGAGGGCAGCCAGAACGATACCAAAGCCGATTGTGCCCATGGCACCCCAGCGGAACCACCAAAGAGCAGCCGGTGCAATGACCTTGCCGATGGCAGGCTTTTGCTCGTCGGGAATGTTCGGCATGTTCGGGATCTGCACGAAGTTGAAATAGTACAGCAGGCCGATCCACATGATGCCGCACAACACGTGTGCCCACCGAAGAACAAAGGCCCAAAATGCCTGTGAGCCAAGCGCATCCGCAAAATGTTCAGACGCGCTGTATTGGCCGTAGATGTAGAAAATGCAAAGCGCCAGTGCGAGCAAGAAGCCTGCAATTATGGTGTTGCGCAGATTTGAGAGAATTCCAGCCATCCCCAAGTCCTCCTATGATGCTGGTGTGCCGCACATATAAGGCTATCCGCCGGGCGTTTGATGCCAGCGTTGTCGCCAAAGTGATGCGTCGACTCGTCGCGCACAGGTTACGCCGGTAACCCATGCCAAGGGAAGATGCCCAAATGCGCGCAAATCGGTCTTTAGTTTGCGCTTTTGGCCGCCTGGCCCGGTTCCCCGGCGCCTGCGCCTGACCAGTCACGCTTGACACCCAGCCAAAGCAGCAGGGGTGCCGCGACAAAGATGGATGAGTACGTGCCGATGATGATGCCCCAGATCATCGCGAAGGTGAATCCGCGGATCACTTCCCCACCAAAGATGTAAAGCGACAGCAGGGCCAGCAATGTGGTCACAGAGGTCATCACCGTACGCGACAGGGTCTTGTTGACCGCCAGGTCCAGCAATTCGGCCAGCGGCATGCGTTTGTATTTGCGCAGTTTCTCGCGCACACGGTCATATACGACCACGGTATCGTTCATGGAGTAGCCGACGATTGTCAGCAGGGCGGCAATGATCGACAGGTTGAACTCAAGCTGGAGCACGGCAAACAGCCCAAGCGTAATCACCACGTCATGCACCAGCGCCACGACAGCACCGACTGAGAACTGCCATTCAAACCGGAACCAGATATAGACCAGCATCATGCCCACAGCGAGGATGATGGCGAGCACGCCCGCCTCGATCAGTTCCCCGGAGACAGTTGGACCAACAACTTCCACGCGGCGGTACTCAACGGAGTCGCCCAGCTCATCGCGCACGGTCTGGATGGCGCCACGTTGTGCCCCTTCTCCGCCCGGCTGTGTTTCAATCCGGATCAGCACGTCGGTCGGTGCGCCAAACTCCTGAATCTGGACTTCGCCAAGTCCCAGCCCGCCAAGGCGGTTTCGCAGGTCCGCGATATCTGCTGGTTCCTCGGTGCCAATCTCGATCATCGTGCCGCCGCGAAAATCGATGCCGAAGTTCAGACCGAAAATGATGACCATGGCGAACGAGCCAAGGACCATTGCCGTGGATACGGCCAGCGCAATGAAGCGCATGCCGAGAAAGGGAATGTGTGTATCGTCTGGAACGAGCTTGAGCTTGCGCATGATTGTTTTCCCGTTGGCCCTTTAAAGCGGCACTTCAGAAGGCCGGCGGCTCTTGAGCCAGATCGAAACAAATAGCCGCGTCACGGTGAAGGCCGTGAACACGGAGGTGATGATGCCGATGGCCAGGGTCACGGCAAAGCCGCGCACGGGGCCTGAGCCCATCTGGAACAGGATGGCAGCAGCAATGAAGGTGGTGATGTTGGCATCGATGATGGTGCCCAGCGCCCGCGAGTAACCAACGTCAATGGCATTGATCGGTGTCTTGCCCGCGCGCACTTCTTCCTTGATGCGCTCGAAGATCAGCACGTTGGCATCAACCGCCATACCGATCGTTAGCACGATGCCTGCAATGCCTGGAAGCGTGAGCGTCGCCTGCAACAGCGACAGGCCACCGAAGATAAGCGCGACGTTGATGATGAGCGCCACATTGGCAAACACACCAAACAGTCCGTACACGATCAGAATAAAGCAGATAACGGCGATGAAGCCGATGGCCGCTGCGACTTCACCCGCAGCAATACTGTCCGCACCCAGGCCCGGACCCACGGTCCGTTCTTCAAGCACAGATAGGGGTGCAGGCAAGGCACCAGCGCGCAGAAGGATGGCCAGGTCGTTTGCTTCCGTAATGGAGAAGCCCCCGCTGATTTGACCATTGCCGCCAAGGATTGGCTGCCGGATGACGGGTGCGGAAATCACCTGATTGTCGAGGACGATGGCAAAGGGCCGACCCACATTGGCCTGGGTCACATCGGCAAACCGTTTGCCGCCGGATGCATCAAACCGGAACGACACGACAGGCTCGTTTGTCTGCTGGTCAAAGCTTGGCTGTGCATCAATGAGGCTTTCGCCTGACACCATGACGCGACGGCGAATAAGAACAGACCCGCCTGACCCATCAATGAGGGGCAACACGATCGACCCGGCGGGTGGACGGTTCTGAATGGCTTCAACCACCGATACAGACGTGTCCACCAGGTGGAAGTTCATCTGCGCCGTCTGACCAATGATATCGATGATGCGCTGGGGATCATCAAAGCCTGGGACCTGTACAAGAATACGATCAGCTCCCTGACGCTGAATGATCGGTTCGTTGGTGCCCAACTCGTCAATGCGGCGGCGGACAATTTCGATGGACTGCTGAAGAACACTCTGCAGCCGCTGCAAGCGGGCCGTCTCTGTGTAGGTCAGCCCAATGCGACTGCCGGTCACTTCAATATCAATGTCGCTTTCAGGCACCGCCGAGAACACATTGGCATTGATGGGGGATGACAGCTCGGACAGGAGATCAGATGCCCGCTGGACCTCTTCAGCATTGCGGATACGCACGGTCACCCGCTCATCAGCTGTACTGAGGCCCGTATAGCCAATGCGCGCTTCACGCAGCGTCACGCGCACGTCGTCTTCCAGGGCTTCAAGCCGGTCGCTCAGTACCGTCTCAACATCCACCTGCAACAGCAGATGCACGCCGCCTTGAAGGTCAAGGCCGAGGTTGACCTGATTGGACGGGAACCAGTCCGGCAGCTCTGACAGAGCATCCTTGGAAATCAGGTTCGGCGCAGACAGCAGAAAGCCGAGCACGCAGGTGATGGCGATCAGGGTGTATTTCCACCGGGGGAAATAGAGCATTCAGAGCTTCTCCGTCAGAAGCGCCATGCGTGGGCGGCAAACATGCCGGCTACGACTTGGCGTCCTCGTCATTTGCTGCCTTGGGGGCATCTTTGGTTGCTTCTTTGGGCGCAGGCTCGGTCTTGGAGCGAACATCAGAGAGCGTGCTGCGCAGGATGCGAACACGCGTGCCTTCTGCGATCTCCACCTGGACTTCGCTGTCGTCAAGGACCTTGGTGACCTTGCCGATGACACCACCGGCCGTAACAACAGTGTCGCCGCGACGCACCGCTTCGACCATCGCCCGATGGTCTTTGATGCGCTTTTGCTGTGGACGCAGGATCAGCAGGTAGATGATTGCGAAAACGAGGATGAACGGAAAAATCGTAACGAGAAAGTCGCTACTGCCGCCCGCCGTCTGCGCATAAGCCGGGGTAATGAGCATCAAGGTCTCCGATGCAGGGAAATCAAAAACTGGGGGCAGAACCTCAAGGACACCGTCTGTGGTGTCAGGTCTGCTGCGGGCGGACTATAACGAGGCGGAATGCCTTTGAAAACCAGCCCGGAACCCTTCTTTAGACCCTTGGTTTCTTGCGGTTTTTCGCCCATTTGATGGGAACTGGTAGGATCAGATTTGCGTGAGCGTGACAGCAGGAGAATCAAACCCGGTATGGCGGATGGCAGCCCCCGACAAATGACCCTCGACCAGATCGTGCCTCTACTCGACCGGATTGCCCGTGCGCTGGAAGAAAAGTCGCCGGCAAACAGTCCCGGTCAGGACCTCAATATCTGCGATGCGTTCGTCTGGATGGGCGAAGACGCGCGGCTGGAACCCGTCGCACATGTCTCACGCGTCGACATTGGTCTGTTGCAGGGGATTGACCGCCTGCGGGACATTTTGCTGGAAAACACCCGCCGCTTTGCTGCCGGCCTGCCCGCCAACAACGCGCTGCTGTGGGGCGCGCGGGGAATGGGCAAAAGCTCCCTTGTAAAGGCAGCGCACGCCAAGGTGGCCGCAGAGGTGCCAGGACGACTTGCGCTGGTTGAAATCCATCGCGAAGACATTTCCACCCTGCCCCGGCTCATGACGTTGCTGCGGGATGCGGACAGGCAGTTTCTGGTTTTCTGTGACGACCTGTCATTCGATCAGGCGGACACAAGCTACAAGTCACTCAAGGCGGTGCTTGAAGGGGGTATTGAAGGGCGTCCGGACAATGTCCTGTTCTACGCGACATCGAACCGCCGTCACCTGATGCCGCGCGACATGGTGGACAATGAGCGTCAGCGCGCCATCAACCCGACCGAGGCCGTTGAGGAAATGGTGTCGTTGTCAGACCGGTTTGGTCTCTGGCTTGGATTTCACCATTGCAGCCAGGACGAGTATCTGGAAATGATCCGCAAATATTGCGAACACTTTTCCCTTGATGCTCCGTGGACGGATGTTCGGGCGCAAGCCATTGAGTGGACCAATACCCGCGGCAGCAGGTCAGGTCGCGTTGCCTGGCAGTTCATTCAGGAACTGGCGGGCAAGCTCGGGCAGAAGCTGGAAAGCTAGGTCTCTCTAGCGGGACGCGACGTTGTTACCCAGATAGGTCATCGGGTTCACAGCTTTTGCACCACGGCGAACTTCAAAGTGAATTTGAGGTTCAGTCACACCGCCGGATGAGCCCGATGATGCAATCTTCTGTCCGCGGGAAACGATGTCGCCCCGGCTGACCAGAAGCTCAGAGTTGTGCGCGTAGGCTGTGACGTAGCCGTTCTGGTGACGCACGAGAACCATGTTGCCATAGCCTTTCAGCTCATTGCCTGCATAGGCAACAACACCATTGTCGGCAGCGGCGACCGGAGTGCCGCGTGGCACGCGGATGTTGATGCCATCATTGTGCAGGCCACCCTCTTTGGGGCCATAGCTTGAAATGATGCGCCCTTCCGCCGGCCAGACAAAACGCCCCGCCCGCGCTGGTGGTTCTGCAATGCGTGGCTTGGCGCGCGGCGTGGCAACGCCCCGGGCCGGACGTGCAGACGGTGTCGGCACATTGGAAGCGACGACTTTTGGCTTGCGCGGTGCGGGAGCGGCCTGACGACGGGTATTCCCCCGCCCGTCATCAGGCATCCAGCCCCCCACGCGAAGACGCTCACCCACATAGATCGGGTAAGGCTTGTTCTTGCGATTGAGTGTGGCTACCTGGCGCGTTGAGGTGTCGTATTTTTCAGCAATCTCAGACAGCGTGTCGCCGCGGCGCACTTTGTGGGTGCGCGGCACAGGCACCGTCAGCTTCTGGCCCTTGTAGATTGTGTAGGGCTTGGACACACCATTGGCCTTGGCCAGAGCGCGCATGGGTACATTGTGGCGCTCCGCCAGAATGGAGAGGCTCTCGCCGGATTTCACAGTGATCTGGTAAGGCTCGACAGCCACCGCCCGATTGCCGCCATAGGTCGCCTGCGGCGCACCACGATAGCTTGAGGGCGCAGCACACGCGCCAAGGATGGCAAGGCCGGCGGTCAGCAGCACGGCAATCGAAATCGCCCGGGACGCGCCACGGCTGTCGCGATCTCGCTTGAGCGGTCGTGTGAGAGCTGAAAAAACCGACATCGTCTCGTATCCCAAATTCGTCTGGATCTGCGAGGACGGCCCCATGCACAAGGCGCAACCGCGCAGTCAATCTGATGCGCAGTCTCGGGTTATTTGGTTAATGAAGACTGGATGGTGGCCGGAAAAAACACACCGCCACACAAACAGCGCGGAAAACCGGGAGATTTTGGCGCAGTAAGGGCGCCCTAAAGCTCGCGCGCAACACCGTCAACAAGCGGTACAAAGCGCACCGGGATCAGGTCTTCGCGGTCAAATCCGTCATCGGTCTTGGTGAGCTTGACCAGAAGCTGCCCACCGCCATCGGCCACGGGAACATCAACCGGAACCACGGCGATTCCGCCGGTTTTGAGCTGCCCCACAAGGGCTTCAGGCACAACAGGGGCCGCCGCGGTGACGATGATACGGTCAAACGGGGCCTGTTCCGGCCAGCCTTTTGTGCCATCCCCGACCTTGGCCGTGATGTTGGTGAGGTTCAGCTTGTCAAACCGCGTTTCAGCTTCTCGCAGCAGGGTGCGATATCGCTCAAGGGTGTATAGCCGACGGCACAGCCGTGCCAGCACCGCGGCCTGATAGCCCGAGCCCGTGCCGATCTCCAGCACCTTCATGCGATCACTGACGTCCAGCTTCATGGTCATGAAGGCGACGATGTAAGGCTGGCTGATGGTCTGCCCGCACTCGATGGGGAGCGCATTGTTCTCATAGGCCTGGCCTTCAAAGGCCCGCTCCACAAACACCTCGCGCGGCGTGCGCTCGACCGCCCCCAGAACCGCACCATCCGTGATGCCCTGACGGCGCAGCGTCATGATCAGCTGGATAATCCGGGAGGGATCGTAGTCTGCATCACTCACTTGGAAGATTTCCGCCCACTGGAGCTGTCATGTGAGGTCCAGGTCGCCGGTGTCACCGATTTGGGCGGTGTGCCACCCAGTTCCTTGGCCATGGCCCGCCGCGTTGTCTTGTGTGTGAGGTCCATGTGCAGAGGCGTCACCGAAATGCGACCGGCATAGATGGCCCGTAAATCAGTGCCCTCCGGGGGATTGGACAACACCTTCTGGAAACCCAGCCAGTGATAAGCCGTGTCGCGCGCATCCATGCGCGTATCGATCAGCGCATTGCTCTGGTCACGCTTGCCCTGAACGGTGACCTCCACTTCCTCAACGGCTGTATGCAGCACGTCAGGGAAGTTCACATTCATGAGGACGTCCTTGGGCCAGCCCATCTCCACGAGCTTGGACACAAGCGCGGCTCCATGGTGCTCAGCCGTCGCCCACTTCACTTTCTCGCGGCCCTCAAACCCATAGGCCTGACTGAGCGCAATGGACGGTACACCTAGAACGGTCCCCTCCATGGCTGCCGCAATGGTGCCGGAATATGTGACGTCTTCAGCGATGTTCTGACCGCGGTTTACGCCGGACAACACCAGATCCGGCGGGGTCTCAAGCATCAGATGCTTGACGGCCATCAACACGCAGTCGGTTGGTGTCCCCGACACCGCAAATTTGCGCCGCTTGATTTTGCGCACGCGCAGCGGATGAGCCAGCGTCAGTGAATGGCCGGCACCGGACTGTTCGGTTTCAGGTGCTACAATCCAGATGTCGCTGGAAAGCTCCTTGGCAATTTTTTCAAGTGTCTTGAGACCCGGCGCATGAATGCCGTCATCATTGGTACACAGAATACGCAAAGGACGTTTCTTGCCCTCTGCCGTTTCAATCCGCAGCTTGTCAGGCATCTGAGGCACCCAGTTCGAGAGTTTCGATGCCGCCCATATAGGGCTTCAATACATCAGGAATTGTGACAGACCCATCGGCCTGCTGATAGTTCTCAAGCACCGCAACCATGGCGCGGCCCACCGCCAAACCGGAGCCATTGAGGGTGTGCGTAAACCGCGTGCTCTTTTCACCTGTCGGCCGATAGCGCGCAGCCATGCGGCGGGCCTGAAAGTCGCCACACTGCGAGCAGGATGAAATCTCGCGATAGGCACCCTGACCCGGCAGCCAGACTTCAAGGTCATAGGTCTTGCGCGCCCCAAATCCCATGTCGCCTGTGCACAGCACCATGGTCCGGAACGGCAGCTCCAGCCGTTTGAGAACTTCTTCAGCGCATTGGGTCATGCGCTCATGTTCATCATTTGACGTTTCCGGCGTCGTGATACTGACCAGCTCAACCTTGGCGAACTGATGCATACGGATCATGCCGCGCGTGTCGCGACCTGCAGACCCTGCCTCCTTGCGAAAACACTGGGTGAAGGCTGTGAATCGAAGCGGCAGCTCTTCTTCTGAATGAATGGCTTCGCGGGCCAGATTGGTCAGGGGCACTTCAGCGGTTGGAATGAGCCAGTGCGCATCCTCATCATCCGGCGCGCCGGTCTTGAACTGATCGTCGACAAACTTTGGCAGCTGCGCGGTGCCATACATCGCCGCGTCGCGCACCAGCATGGGCGGGGCCACTTCCGTATAGCCGAACTCCGTGGTGTGCAGGTCGAGCATGAAATTCGCCAGCGCGCGCTCCAGCCGGGCCAACTGGCCCTTGAGAACCACAAAGCGGGCACCGGACAGTTTTGCCGCCGTTTCGAAATCCATGAGGCCACCGGCCTCGCCCAGATCAAAATGCTCCTTGGCCTCAAAATTGAGCTGGCGTGGCTCAAGGTGTTTGCGGACCTCGACGTTGCCATCCTCGTCCTCACCCACGGGCACATCATCCAGCGGCATGTTCGGGAGACCGGACAGCACCGCCTCGATCCGTTCATCGAACTGGCGCTGACGGTCTTCGCCGTCCTGAATGACGCTTTTCAGTTTTGCGACTTCATCAATCAGTGCCTGCGCCCCGGCATCGTCGCCCTGTGCCTTGGCCTTTCCGATGGCTTTCGATGCATCATTGCGCCGCGACTGGACGTCCTGCAGTTCCGAGATCAGCGCCCGGCGCTCCTCATCAATTTTCAGAACATCAGCCGCGTGAGGTGCCACGCCGCGCTTGGCCAACCCGGCGTCAAAAGCGTCCGGGTTGTCGCGTATCCATTTGACGTCATGCATAGGAGCGAATCTTTCGAGGGGCAGAAAACCTAAGGTCTTGCCCCTCTATACGATGCAGGTCCGGACCGGTCCAGAAGCCGTTTAGACCGCCTCGTTTCCAGCCTCTGCAGCCTGCTTTTCCGCGCGTCTCTTCTCAATGATGCGCACGCCGATGATGGAAATCTCGTAGAGCAGGATAATCGGAACACCCAGGCCGATCTGGCTGATGGGATCCGGCGGCGTGAGGATGGCTGCAGCGGCAAACGCACCGACAATCGCGTATTTGCGCTGCTTCGCCAGACCCTGGGATGACACAAGCCCGGCCCGCCCCATCAACATCAAGAGCACGGGCAATTGAAAGGCGAGACCGAACGCAAAAATCAGTGTCATCACGAGAGACAGGTATTCATTCACCTTGGCTTCCAGCTGAATGGGCAAGGCGCCATCACCGCCGGTCGTTTCAAAGCCCAGGAAGAACTCGGTTGCCATCGGCATGATGAAATAGAACACCAGCGACGCGCCCAGAATGAACAGGACGGGCGTCGCCGCGAGGAATGGCAGGAACGCTCCGCGCTCATCGCGGTAAAGACCCGGCGCAATGAACAGCCACACCTGCCCGGCAACATAGGGGAACGACAGGCACAGGGCCGCAAACATCGCGACCTTGATGTAGGTAAAAAATGTTTCCTGCAGAGCTGTGTAGATCAGGCGGCGGCCGGGGTCGCCGGACAAGGCATCCGCCAGGGGCTGCGTGAGATAGGCGTAAATGTCTTCGGCAAAGTAAAACGTGACGCAAAAGGCAATGACGAAAGCAATCAGTGCTTTGATGAGGCGCGTGCGCAGCTCGATCAGGTGTTCCAGCAATGGTGCCCGGCTGGCCTCAATGTCATCTGTGCCGTCGCGTTCGCTCACCCGCGTTCTCCAGTCGCAACGGTTTTGCCTGCGTCATCAGATTTGGGGGGTATTGCTGATGTGTCTTCGTCCTCATTCGGACGAATGGGCGGTGGCGAGGACATGATGTCCCCCTCGCCCACGCGATCGATTTCGCGCTTGAGTTCCTCCAGCTCGGTTTCCTTTGCCAGGTCCTCAAAGCCACGCTGAAATTCTGCTGCCATGGACCGGGCACGGGCCACATACCGGCCAACGGTCGTCATCATTTTGGGCAGGTCTTTTGGACCCACCACGATGACGGCAAGTGCCATGAGTATGAGGAGCTCGAACCAGCCGATATCAAACACGGGTCTAGTTCTTTAGCGTTTCGCGCTGTGCCGTGTCTTTGGCATCCGCGGTAGCGTTGCCGTCAACCCTCTCGCCTTCGATCGTTTTTCCAGCCGAAGTGGTGCCGGCATCGTCATCGCTCATGCCCTTGCGGAAGCTCTTGATGCCCTGGGCCACGTCACCCATGAGATCAGAAATCTTGCCACGGCCGAAAAGGAGAATGACCAGCACGACGACGATAAGGATCTGCCAGATGCTCAGTCCCATATGAAAAACTCCCAACAAGCCGCCAAAAAGGGGCGAAAACCTAATGAATTCAAGAGAACACTAGTGTTTCAGATGGTTTGCAGTGCGGCAACCTGCAAGGTCGCATGTCACCGCTGACGGTTAACTGTGCTCTCGCCACCTGAAACAAGCGCATTATCAGCAAAAATCAAGGCGCGCTCAGGGGCTGCTGCGGCCCGAACACTGGTGCCCTCGGCCGGCAGCCAGGCACCGCGTACGCGAACGTGAACAAGGCCATCGTGACCGTCGACCTCAATCTCAATGAGGCTTTCCTCACCCAGCAAGCGGGCCCGGCGGACAATAGCCGCCACACCGACCCCGCCGCTGCCAAGTTCGATGGCGGTGGGACGCAGCACGATGTCTACTTGCGTGCCGTCGGCAATGTTTGGAGCTGGAAATGTCCCAAGCGGACAGGTGATGAGCCCACCTTCGACAGTGCCTGCGCAGCGGTTTACATCGCTGAAGAAGGCAGCGGCCTCCGCATCCACGGGCTGATAATAGAGCTCCTGTGGCGTGCCCACCTGCACCAGCTTTCCCTTGCGCAGGAGCGCGATGCGATCCGCCATGCGCATGGCTTCTTCCGGATCATGGGTCACCAGCAATGCGCTGGCACCTGACTGATCAATCAGTGACAGGGCTTCGTCCCGCACGCTGTCGCGTAAACGGTTGTCCAAGCCTGAGAACGGCTCATCCATCAGCATGATGCGCGGACCCGGTGCCATGGCACGAGCAAGCGCCACCCGCTGCTGCTCACCGCCTGACAGCACGCTGGGATACACGTGGGCGTAGCGTGTCATGCCGACGCCTTCCAGAGCCCGCAGCGCAATCGGCTCGCGTTCGTCCTTGGCCTGCTGGTGCAGACCGAACTTCACATTGTCCAGCACCGTGAGATGCGGAAACAGCGCATAGTCCTGGAACATGAGGCCGACACCGCGTTTTTCCGGTGGCACAAACACGCCGGGTCCCGCCACGACTGTCTGGTCGATTTCAACGCGGCCGGTCGTCGGGCGCTCGACGCCTGCTGCGATGCGCAGCGTCGTTGTCTTGCCACACCCCGAAGGTCCAAGCAGACACACGACCTCGCCAGCGGCCACGTCCAGGGAGAGATCCTGGAGTGCCAGCTGCACATCATATTGATGCGCGATGCCTTTGAAGGAGAGCCGAGCGGTCATGGGGCGCACAATAGTCAGAATGCGCTCAAGTACAAATGCGGCTTATTCGCGATTTTCGTCGCTTTCGGGTTCTGCGGCTTCTGAAGTGGTCTCATCATCCGTCGACGCGACAGGTTCTGGAATGACTTCGTCAGATGCTTCACCGATCAGCAGCTCTTCGCCGCTGTCGTCTTCGGCCAGCTCCTCTTCGTCTTTCGACAGCTGATCGTCGCCAGGTTGGGGCACGGAGAAGTCCGGTGGCAGACGCGCATCCAGCAATCCGGCTGCTTTAAGATCGTCCACGCCGGGAAGATCCCGCACACTTTCAAGGCCAAAGTGAACGAGGAAATCTTCAGAGGTGCCATATGTCAGTGGACGGCCCGGGGTTTTGCGGCGACCGCGCAGGCGTATCCAGCCGGTCTCCAGCAGCACGTCCAGCGTACCGGTGGACACGGACACACCGCGAATTTCTTCGATTTCAGCGCGCGTCACCGGCTGGTGGTAGGCAATGATTGCCAGCGTTTCCATGGCAGGCCGCGACAGCTTCTTCATCTGGACGGCTTCACGCTGCAACAGGAAGGACAGGTCTTCAGCCGTCCGCATGAGCCATTTGCCGCCAACCGGCACCAGGTTGACGCCACGCGGTGCGTAGAATGCCTGCAGCTCCGTCAGCAGCCCCGGCACATCCGTGCCCTCTGGAAGGCGCTGAGCCAGGCTTTTCACATCAAGCGGTTCTGAAGCAGCAAAAAGCAGCGCTTCGACCATCCGAAGTGTCTTGGCCCGGTTTTCATCAGAAATGCTGGCGACATTTGACGTGTCAGCGGCGTCCTCATTGGAGGCCTCTGCTTCTGAAGACGCAGTGTCGGCTGCTTCGGTCTCAGAACCGACGGCCTCCTCCTCGATATCGTCTTCTTCGTGCATGTCGTGTTTTTCAGCCCTGCGCGGTGCGTTCGTCATGAGGCGTTTCCGTTTGCTGCATCAACCGGCTCTTGCGGGTGTAGTCGTGGCCCTTGTGGTGATCCATCCCCAATTCGCCGTGCATAAAGCGGTGCGAAGGGGCTGGCCTGCCGGAGTTCAATCTTGCCGTGCTTTGCGAACTCAAGGCTTGCCGAAAACGTGCTGGCAATCCCGGACCGGCGATCCTTGCCTTCGGAAAACTCCGGCGGCACCAGGCTGTCGATCAGACCCCAGTCAATCAGCGTCCCCAGCATGCTCTCAAGTCGCGTCCGCGCCTCTTCAATAGTTAACACCGGCTGGCGGGCCATTTTAAGGCGGTCAATCTTCTGGACGGCGCGTTGCGTCGAATAGGCTTTCAGCAGGTCATAGATTTCAGCCGAGTACTGGCTTTTCTTGATGACCCGGACGCCTTCAGGCATACCGCGGGCAAAGATATCGCGGCCCATCCGGTCGCGCGCCATCAGCTTGGCTGCGCTCTCGCGCATGGCTTCCAGGCGCTGCAGACGGAAAGCAAGCCGGGCTGCCATTTCCTCGGCGCTGGGTTCTTCGTCTTCTTCCGGTGGCGGCAGCAGCAGGCGGCTCTTGAGGAACGCAAGCCACGACGCCATGACGAGATAGTCTGCTGCGAGTTCCAGCTCCAGCTTCTTGGCTTCTTCAACGAAAGCCAGATACTGCTCGGCAAGCTCAAGAATTGAGATCTTGGCGAGATCGACTTTCTGGGACCGCGCTAGCGTCAGCAGCAGGTCCAGCGGGCCCTCAAAGCCATCCACATCAATGACCAGTGAGCGCGGATCCACATCCGCACTGGATGCGTCGGTCTCGCGCGGGGCACCGCTTTCAAAATCGTAGACTTCGCCGGGGCTCAACTGATCAATTCCGTGTCCGGTGTGGGTTTGAAGTGGGTATGAAACTTCACCGTCTGCCTAGATGCAGGGCACCGTCAAGCACTTGCGCTGAGAAGTTCATCCCATCTCTGAACTGCGGCCGTAACCGATTCGTCACTGAAGGGTTTTCGGCGGGAAAGCGCCATTTCTGAACGCAGCACAGCCGGTGGAGAGAGGTTGGATGTCGCGGTTGCCACCGCTTCCATCTCGTCCATGTGACCATTGCAGTGCAGCACCAGGTCACACCCTGCACCAATCGATTCGGTGACACGGCTTTCCATTGATCCACCAAGCGCCTTCATGGAGAGATCGTCCCCCATGAGTAGCCCATCAAATCCGATCTCCTCGCGGATAAGCCGAATGACGTCGCCGCTGGTCGTTGCCGGATTTTTGGGATCAAGGGCTGTAAAAACCACATGCGCCGTCATACCCAAGGGCAGGTCAGCCAGCGACACGAACGGACGAAAATCGATCTCCCGCAGGCTCTCTGCAGAGGCATCGACAACCGGCAGGTCTTCGTGGCTATCAACCCCTGCCCGGCCATGACCGGGAATGTGCTTGAGAACAGGCAGCACACCCGCCTGTTCAAGCCCGGTCGCTGCCGCTCGGGCCAGCGCTATGACCTGCTCAGGCGTTTCGCCATAGGCACGGTCACCGATGATGTCATGAGCGCCAGGCTGCGGTACGTCAGCCAGCGGGACGCAGTCCACATCAATGCCCAGTGACCGCAGCTCCTGACCAATCAGGAATGCGCCCAGCTCGCAGGCTTCAAGCCCTGCAGCCTTGTCCTGCTGAAAGAGGTCGCCATAGGTCCGCACAGGTGGATATTTGCGCCAGTGCGGCGGCTTAAGCCGCGCAACCCGACCGCCCTCCTGATCAATCAGGATCGGCGCATCGCGGCCAACGGTCTCCCTGAGCGACGCACAAAGGGCCGCCACCTGAGCCGGTGTATCCACATTGCGGGCAAAAAGGATGAATCCCCACGGGTTAGCATCCCGGAAGAACCGGATTTCTGCTTCTGTCAGCGTCAGTCCTTCGCAGCCGTAAATGGCAGCCTGGACCTGAAGCGCCTGAGCGCCGCCTTCCGCCATTAGCGCTTGCGCACCAGGCAGTCGGTTCCAGCTGCTTTCAGGCTAGCACATGCTGTTTCAGCTGCACCCTTGGTCGCGTAGGTGGCAGCCCGCAGGCGATACCAGATACCCCGGTCGCCCAGGTCTGCCCGCTGAATGTCAGCCGTTGCAGCGGCAAGGATGCCCGCATGTTTGCGCTGCAGGCCGGCCCATTCGGTCTGAGCACGTGCCTGATCCCGGAAAGACCCAATCTGAATGACCCAGCCGCCCGTTGATGCTGCAGGAGCCGTTGGCTGGGCAGCAGGTGCAGGCGTAGGTGCCGGAGTTGGTGCTGGTGTAGGCGCAACTGCGACCGGAGCAGCAGGCTCAGTTGCGGGAGGTGTAGCTTCAGCAGCAGGTGCCGGTGTCGGCGCTACAGGTGCGGTTGGAATGGTGCCAGGCTCTTCCGGCGGCGGCAGAAGGCGCTCTACGCCTGCTTCCACGTCGCCAGCGGTGCTGTCGCCATTGATCCGCTCAAATATCTCTTTGTCCTGATGGGGAATTTCCATTCCGCCCGGCTCCTGCGGAGCCACTTTTTCAGGCCCGCCGTCCGCACGCACAATTGGCGGCGCCGTGCGAATGCCTTCTTCGCGACCCTGCTGATAGGCGAAATAGACAACCCCAGCGAGGGCCGCCAGAACGGCCAGCACCACGATCAGCATCAGCCAGCCGCGGCCCGCAGGCTCGTCGTCTTCGTCTGTGGCATCGTAGGTGTCCATTTCATCGACCATCACCGGGTCAAACGCGCTGCGCGCATACCGGTCATCATCTTGATCCATATTGGACATGGGCCCTTGCCCCTCCTGATCCTGTTATCTGCGCAAATAGACCGCTTTCTGGCGGTCTAGCGCATTTCCTTAACGGGGGTGACGCCAAGTATTCCAAGCCCCGCGGCCAGCGTCAGCGCTACTGCGCGAATCAAAGCCAGCCGTGCCATGGTAACACCCGGTTGATCAGTGTGGATAAACCGCAACCGGGCGTCGTCCTTGCCTTTGTTCCACAGCGCGTGGAACCCGGCAGCCAGTTCCTGCAGGTAAAAGGCGACACGATGAGGCTCATGAGACAATGCCGCCTGCTCGACAAGCCGGGGGAACCCGGCCATCAGCTTGATGAGGGCCAGTTCGGCGTCATCGTCCAGCGCTGACAGGTCGGTTGTTGCCAGGGCCGCATCAGACAGGTCAGCATCCGGGAAATCATCACCCGCCAGCCGCAGTACGGAACAGATACGCGCATGGGCGTACTGTACGTAAAACACCGGATTGTCCTTCGACTGCTCCATCACAGCGGCAAAGTCGAAGTCCAGCGGTGCATCGTTCTTGCGCGTCAGCATCATGAACCGCACCACGTCGCGGCCCACTTCATCCACGACGTCGCGCAGGGTCACGAATTCACCGGAGCGCTTCGACATCTTCACCGGCTCGCCAGCGCGGAACAGTTTCACCATCTGGCAGATCTTGACGTCCAGTGATCCTTCATTGTCCGACAGTGCTTTGACGGCAGCCTGCATCCGCTTGATGTAGCCACCATGGTCAGCACCCCACACGTCAATCATCTCATTGAAGCCGCGCCGGTACTTGTCCAGGTGATAGGCAATGTCGGCGGCAAAATAAGTGTGCGTGCCGTCAGATTTTTTCAGAGCACGGTCAACGTCATCGCCAAACTCTGTCGCCTTGAAAAGTAGCTGTGGGCGCGCTTCCCAATCATCCGGCATCTTGCCTTTGGGTGGTTCCAGAACGCCGGTGTACAGCAGCCCTTTGTCCTCAAGCAGATCAATGGCTTCTGCGAGCTTCGAGCCCTGCTCATCTGACCGGCCAAGACCACGCTCGGAGAAAAACACCTCATGGTGAATGTCGAGGGCCGCGAGATCATCCCGGATCATCGCCATCATCGCGTCGATGGAGGCATCCTTGACGATGGGAAGCCAAGCGGTCTCTTCCATGTCGATCAGGGTCTTGCCGTGTTCATCCGCCAGGGCCTTGCCAACCGGCACAAGATAGTCGCCGGGATAAAGACCTTCAGGTATCTCACCGATGTTCTCACCAAGTGCTTCGCGATAGCGAAGGAAAGCCGAACGCGCCAGAACCTCGATCTGACCTCCGGCATCATTGATGTAGTACTCGCGCGCTACGTCGTAGCCGGCCTTGTTGAGCAGGTTCGCCAGCGCGTCGCCGAAGATGGCGCCGCGGCAATGGCCCACATGCATCGGGCCGGTCGGGTTGGCGGAGACGTATTCCACATTCACTTTGCGCCCGCCGCCGACATCTGCGTCGCCGAACTTTTCACCTGCTTCGAGCACGCCCTTCACCTGCGCACGCATGAGGTCTTCAGCCAGACGCAGATTGATGAAGCCCGGTCCGGCAACCTCTGCAGATGCGATGGATGGAGCAGACGTGATTTCTGCAGCAATGGCATCCGCGATATCGCGCGGCTTCATCTTGGCCTGCTTGGCCAGAACCATGGCGGCGTTGGTCGCAATATCCCCATGCGACGGGTCGCGCGGCGGCTCAACCGTCACGTTGGCGAGGTCCAGACCGCCCGGAAGTGTACCGCCGGATGAGAGGGTCTCAAGCGTCTGCAAAAGGACGGCGCGGATATCGCTGAAAAGGTTCATGTGTGTCGACGTCAAATGGAAGTGAGGAGGAAGCGCTCGATACACCCTTGAGCTCTGTTTGTCATGTCAGCGGGCTGGGGGCGTTTAGCGGAAAATCGGATCGGGCTGGAACAATCGTCGGTGTTCCTCAATGGCGAAACGGTCGGTCATGCCTGCCACGTAGTCACAGACCGTTTCAGCGGTCTTCACCGTGCGCGGGCCGTCCGTCATGTCCTGCCACTCATTGGGCAGCAGGCTTGGCTCGTTGACTAGCAGTTCAAACACTTCGGTCATGACGCGTTTGGCCTTGCTCATCATCCGGTTGACCTGGAAGTGGCGGTACATCCGTTCCAGCAGGAACGATTTTAGCGCCCGGTCGTGCGCCTGCATCTCTTCGGAGAACGATGCGATCTGCATCCCCGCATTGCGGATATCATCGCTGTTGCCGGGCTGGATTTTCTCCAGCCGTCGTGTCGTCTCGCCAATGACATCCTCGACCATGTGAGAGATCAGTCTACGGATGGCTTCATGACGCAGACGTCGGGGCGCAAGGCCTGGATACGCATCATGCACTTCACGGAACATGTCGCCGACGAGTGGCAGTGACATCAGGTCGTCCGCGGTGAACAGACCTGCGCGCAGTCCATCGTCAATGTCATGGTTGTTGTAGGCAATGTCGTCTGACAGTGCCGCCACCTGCGCTTCAAGGCTGGCATAGGTGTGAAGGTCCAAAGCCGCCAGACCTTCATACTCGCGGAAGGCCCGTGGCAGGTGGTCCGTCCCCTCGCCTTGCCCAATCACCGGTCCGTTGTGTTTGACGACACCTTCAAGCGTTTCCCATGTGAGGTTCAGACCATCGAAGTCTGCGTAGCGTTGCTCAAGGCGCGTGACGATGCGCAGGGTCTGGGCGTTATGGTCAAACCCGCCATAGCCTTCCATGCACTCAGCCAGCGCGTCTTCGCCCGCATGACCAAAGGGCGTGTGGCCAAGATCATGGGCCAGGGCCAGGGCCTCAGCCAGGTCTTCATCAAGACCAAGGAAGCGGCTGAGTGACCGCGCTATCTGCGCCACTTCAAGGGAATGCGTCAGTCGGGTCCGGTAGTAGTCACCCTCGTGATACACAAAGACCTGCGTCTTGTGCTTGAGCCGACGGAACGCCCCTGAATGGATAATCCGGTCGCGGTCGCGCTGGTATGGCGACCGCGTGCGGCTTTCCATCTCATCATGCCGCCGCCCGCGCGTGGCGGACGGGTCGGTTGCGTAAGGCGCAAGGTCGCCGGTGATCGGCTTGGTGAGGGCTGGTGCCACTGGCTAGAGCGTCCCGTCGATGACGTACTTCAAAACCCGAACGACCTGTGCTGGTTCCTGCGCCCAGGCCAATGCCGCGCCGTCGACTTCCTTCAGAGGATGACGGAGGTCCGGGTCATGGAGCGTAATGATCGGCTTGTTGAGAGCCGCCGCATAGCCTGCGTCAAAGGCAGCGTTCCACTGCTTGTACTTGTCGCCAAAGCGCACAACCACAATGTCTGCCCCCTTGATAAGGGTGGAGGTGCGAATGGAATTCACCTTCGCGCCCTTGTTGTCGTACCAAAACTCATTGTCTTCAGCGCCGAGGATATCTGCACCGCAGGCGTCGGAGGAGCCGTGATCAGTTACAGGGGCTGAAAACACCACCGGCAGACCAGCAGCTTTGGTGCCTGCTTCGATCTGGTCGCGCCAGTCAGTGTGAATTTCGCCGGAAAGATAGACCTGCCAGGTTTTGCTCATATTTGGCTCGTTTCTTGAGGCTCGTTTGGGCGCCTAGATTGACAATCGCTTATGTGCGATTACCTAATAATAACAAGTCGCATCGCAAGGTTGAAAAACCGGCGCAATGCCACCTGTGCGAATTTGTGTATCGAGGGTGTACCCATGAGCGACGTTCAAGTCGAGAGCAACTCTGCAGACGCAATTGCGGCCGCTGGCGGTGATTTCACCGTTTCTGCCAGCGCAGCCAAGCAGATCGGCAAAATCCTCTCTGGCGAGGCGGATGGCACGATGCTGCGCGTCAGCGTCGAAGGCGGCGGCTGCTCGGGTTTTCAGTACAATTTCACCCTCGATGATACCAAAACCGACGACGATCTGGTGATTGAGCGTGACGGGGCCACGGTTCTCGTGGATTCGGTCTCGCTGATGTATGTTGGCGGCTCCGAGCTGGACTATGTGGACGACCTCATCGGTCAGTCATTTCAGGTCAAAAACCCCAATGCGACGGCTTCGTGTGGCTGCGGGACATCATTCTCCGTCTAGCCTTCTGGTCTTCAGGCGTGCCCTCGCCTAACCTCCGCAACCTTGATTTGCGGAGTGCCTCATGAAGATCGCGACCTGGAACGTCAATTCCATCAAAGTACGCCTGCCCAACCTGCTTGCCTGGCTGAAGGACGCTGAGCCCGACGTCGTGTGTCTGCAGGAACTCAAATGCGTGGATGAGGCTTTCCCCCGGTCGCAGGTGGAAGACGCTGGCTACAACGTCGAGACCCATGGGCAGAAAACATATAACGGCGTGGCAATCCTCTCGAAGTCTCCCCTTGAAGATGTGACCCGTGGCCTGCCCGGCATGGAAGACGATGAACAGGCACGATATCTCGAAGGGCTCGTGCCCGCCGGCGATCAGATGCTGCGCATTGCCTCGATCTATCTGCCAAATGGCAACCCGGCACCCGGCCCCAAATATGACTACAAGCTGGACTGGATGGAGAAGCTCGCTGCCCACGCAGAAGCCCTTCTGGCCTATGAAGAGCCGCTGGCCCTGACCGGTGACTACAACGTTATTCCGACGCCGGACGATGTGCATGATGCAGCAGCATGGGCAGATGATGCCCTGTTCCGGCCGGACACGCTCAAGGCATTTCGCACCATTGCCAATCTCGGCCTGACGGACGCCTTCCGGGCGTGTCACACAACGCCCCACCGCTACTCCTTCTGGGACTACCAGGCCGGTGCATGGCAGAAGGACAACGGCATTCGCATTGACCACCTGATGCTCAGCGCCCACGCCGCTGACCGGCTGGTGTCCTGCGACATAGACAAATATGTGCGCGACTGGGAAAAGCCGTCAGACCATGTGCCGGTCTGGGCGGAGCTGGATTTTGACTAGCGGACCCACCCCGCTGCTGGCCGGCGGCTGCTCATGTGGAGCGGTCCGATATGAGATCTCGACGCCTGAGATCAATGCCGGGATTTGCCATTGCGCAGACTGCCAGCGTCATTCTGGTGCGCCCTTTGTCGTGTGGCTTGGTATCGAGCCAGAGGCTTTCAAACTGACCCAGGGTGATGTGAAAGAATTCAGCTCATCCAAATGGGCGACGCGCGGGTTTTGCGCTACGTGCGGGTCTACCCTGACCTATCGGGTCAACGACAACACTGACGAGATTGATGTCGCCGGTGGCACGCTGGATGACCCCGGTGCAGCGGCACCCAAGTTTCAGATTTTCAAGAAAGACAGTCCCCGCTTCATGCAGGGCTTCGATGAAACGCTGCCGGAAAAAGACGTGGAAGCCTATTTCAACGGTTTGCGTGAGCGCTGAAACGCCGGGCCCATGGGCATGAGCCGCACACCGCTACGCAGCCGCCTGTAGGCCAGGTCCACATGATCCGCCGGGTTGGGACCAGGGCTGCCCACCACCACAATGTCACGGGCGATCTTTTGAAAGTCCGCCCTGAAGTGAACCGAGCTTTTGACAGCAACAATATTCTCGGCCGCAGGCTCGACACCAAATGCAGTGAACATGACCCGGTCCGCTGTTTGAACCTTGTGGCTGGCAACCACGACCCGGACGTCTTCAATCATCAGCAAGGCTGACTTGCCCAGCGACAGATGCGCGCCGCGATAAAATGGTCCGTGTGCTTCTATTTCGCCGTCATGCAGCTTGAGGACCTTGAAGGTGCCTTCAATAGGTTTTTCCTTGGCACCGCCCGTCCATGCGCCGAGCGACATCTGGACCTCCGCGCCCTCGCCGGCCGCCCATGCGGCACTTGCGGCCGATGGATCAAACAGCACGCCGCACAGCGCCGTTTCAGCGCCGGAAATCAGTGAGCGCAGAATGCCGACCGTATCGCCATTGCCACCGGCACCGGGATTGTCCTGCGTATCCGCCAGGATCAATGGCCCGTCCCGGCGGTCAAGGTCGCTTGCCGCTTCGCCATAGGCCACGGCTTCTTCAGCGGTCCATATCTTCTGACGAAACCCGCGTTCAAACTCCATGAACGTTTCAGCCAGACGATCAACAGCTTCGTCTGCCGCCTCCTGCGTATCCGCATAGGCCATGACGGCAGGGCCGCATTCAGCAATGTCCGCCGGTGGAAATCCCATGGTGGCGGAGGCTGTCAGGATTTCGGTTTCCTCATTGCCATTGGTATCTAGCTTGAGATGCTCAAGGGCCGTCACATCCGCGTAGATCAATGCAGCCGGGTCACTCATGGTCGATTGCGCCGTGAGTGGAATGAGATAGTTGAGTTTGCGGAATGCCTTTGCCGGGCGCCCTGCCCGACGCGCCAGATTGGCAACCAGCTTCGCCGCGCGGGCGCCCGTCTCCGCCATGTCCACGTGTGGATAGGTGCGGTACGCCACCAGCGCATCTGAGTTGCGCATCATCTTGGCGGTTACGTTGGCATGGAGATCAAGCGATGCGACGATCGGAACCTGGCCATTGGTGATGTCGCGGATCCACTCCAGCAGATCCCCCTCGCCGTCTTCCATTTCTTCGGTGACCATTGCGCCGTGAAGATCAAGGTAGATGGCGTCGAGGGGCCCATCGCGCAGGGCACGCTCGAGTTCCTCGACCATCATGCCGGCAATATGTGCAAAGGCGTCGGACGTGACATGCGCAGACGGCGTGGCGGCCGCCCACACCATGGGAACCGGTGTCAGCGCCTGGGCCACTGCTTCGGCGAGAAAGCCCGCAATCGGGATGTTCATGTCGCTGGCGCCATCCGCGCCGGGCGCGAATGTGGTCAACAGGCCAGGTCCACCTTGGAGGGCCGGCCAGGCGTCAGGCTGCAGGAACGCATCCAAATCTGCCTTTTGGGAGGCAAATGTGTTGGTCTCGTGCTGAAAACCACCCACTGCGACACGCATGACGGACGCCTCTTCTGTGTCTGTGTGGAGACCCGCACATGCCTGACATACGGCCACACGCCAACTAGCTTAGGACTCGCCGGCAGCCCATGGCTACAATCAAAGACATCAAAAAAACGCGGAAAATGTGACCGGGGGTTTTGGGCGCGCTAGATAGCCGCCGGGGTCGACCGGCAAAGGAAGCTAACACCATGATCAAATTGATATTCTGCCTCCACCGGCTCCCGGGTCTCTCAGCGGAGGCCTTTCGGGAATACTGGTGGACAAAACACGCGCCCCTCGTGAAAGAACGCGCTCCGGCGCTCAAAATTGCGCGCTATGTGCAATCCCACGGCATGGAGACACCTTTGGACGGTGCCATGCAGGCCTCTCGCGACGCCCAGCCGAAATACGATGGTTTCGCGGAACTGTGCTGGGAGAGCGAAGACGATCTCAACTTCGCCATGTCCGATGAAGCAGCCCTGAAAGCAGGAGCGGAACTTCTCGCAGATGAAAGAAAATTCATCGACCTGAAGCGCTCCTCCCTCACCTTCGTGCGCGAACGGTCCGTCGTCGGCTAGAGGATTTCATCCTCGTCAAACAATGGGTCGCCATCAAAGGCTTCTTCAATTGTATCGAGATCGGCCCCCTCAGCTGCCGCTTTGGGGATGGCGGCGATATGCACAAGCGCATCGCCTTGGTTGACGATAGGCAGGTTGCTGCGTCCGATTACAAGCCCGTCGCGCTGAGCAAACATTTCTGTGTCTCGAATGCCGAACGGGTCAGAAATCACCCCAATCAGGCTTCCCGATTTAACGAACTGTCCAACCTTGCAATGAATACGAGCGATGCCTCCCTCCGTTGCACGTATCCAGGCACTTTTGGTGGCGATGGATGAGGGAGGCAGAGGCTTCTCCAAGGGCGGAACGGAATGATGCCTTCCGGTCATGCCCAGATGCCGAAGCACGTTCAACACACCTTTGACACCAACTCGGATCGCCGTCTCATCAAACCTCAACCCCTCTCCGGCCTCGAAAACCATGACGGGAACACCTTTGTCGCCCGCGGCATGGCGCAGTGAGCCTTCACGCAAGGCTGAGTCGACGATCACTGGTGGAGAAAAGGCATCCGCCAGTTTGTGGGCCCGCTTGTCTCTCATATCGATACGGATTTGCGGCAGATTCACCCGATTGATCGCGGCTGTATGTAGATCAATTCCGTATTCGGAGCGCTCCACGACTTCTTCCATGAACAGATGCGCCAGCCGCGCGGCAAGTGATCCCGTCGGACTGCCTGGAAATGATCTGTTCAGATCGCGCCTGTCCGGCAGATAGCGACTGTGACTGATGAAGCCGAACATGTTGACTATCGGAACCAACAGTACAGTGCCCGATATTCGACGCAGCGCGGGCGCACGGATGAGCCGCCGCACAATCTCCACCCCAAGAATTTCGTCCCCATGGATCGCGGCGCTTACAAAAACAGTCGGGCCGTCCTGCTTACCGTGGATTGCCTGAATGGAGAGCGTTGCAGGCGTGTGGTCCGACATCATGCTCAGTGGCAGATCAACAACCTCGCGCGTGCCTGCCTTTATTGTGGTTCCTGCGATCACCAATGGTGCGCGAGAGGTCTTTTTTTTGTCAGGCACTTTTCGGAACGCTCCGTTTCTTACGGGTACGGGTATGGGTCTTGCCGGGTTTGGCATTCTTCTCGAGGAATTCGATGATCTGTCCGGCTACGTCCACTTTTGTCGCGTTTTCAAGACCTTCGAGACCGGGCGATGAATTGACCTCCATTACTACCGGGCCATCATTCGAGCGCAGCATGTCCACGCCGCAGACATTGAGGCCCATGGCCTTTGCAGCCTTGACCGCAGTTGCACGCTCAGTGGGCGTGATCTTTATAAGTTTGGCACTCCCGCCGCGATGCAGGTTGGAGCGGAAATCACCGTCCTTGCCCTTGCGCATCATGGCGGCAATGACCTTGTCACCGATGACCAGGCAGCGAATGTCCTCGCCATTGGCTTCTTTCACGAATTGCTGCACCAGGATATTGGTCTGCACACCACCAAAAGCCTGAATGATGCTTTCAGCTGCCCGTGGCGTCTCGCCCAGGACCACGCCAATGCCCTGCGTGCCCTCCAGCAGTTTGATGATGACCGGCGCGCCGCCAGCAATCTTAAGGAGCTCGTTAGCATCAGAGGTCCGGTGGGCGAACACAGTCGTGGGTAGACCGACACCGTCACGGGATAAAAGCTGCAGGCTGCGCAGCTTGTCGCGTGACCGGGAGATGGCAACCGACTCATTGAGTGGATAAACGCCCATCATCTCGAATTGCCTCAGAACAGCACTGCCAAAGAAGGTCACCGAGGCGCCAATACGGGGAATGACCGCATCATATCCCTTCAGGGACTCGCCGTTGTAATGGACTTCAGGGTCACTCGACGCGATGTCGATGTAGCAGCGCAAATGGTCAATCACATCAATCTGATGTCCGCGCTCCTTCGCGGCCTCGACGAGGCGTTTGTGCGAGTACAGGGATGCATTGCGACACAAAAGGGCGATTTTCACTTTTTTGGTTCCTTCGGGTTTGCAGGCAGCCTGATTGCCGCAGTAAGCGAGCCGCCGACGAATGAGCGGCCTGGATCAATAACGAAGTTCTTTCGAACGGCTTCGCGGCCCAGCAGCATGCGAAAGCCTAGCTGGTCGCGGTCAGTAAGTGTCAGTTCTATGGGCCAGAAATGGTCGCCGACCTGGGCAGTGGTCTTGATGACATAACGCTCTTCCTGGTGCCCGTTTGAACTACGTATGTGGCGCTGGTCGTGTACAGCAGCCACGCATTCGATCTCAGGCAGCCGTCGTCGTTGCGCGGGATGTAGCAAGAACGATACATGTGGTGATCCGCCATCAGTAAACGGACGGATTTTGAAGGCATGGATGGCCGACGTCCGGGCGCCGGTGTCAATTTTTGCTTTGACCTGTGTGACCCCCAAATCCCCAAGACCGACCCATTCCCGCCAGCCGATAATCGGACGGGCGGGTTTTACCCGTGGGCGAGGAGGCTTAAGAGCCGTGTTTTTCGCAGACATGAAGGGCCGGAAATCACAATAAGGAGTGTATGCTTATCACGATGCGCCCCCAATGCCTGAAAATACTTCAGCAAATCGGCTTGGTCTTTTGGCGCTATCTCTTGGTGTGTTCGAGGCGAAATGCTTCCGCCAGCCGGATGCCTGCGTCCATCTGGGCGCGCGACATCTGTTTTTCCCGCTGGCCCATCAGGGCATCAACACCTGCGCGGGTGTCGTCCGTTGCGCCTTGGCGCGCGAGAAGCAGAAAGCTGTAGGCCTTGGCCTTGTCCTGGGGAAGCGGATCACCGTCCCAGTAAATCCCGGACAGAAAAATGAGGGCTGGCGTGTAGTACTTTTCAGCGGCCAGCTCGTACCAGCGAATGCCTTCAAAGCGGTTTCGTTCGGCGCCCTCGCCGTTGTAGTGCATTTCGCCGATCTTCATCTGGGCTTCAGCGTGCTGGTTGAGCGCTGCCTTCTCATACCAGCGCAACGCTTCGTCCACATTGGATTTGATGTCCGCGTCAGGCTTGCCGGTGCGATAATAGTCACCCAGCTCCACCTGCGCCTGCACATGGTTCCCTTCAGCGGCCAGCGTCATGTACTTCACGGCCTTGTAAGGATTAGCCGGGGCACCATTGTTGCCCTCATACATCTTGGCCGCCAGAAAGGCGGAGGTTGCATCGCCCGCGTCGCCGCCCTCAGCCCATGCCTGTGTGGCGGCGGTCACGTCGCCCGCAGAATAGGCTTCAATGCCGCTTTGCAGGTCAGCTGCAGCCGGGGCGATGCCCCAGCTAATGGCTGCCAGCAAAACGAAAGCAGTTTTAGATATCCGCATAAACATGCGTTTCTTCCTTTGCGCCCGGATGGGTCAATGCGCCGCCCCGGGCCGGGCCGACAAGCTGAACATATTTCCACAATGTGCCGGAATTATAGTCGGTCTTGCGCGGTTTCCAGTTTTTCTTCCGCTCAGCCATCACATCTTCGGCAACGTCGAGATCAAGTGTCCCGGCTTCCGCATCAATGGTGATGATGTCGCCATCCTCGATGAGGCCGATGGGACCTCCTTCGGCAGCTTCTGGACCCACATGGCCGATGCAGAACCCGCGTGTCGCGCCTGAGAAGCGACCATCGGTGATGAGCGCAACCTTGTCGCCCATGCCCTGGCCATAGAGCGCAGACGTGGTGGACAGCATTTCGCGCATGCCCGGACCACCCTTGGGCCCTTCATAGCGAATGATCAGGACCTCGCCTTCCTTGTACTGACGGTTTTCAACCGCCTCGAAGGCTTCCTCTTCGCAATCAAAGCAGCGCGCGGGGCCTGAGAACTGCTGCTTCTCAAGACCGGCCACTTTCACGATGGCGCCTTCCGGTGCCAGTGATCCCTGAAGACCGACAACGCCGCCGGTTGGAGTGATTGGGTTGGACACCGGATAGATGACTTTCTGGTCCGGGTTCCACTCGATCTCGGAGAGGTTTTCCTCCAGTGTTTTGCCGGTGACCGTAACGCAGTCACCATGCAGGAACCCACCCTCGTGGAGTGTCTTGAGCAGCATTGGAACGCCACCGGCTTCGTACATGTCCTTGGCAACGTAATTGCCGCCTGGCTTGAGGTCAGCCACATAGGGCGTCTTCTTGAAAATCTCGCAGACTTCCATCAGGTCGAAATCAATGCCTGCTTCTGCCGCCATGGCAGGAAGATGCAGACCGGCATTGGTCGAGCCGCCGGAGGCCGCCACGACCGTGGCCGCGTTTTCAAATGCCTTGCGCGTGCAGATGTCGCGTGGGCGCAAACCCGTCTTGACCAGTTCCATGACGGCGCGACCAGAGGCGGCTGCGTACTCGTCACGGCTTTCATAGGGTGCAGGAGCACCAGCCGAATTTGGCAGTGCGAGACCGATGGCTTCCGACACGCAGGCCATGGTGTTGGCTGTGAATTGACCACCGCAGGCGCCTGCGCTCGGGCATGCAATGCATTCAAGCTCATGCAGGTCTTCGTCAGACATGTTGCCGGCAGAGTGCTGGCCGACGCCTTCAAAGACATCAAGAACGGTTACGTCCTTGCCCTTGAATTGGCCCGGCAAAATGGAGCCGCCATACATGAAAACGCTTGGCACGTTGAGACGCAGCATGGACATCATCATGCCCGGAAGGCTTTTGTCACAGCCTGCGAGGCCAACAAGCGCGTCATAGCAATGGCCGCGCATGGTGAGCTCAACGGAGTCCGCAATGACATCACGGCTGACCAGGGATGACTTCATGCCCTGATGACCCATGGCAATGCCGTCCGTCACGGTGATGGTGCAGAATTCACGCGGTGTGCCCGACGCTTCCTTGACACCCTGCTTCACAGACTGGGCCTGACGCTGCAACGCGATGTTGCATGGCGCAGCCTCGTTCCAGCAGGTGGCCACACCCACAAATGGTTGATCAATCTCTTCCTGCGTAAGGCCCATCGCATAGTAGTACGAGCGATGCGGAGCGCGCTGCGGGCCGACCGTAACGTGGCGGCTCGGCAGCTTCGATTTATCAAATGTGTTGGCACTCATGGGGCCGGATCTCCGTTGGGGGTGTCGCAATAGTGGCGAAAGTTTAGGCGTTCGGTCTTTGAGGTTCCACAGTAAGACCGGGCATCAGCCTTGCAGTGGTTAACCCCAGGCATCAGGGGGTTTCTGCCTGGGTCAGGCTTCCGATCATGGCGAGATATGCGGTTGTGAAGGCCGCCTGGTCCAAAGCACTGTGTTCCGTGTTCCAGGTTGCCGTGATGCACCAGCTTGTGCCGGTTTCATCCACAAGCCGTGTGGTCATGTTGAAGGCCCCGAAATTCGAGCCGCCCTTATAGGCCACTTTTTCCCACATTTCAGGGTTTGCCACACCGGGATTAACCTGCATGGCAGGCTGATCGGCGACGTCCTCAATGAGACTGCAAAGTTCGCGCGCGGAGATCGGCCAGCCGATTTCAGGCGACGGGCTGTCATCGAGTTCGGTCACCTCAGGCAGTGGCGCATCGGCCAGATCAACCAGCACGTCAGCCCGACTTTCGTTCTCAGCCGCCCGGAAGCGGGCCCGGGTGTTGTTCACATCGGCCTTGAGTTTGAAGAACTCTGCGGTCGTGATCAGCGGCTTTTGCGGCAGGTGCGCTTCGACCGCGTCGCGCCCAAGGATTGAAATCAGCGCATCCGTCGCGGTGTTGTCCGAGATGGAAATCATCAAGGTGGCCAGTGTGGCCAGCGTCACCGGCGTGTCCTCAGGCCAGTCCTGGAGGATGCCGCTGGGCAGAGAGCGCCAGGCGGGATCAACCGTCACCACGTCAGCCATGGTCAGCGTGCCGCTCTCAACCGCTTCCATCAGTGCCTTGAGAACAGCCATCTTGAAGGTCGAGCCGGCATCCAGTGCTGTGTCCGGTGCCAATGCCACCTGGTCCACACCATCGCGGGTGACCAGCAATGAAATCTGCCCGCCGCCAGACCGCTCAAGCCGGACAAAGCCACCCAACGCTTCCTGCGGCGTAAGGCCGGACGCGGTTGGTTGCCGGAAGAACAGGAATGTGACCAGCCCCTGATCATCAAGCTGGATTTCAGCAGGCACACGGCCGCGCTCCAGAAACACCGTGTAGGTGTTCTGACCGTCTTTCTGGACACCGCGGAATCCGCCCAGCGTGCCTTTGAGCCCACGGACGATGGCCACGACCTCTTCCACATTGGCGCGGTTCAGGAGCTCAGGCGAAAACAGCGTGCGCTCGATTGTGTCACGCACGAATATGGTCTCGAGGACTTCTTCTTCTGCGGCATGGGCCGGCAGAACAAAAAGCAAGAACGCCAATGCAACGGCACTAAGTCGGGTCATCATCTTTACGCAGCCCCTTCCAGGCGACCAAGAGCATCCGCCAGTTTGGCGCGGGTTTGTTCAGCATCAGTGCGCCGTTCGCGCTGTTCTTCGATGACAGCTTCCGGTGCCTTGGACAGGAATTTTTCATTGCCAAGTTTGCCGTCGATCTTCTTGATCTCGCCATCGATCTTGCCGATTTCCTTCGCAAGGCGCGCGCGCTCTGCGTCGATATCAATGACGTCAGCAAGCGGCAGGAAGAGCGTCGCTTCATCCACAACGGACTGAATGGCGCCTGCGGGCGTTTCATCACTGGCCTTGATGCTGTCGAGCCGGGCAAGTCGCTCGATCATGTCCTTGTTGCGCGCGATGCGGTCAATGGTTTCAGCAGAGGCCCCCCGCAGGACGAGCGGGATTTTGGCCCCCGCGGGAACATTCATCTGCGCACGGACGGACCGCACTTCAGACACCAGCCGGATGATCCAGTCGATCTCAGCATCCGCTGCAGCGTCACCGAGTTCGGCGCTGTAGGTCGGCCACTCAGCTGATACCAGCATGCTGGTCCGTGCGGGCCCTTCAACACCATCCTTCCATAGTTCCTCTGTCAGGAACGGCATCATGGGGTGGAGCATCAGCAAGATCTGATCCAGCGCCCATGCCGCAGTGGCGCGGGTTTCAGCCTTGGTGGCTTCGTCCGTGCCGTAAAGCACGGGCTTGATGAGCTCCACATACCAGTCGCAATAGACATCCCAGACGAAGTGATAAAGCGCGCCCGCCGCTTCATTGAAGCGGTAGCCTTCTAGCGCCTCGGTGACTTTGGCAGCCGTCCGGCGTGTTTCACCGGCGATCCACTTGTTCGGTGTGCTGGTCACGGTGGAGACGTCAAAGCCTTTAACGCGCGAGCACTCGTTCATCTGGCAGAAGCGTGCGGCGTTCCACAACTTGGTACCGAAGTTTCGGTAGCCCTCTACACGGGACGTGGAAAGTTTGATGTCACGCCCCTGCGCCGCCATCGCGGTCAGCGTAAAACGCAACGCATCGGCGCCATAGGTATCGATCAATTCCAGAGGGTCAATGACATTGCCCTTGGACTTGGACATCTTGGCGCCCTTGTCATCACGAACCAGGGCATGGATGTAAACGTCCTTGAACGGAACTTCCTTCATGAAGTGAAGACCAAACATCATCATCCGGGCAACCCAGAAGAAGATGATGTCAAAGGCTGTTACCAGAACATCTGTGCCGTAATAACGACCAAGCTCTGGCGTTTCTTCGGGCCAGCCCTGGGTTGAGAACGGCCACAGGCCGGAGCTGAACCAGGTATCCAGAACGTCTTCGTCCCGCTCCAGATCAACACGCTTGCCATAGTGAATTTCAGCCTGCTCGTAAGCATCTTCTTCTGTCTGGGCGACGAACACTTCCTTGTCCGGGCCATACCAGGCCGGAATCCGATGCCCCCACCACAGTTGCCGTGAGATGCACCAGGGCTGGATGTTCCGCATCCATTCGAAATAGGTCTTTTCCCAGTTCTTTGGAACGAAGGTCGTTTCGCCTTTCTCCACCGCTTCAATGGCGGGCTTGGCGAGTGTTGCGGCGTCCACATACCACTGGTCTGTCAGAAACGGTTCGATGACATCATTGGACCGGTCACCATAGGGAATGGCGTGGCGATGATCATCAATCTTGTCGAGCATTCCCAGCTCATCAAGTGCTGAGACGATCTCCTTGCGGACATCAAAACGGTCCTTGCCATGATAGGCGGTAACGGCCTCATGAGCCTGCGGTGCGCCTTCAAGGAAGGCCTCGTTGCTGTCGAGCAGGAGCTTCCCACGTGTATCCAGAATGTTGATCATGCGCAGATCGTTCCGGCGGCCAACTTCAAAGTCATTGAAGTCATGCGCGGGCGTGATCTTCACAGCACCTGAGCCCTGTGTCGGGTCGGCGTGCTCGTCCGCAACAATGGGAATGCGGCGACCGGTGATTGGCAGCACCACATGCGAGCCGATCAGATGCTTGTAGCGCTCGTCTTCTGCATTAACAGCGACGCCGGTGTCACCCAGCATGGTTTCCGGACGCGTTGTGGCGACAACAATGTAATCGCGTGTTTCATGGGCGATCGGGTTGCCGTCGTCGTCATGCTCCGTTGGAAACTCATAGGTTTTTCCATCGGCAAGCGGATAGCGGAAATGCCATAGATGTCCGTTGACGTCCGTGGGCACGACTTCGAGGTCTGAGATCGCGGTCTCAAGCGTGGGGTCCCAGTTCACAAGGCGCTTGTCCTTGTAGATCAGGCCTTCCTTGTAGAGCTGGACAAACACCTTGAGGACGGCTTTGGACATGCCGTCATCCATAGTGAAGCGCTCGCGCGACCAGTCACACGAAGCACCAAGGCGGCGCAGCTGATTGGTAATCGTGCTGCCGCTCTCAGCCTTCCATTCCCAGACGCGCTCGATAAAGGCATCCCGGCCCATTTCACGACGCGACGAATTGTTGCCCTGCTCAGCAAGCTGACGTTCGACGACTGCCTGAGTCGCGATGCCCGCATGATCCGTCCCTGGCTGCCACAACACGTCCTTGCCCCGCATGCGTTCAAACCGGATCAGAATGTCCTGCAACGTATTGTTGAGGGCGTGTCCCATATGCAGGGAGCCCGTCACATTGGGAGGGGGAATGACGATTGAATATGGCGTGGCACCCGCTGCGACGCGCTCGGGATCACCGCCCTTGAAGGCACCGGTTTCTTCCCACTCGGCATAGATACGTGGCTCAGCCGTCTGAGGCTGGAAGGACTTCTCAAGCATTGTGTGTCTGGACCTTGCCCATGCCTGCCGCAGGAGGCCTGCAATCAGGGGGGCTAATAAACAAAAAAGCCGGTTCCGCTGCGAATGCCTGATTTGGCATCACAAGGGAACCGGCTGGTTTTAACGCAAAGAGCCTCAATGACAACAAGGGGACAAAAAGAGGCTCGAAATCTACGTGATTACCGCCGGCGACGGCGGCCCACGCGCTCCACTTCTTCAGCTACAGCTGCTTCGACGATGGCGGGCAGATTGTCATCCAGCCAGGCCTTCATCATTGGCCGCAGAAGGTCCTGAACGAGGCCTTCCAGTGTGCCGGATTCACCTTCGCCTGAGATGCGCATGTCATCAGACAGGCGGTCAAACGCGGCTGTCGCGGCAGCAGTTGCCTCTTCAGACATCAAGGATGTGGGTTCCGGTGTCGGCGCTGTATTGGCAACCGGTATCGGCGCGGCCAGCGGTACCGGGGCCGGTTCCGGCTCGGGCTCTGGTTCCGGCGTGCGATCAATCGCCATGAGATCGCTGTCTTCGCCCGTGTCAAACGGGTCATCCACAACCGGTTCGGGTGCGGGTGCGGGTGCGGGTTCGGGCTCTGGCTCGGGGTCAGGCGCTGCAGCCATTTCCGGCTCAGGTTCTGGCTCTGGCTCAGGTTCCGGGTCAGCTTCGGCGATGTCCGTCAGTTCGAGAACATCATCTTCGTCATCCGCGCCATCATCGGCGACCATCAGGTCTTCAATGGGCGTTGCTTCTTCCTCAGCCGGGTCAGCGTCGCCTGCTGCGTCGACAGCTTCAGATGCTTCCGCCTCGGACGCTGCCGCGCCTTCAGCACCTTCTTCCTCGCCGTCTTCGGAAATAATCCGACGGATCGAGGCGAGAATTTCTTCCATGGAAGGTTCGGCCTGGGTGCCTTGTTCGCTCATCGTATCACTCACCGCATGCTGCGCGCTAAATCGGTTCTGCGCGCTAAATCTGTTTTGGCCTGCTCCGGACAAGGAACCGACTCGAGGAAAAACCTCTGCAACCAACTGAGTTAAGCCTAGCCCAGCCGCAAGGCCAATTAAAGGCAGGCAAACCCTAAAGGGAGATAGTTATCAAAGCAGTTTCAGCCAGAAACAGTTAACTCCAGCCTATTGTGGCGAAGAAAACAGCACTTCTGGCTTTGAACACCCGCAATGGAGCATTCGCGGACTGCGTGATTAGAGCTGAGACGCTGCGTCGGTGCCTGATTCGGGAGCCACATCATCCGGCTCGTCATCAATGCCCCAGCCGATCCACTGTCCGCTCACATCGTCGTAGTTTTCGCTGGGATCATACTGGTCAACGGGAAGAGCCAGATAGTTGGCATTCAGGCGACCGATGGCAGACAGCAATTGATATGCAGCCACATAGGCATTGCGCTCGGATGTCACCAGGGCGACGCGTGAGTCCAGCAACTCCTGCTCGGCATCCAGAACGTCCAGAGTTGTACGCGAGCCGACCTGAGCTTCCTGCTGAACACCGTCGAGGGCGATCTCGTTGGCGCGTACCTGTTCGCGATCGGACACGATACGCGCATTGGCGGCCCGGTAGTTTTCCCAGGCACTTGCAACGCCTTCTTCAACCGAGCGAGTCGCTTCGCGGATCTGCAGGCGCGATTGGCTGTTCAGCTGTTTCGCCTGACGGATCTGGCTGTACTCAGCACCCGACTGATACAGCGGGATGGTCAGCCGACCGGTAACGGACGCGCTTTCAGAACTCTTCACAGTCGTACTGGGATTGTCTGACTGGCTGTAGTCACCCTGCACGGTCAATGTCGGCAGCAGACTGCCCTGCGCCGTCCGAATGGCGTGACGCGAGGCTTCTTCGGCAAAGCGTGCCGCCGCCAGTGTCGGATTGTTGACAGTGGCTGTCGCGAGCGCTGCGTCTTCGCTTTCAGGTAGTGGCGGCAGATCAGGTGCGGCCTGAAGCGTGCCGGGTGCTGATCCCACCACCCGTTCATAGGTGGCACGTGAGTTGATCAGATTGGCCTGCGCCTGAATGAGCGATGATTCAGAGCGGCTGAGGCGGGCTTCTGACTGTGCCACGTCTGTCCGGGTGATTTCGCCGACGTCGAAACGGTCCTGTGAGGCTTCAAGCTGGCGCTGCAACACGCTGACATTGTTCTGATTGAGTTCGACCGTGGCCGTATCGCGCAGCACGTCCATATAGGCCGTCACAGCACTTAGCAGCACGTCCTGCTCTGTGCTGGTCAGTTGCGCGCGCCCAGCGGCAACCTGTGCCTTGGCCTGGCGTGTCTGGGAGACTGTGCGTCCCCCACGGAAGATGTTTTGCTGCACGGTGACGGTGCCGGTGTTCGTCGTCCGGTCATCCTTTGAGCTGCTAAGGGCGGCAAACCCCGCTCCGGCGCGCAGATCATTGTCCGACTGGGAGAACTGGCTGGTTCCGGTCGCGGAAATTGACGGACGCCAATTGGCCAGTGCCTGGTTGACGTTTTCATCGGTCGCGCGCAGCTCCGCGCGGGCAGCCTGAAGCGTCGGGTTCGACCCGTATGTCGCCACAAGGGCGTCCTGCAGAGATTCTGCAGATGCGACGGACATGCCGCCGGCAAATACGAGTGAGAGCGAGAGTGCTGCAAGAGAAGCGCTATTGCGCAGCTTCTTGACCAGGAAGTCCGCTGAAAAATTGCTCAAAACATGCCCCGCTTGTGCCCTGTCGGTGCAATGCGCACCTCAGCTGCTTATGTCAGTCCTATATAGGGTGCCGGTGGAAGCCGGTTCAACACAGTCGCGCCAAAAAGTGGACAAATCGTCTGCATATCAGCCGTGAATCGGCTGTCTCACGCCCCTAAACACATGTTTTACGCGTAAAAAGCCCAACCGGTTGTGCGGGTTAGGCCGGTTGTGGCCGGAATTGTTGCCTAAAAGACAAAGGCGTCAGGTTTCTCAAAGCCCGGCGCCGGTGCCACAGCGGCGCTGAACTCCACCCGCGCGCTTGCTTCCCCGCCGGTTGCCTCAAATACGTGCGCCTTGCCGGCCAGTCCCCGGCCAATCACACACACGAGCTTCCCGCCATCCTTGAGCTGGCTGCATAGGTCCGCCGGGGCTTCCGGCAGCGCACCATCCACAACAATCGCGTCAAAGGGTGCCTGATCCGGACAGCCTTGCTGCAAGGCACCTTCAATGACTGCCACATTGTCTGCGCCGGCTTCGGTGAGGTTTTGGCTCGCATGACCGGCCAGTGTGGCATCGCTCTCGAGAGCAACCACGGTTTCAGCCAGTTTTGACACCACCGCAGGGCCATACCCCAGTCCTGCGCCCACATAGAGCACCAGAGCACCCGGCTTGATGTCTGCGAACTGCAGAAGCCGAGCAAGCACACGAGGCTCCATGATGAAGCGCTGAACGCCGTCATCAGATGTGTGAATGACGAAGTCTTCGTCCTGATAAGCCACAGATCGCTTGGCAGCAGGCACGAAAAGCTCGCGTGGCGTGTCCAGCATGGCCTGAAGAACCGATTTATCCGTCACGTCATTGGGACGGATCTGGCTTTCGATCATGTTGTAGCGAGCAGAAGCAAAATCGAGCATGGGTTCGGCCTGACCTGAAAGTGGCAACAATCGGCAAAATGTCGATGGTTGCACCAATAATAGCGTTATCGCGCCTTATAGTCAGCGGCTCGGTGGCTGACAATGCGTCCAGGTGCGCTGAGAAGGGACATGCGGTGTTTTCCGCGATTGTTTGGCAGCGCACCATCTGCTATAGCCCCCTGCCTTGGATGGCTGCTGTCCTTATGGACGCCCCATTCAGGATGAGGCCACGTGGCGGAGTGGTTACGTGCCGGACTGCAAATCCGTTTACCCCGGTTCGATTCCGGGCGTGGCCTCCAACTTTCCCACATCAGAAGCAATATCGGCCTCAGTGCCGGTCCCAGTGCCTGACTAGGGCTCTGGCGTCCTAGGCTGTTTCCGTTTCAGACGCCGCTTTGGCTTTCTGGGCGGCCTTGGCTTCCTTGCGGCGGCCATACCAGACCTCCAGCCGCCGCCGCATTCGCCTCACACGCCACGAATCCACCGACAGGACCAGCAGGCCCAGCGGGATCATCCAGAACCCGACAATCGGCAGGAAGCCGAGCATGCCCAGGAGCACCAATACGACGCCCAGCGCGATGCGCACCGGTTTTGAACCCGGAACGGCATAGGAGCGTCTGCCAAGTTTGATTCGTGCCATGGGCCTCTGTGCAGTCAAATTGCTGTTTGCGCCGGCCAGTGAGCCCTGTACGGCCCAAGTCCTGACAATGCAGTGCGGATAACCCCACACGTAGGCGGGAATGTGGCTGGTGTTAACCCGAACATGACGAGATTTGTTGCATTCTGGCGAAATGGGGCTTTGCAAGGCGTTAAGGGCTTTGCTATAGCCCTGCATCTCGCACGAAGCGGCTGACCAATGGTTGCTTTGTGAGTGTTCCCCGGTAGCTCAGTTGGTAGAGCAAGCGGCTGTTAACCGCTTTGTCGCTGGTTCGAGTCCGGCCCGGGGAGCCATTTTCTTTCAGGGGCCACCAACACCCCTCTTTCGTCGCCGAAAACAGACCACGCTTGCACACCCGTTCGGGGTGGGCCGCCAGGCGATTACAGACCCATGCCCAGAGCTCCAAAGCCTGCAATTAGTCCAAACCCGTAGATCGCAGGGAGCCGGAAGAAGATGCGATTGGCGAAGATGGCGATGTAAAGCGGCACGAGCGCGCATCCCACGCTGTAAAGCGTGGCGGCCACCGCCAGTTCTATTGGCCCGCCATACACGGCCAGGTAGGCAAAGGCCGCGGACAGCGCGATCATGCCAAAGCTGGCCGTATGCCAGGCCATGTAACCCATCCACCGGATCAGTTCCGGCAGATCGGTCATGCCCATCAACGGGCGCACATAAGCCCGCCCACCGGCAATCACATGCACCAGGAATAGAACCAGCGCCGCACCAGAAGCCGCAAACAGCCATATTGAATTCATCTTGGGTCCTCTCCCATGGGTGCAGAACTATCTGATCAGGCGAGAAATCTTGCAAGCCAGCCCACGACCGGTGCTGCAAATAGCGGACAAGAGTGCCTTTGGACGTTTTCAGACTTCATCATTTTGAGGCGGGCTGTTTGGGACATTTGGTGTGATAGAGTCCATCCATGCTCGATTTCTCCACATGCCTGAATGCGATGCGTCAGCGCGATGCCGCGTTTGACGGGCTGTTTTTTATCGGTGTGCGGACGACCGGCATTTACTGTCGGCCGGTCTGCCGGGTGAAAACACCCATGGAAAAGAATGTGACGTTTTATCCAAGTGCCGCGGCAGCGGAGCAGGCCGGGTTTCGACCCTGTCTGAGGTGTCGGCCTGAAACTGCGCCCTTCAGCCCGGCCTGGAACGGCACACGCACAACGGCGGATCGCGCCATGCGGCTCATTGCGCAAGGCGCGCTCAACGAGGGATCTGTTGAAGATCTGGCTGAGCGTCTTGGCATTGGTGCACGGCATTTGAGCCGCCTGCTGCAGGAACACATCGGCGCGTCGCCAAAGCAGATTGCGCAGACACTGCGAACCCACACGGCAAAGCGGCTGCTGGATGAAACGGACATGTCCATGGCGGACATCGCCATCGAAGCAGGCTTTGGCAGTACACGGCGCTTCAATGCGGCATTCAACAAGCTCTATGGGCGCCCGCCCTCGTCGTTCCGGAAAAAGAAGGCTGCGCTGCGACGCGCCGTTACTTCACGACGGGCATCCGCGCCCGGTTCTACCAGCGCGCCCCCCGCATAAAACCGCGGGTGTGAATCCGGTGTGAGGTCACATAAGCTGTGACTCATGACACTTATTCTCAGATTTCTTTCACCTCTCGCAGTGCTCGTGGCTATGTGGCTGCCGTCTGCTGCATCTGCGCAGACATGTCCCATCGATCGACCGGTGGTCTTTGCAGGTCTCGACTGGGACTCCGCCCGTTTTCACAATGCGGTTGCGGAGCGGCTTCTCTCTGCCGGCTATGGATGCGAAACGGCCAACATTCCAGGTTCCACCATTCCTCTCACCAACGGTCTCGCCCGCGGCGACATTGATGTGATGATGGAAGTCTGGCGCAACAATCTGGCTGCCGCCTGGGTCAAGGCTGTGGATCGTGGTCAGGTTGTGGATATCGGCGCCAACTTCCCCGACGCCGTGCAGGGCTGGTACGTGCCTCGCTATGTGGTGGAAGGGCCTGACGCCCCTGCCCCGGATCTAAAGCATGTCAGCGACCTGCCCAACTACACGGACCTGTTCAAGGACCGCGAAGAGCCGGGCAAAGGCCGGTTCTACAATTGCATAACCGGTTGGTCCTGCGAGATCGTCAATACGCGCAAGCTCAAGGCGTATGGACTTGATGATCTGTACACAAACTTTCGCTCCGGTACGAGCGAAGCGCTGTCAGCTGCCGTTGCTGGCGCTGTCCGGCGCAAACGTCCGATCCTGTTCTACTACTGGGAGCCAACATGGCTGGCCGGGCTGCATGACCTCGTAAGGCTGGAAGAACCCGCCTACGATCAGGATGCCTTCAGCGCCTTGCGGGACCCGGACCTGCCCCTGCTGACCGGCGTGGAATATCCCGTTGCGGCGGTTGCGATTGGCGTGAACACCGAGTTTGAAGCAGCGGCGCCAGATATCATCGACCTGCTGAAAGCGTACAACACCACGTCGCAAATGGTATCCAATGTGCTGGCGCAAATGCGGGAAAACGACCTGTCGGATGAGGAAGCTGCCGATTGGTTTCTCTCAACCCATCCTGACCACTGGGCCGACTGGGTGTCAGACGATGCACGAGCACGCATTCTTGCGGCTCTGCCCGAACAGTAAGGCGACATCTTGTTTCCCGATTTCGGCAGCCCCCTGCGAGACGCCGCCAACGCGGCGATTGACTGGCTGATCATTACCCATGGCAACAGCTTTGACGCTGTGTCCGATGCCTTGCTGGGAGCCTTTCTGTTCGTCGAATTGCCGCTCCGCGCCATGCCTCCCTGGGCTGTGTTGCTGGTGGTCGCAATTCTGGCCTTTGCGGCGTCCCGCAAAATCCTGCTGACCCTCATATGCACCGGCGGTATGTGGCTGCTGGGCGCGCTTGGGGTCTGGGATGAGGCCATGCAGAGCCTTGCCATTGTGCTGGTATCGGTTGGCGTGTGCGCCGTCTTTGGCGTGCCGCTTGGCATTGCCATGGCCAAAAGCGCGACGGTCCGCCGAATGCTCTCGCCGGTGCTGGACCTGATGCAGACCATTCCCAGCTTTGTCTATCTCATTCCCGTCGCCATGTTGCTGGGCCTCGGCAAGGTCCCGGCGATCCTGGCGACCGTGGTCTATGCGCTGCCCCCTCTCATTCGCCTGACGGATCTGGGCCTTCGCCTGATCGAGCAGGAGTTGCTGGAGGCAGCAGATGCCTTCGGCGCCACCGCGATGCAGCGCCTCGTGTCTGTCGAATTGCCCCTTGCGGCCCCCAACATTCTGCAGGGCATCAATCAGACAACGATGATGGCACTGGCAATGGTCGTTATCGCGTCCATGGTGGGAGCCCCCGGCCTAGGTCAGACGGTTCTGGAAGGGCTGCAACGCGCCGACGTTGGCAAGGGATTGATCGGCGGATTGTCCATTGTGTTGCTGGCCATCGTGCTGGATCGCATTACCCAGGCTTTCGGTTCCCGTCGCCTGACGTCGCGCGGAGATGACACGCCATGATCTCCATCGATCAGGCATCGCTCCTGTTTGGCAGCAATCCTGGGGCGGTGCGTCAGGCGGTCGTCGCCGCACGCCAAAGTGCCGGCCGCGACCGCATACGGGATCAATTGGGTGTGACTTTGGCGCTCGACGACGTGTCACTGGACATCAAGGACGGTGAACTGTTCGTAGTCATGGGCCTGTCGGGCTCCGGCAAGTCCACACTGGTCCGCCTGATCAATGGCCTTTTGTTGCCGCACGCGGGATCCGTGACTGTGGATGGCGTGACTGTGAGTGCGCTGTCCAAGCCGGACCTGATTGCCTTCCGGCGCGAGCGGATCGCCATGGTCTTCCAGAGCTTTGCCCTGTTCCCACACCGCACGGTTGGAGAGAACGCGGCGTTTGGTCTTACGGTGGCTGGCATGAACAAGGCTGACCGGGAGGCACGCGCCAGCAAATGGCTGGAACGTGTGGGCCTGGGGTCTCACGCCGGGTCCTACCCGCACCAGCTGTCAGGGGGCATGCGCCAAAGGGTCGGTCTGGCCCGGGCCCTATGTGTCGAGTCGCCTATCATGCTGCTTGATGAGCCGTTTTCTGCACTGGACCCCATCACACGCGTTGACCTGCAGGACCTCCTGCTGGAGCTCCAGTCGGAACTGGCCCGCACCATCGTGTTTGTGACCCATGACTTCTCGGAAGCTGCCCGTCTGGCGGACCGTATGGCTGTTCTTGAGAACGGGCGCGTTGCCCAGATCGGGACCCCTGCAGCCATCAGGTCGGCCCCGGCCACGAGCCACGTGGCCCGCTTTATTGAAGCAGCGACGCAAACAGTCCCGTCATCCGTCTGAAAATGATCCAAATCGGGTCTCGAGCCGTAGAAAAACCATACTGAATTTGCGTCAACTGACGCACCATTTGCCCCAATTTCGGGGCTTTGCATTGGGTTTTCCTTTGAGCAACGACCCCGCCATTGTCTGGTTCAGGCAGGATCTGCGTATTGCAGACAACCGGGCCCTGTCGGCTGCCGCAGCATCCGGGCAGCCGGTCATCGCACTGTACATTCTCGACGATGAGACGCCGGGCGAGTGGCGCATGGGCGGGGCCAGCCGCTGGTGGCTGCACCACTCTTTGGCGTCGTTGACAGCTGACCTTGATGGGCTTGACGCGCAACTGATCCTGCGCACGGGCAACGCGGCAGATGTGCTCAAGGACGTCGTCTCCCAGACCCAAGCCACAGCGGTTCATTGGAACCGGTTGTACGAGCCCTATGCCATTGCGCGGGACAAGGACGTGAAGGCTGACCTGCAGGCAATGGACATTGAGGTGACCAGTTACAACGCCAGCCTTTTGTTCGAGCCATGGACGGCAAAAACCAAGACCGGTGGACCCTATCGTGTGTTTTCGCCCTTCTGGCGCAATTGCATGCGAGAGCTGGACGCGCCGGATCACCCAAAATCTGCGCCGAAAAAACTGACCTCTCTCAAGGACAGGCCGGCTTCTGACACGTTGGAAGACTGGCACCTACTGCCAACCAAGCCGGACTGGGCCGGCGGTCTGGAAGAGCAATGGTCGCCTGGCGCGACCGGCGCCGCCGCAAGACTGGACCGCTTTCTGGACAAGGCAGCTGGCGGTTACAAGGAAGGCCGCGACATGCCCGGTATTGATGGCACGTCCGGCCTGTCTCCCCATTTGCACTTTGGCGAAATCAGTCCCCGCCATGTCTACTGGGCGGCAAGGGCACATGCAGACGAGTATCCGGCCCACTCAAAGAGCGTGGACAAGTTCGTTGCTGAACTTGGCTGGCGCGAATTTGCTTACCACCTGCTCTATCACTTCCCGAGCATTCCAACCGACAACTATCAGGACAAGTTTGACGATTTCCCCTGGCGCGAAGACGCAGACGGCCTCGCCGCCTGGCAACAGGGCATGACGGGATACCCCATGGTGGACGCCGGCATGCGTCAGCTCTGGCAGACCGGCTGGATGCACAACCGTGTACGGATGATCGTTGCCTCCTTCCTCGCCAAGCATTTGATGGTGCACTGGCGCGAGGGCGAAAGCTGGTTCTGGGATACCTTGGTGGATGCTGATCTGGCCGCCAATGCCGCCAGCTGGCAGTGGGTGGCAGGCTCCGGAGCGGATGCGGCACCCTATTTCCGGATTTTCAATCCGATCACACAGGGAAACAAATTTGATCCGGATGGCGATTATGTTCGCAAATACGTGCCGGAACTTGCAAAACTACCCAACAAATATTTGTTCTCTCCCTGGACCGCTCCAGACGACGTGCTTGATCAGGCAGGCATTGTTCTGGGAACGGACTACCCACGACCCATTGTAGATCACTCAGACGCGCGCGAGCGTGCCCTGGGTGGATATAGCGACATCAAGAAGGCCAGCTGATTGCTTGCCTCATATTCGCGGCGCTCAGGTGCCGGGCGCCTTGCGTAGAAAGACACTGACTGACCATGAAAATTGCAATTGCCGGAACTGGTATCTCCTCCAACGCAGCAGCCCACGTGCTGTCGCGTCATCACGAGGTGACGATTTATGAAAAGCAGGACCGGATCGGTGGTCATTCAAACACGGTGGACGTGGACTATGATGGGGTGACCATCCCGGTCGATACCGGATTCATTGTCTACAACGAGCACAATTATCCGCGCATGACGAAGCTGTTTGCCGAGCTTGGTGTGGAGACGCAGGACAGCGACATGAGCTTCGCTGTCTCCACCATGGGTGGCGCATTCGAATGGTCCGGCCGCACGGTGCGCAGCGTGTTTGCCCAACGGCGTAATCTGTTCAGCCCGGGCTTCCTTTTCATGCTGCGGGAAATCTTCCGGTTCAACCGCCTTGCCCGTGAGGATCTGGAGACAGGCCTCAAGGAAAGCGTGTCGCTTGGTGACTATCTTTCAAGCCACAAGTTTTCGGCACGCTTCAAGCGCGATTATCTGTTGCCCATGGGCGCTGCTATCTGGTCCACACCTGCCAGTGAGATGCTGCTGTTCCCGGCACGCAGCTTTCTGGATTTCTTCCGCAACCACCGTCTTATTGACGAGGACCGTCCCCAATGGCGCACCGTCACGGGTGGCTCTCGCTCCTATGTCAAAAAGCTGACGGCTCCCTATGCCGACCGTATCCAGCTTGGTGTCGGCATTGCCAAGGTAACCCGGACCGATGGCCGCGTGCAGGTGACGGATACCAACGGCAAGACGGAGGAATACGATCACATCGTGATTGGGGCGCATTCGGACGAAGCCCTGGCCATGTTGTCTGATGCGTCTGACGCTGAAAACAGGCTGCTTGGCGCCGTGCGCTACGGGCCCAACAAGGTCTATCTGCACCGTGACCCCGCGCTGATGCCACGCCGCCGGCGTGCCTGGTCTGCATGGAACTATCTGTCACCGGGCCGCATCGACAAGGGCAGTCACCTGTCGGTGACCTACTGGATGAACCAGCTTCAGGGCATTGATGAGAAGTATCCGCTGTTTGTGACGCTGAATCCGGTGGCCCCGCCCAAGGCAGAACTGACCTTTGCGGAACTGAACTACGATCATCCGATGTTTGATGCGCAGGCGCTGGATGCCCAAAAGGAAATCTCATCTCTGCAGGGCCAGAGAAATACCTGGTTCTGTGGCGCGTGGCTTGGCTATGGATTCCATGAAGATGGATTGTCCTCCGGCCTGGATGTCGCTCAGATGTTGCTCGACGCCAATGCAGATGACACTGCGGCACCCGCAACCATCGAACCATTTGTCGAGGCCGCCGAGTGACGGGCACCCTACCCACGCCTGCGATCAACGACCCGGCCGCCCGGTTGTATTTCGGGCGGGTCATCCACGCACGCTCGCGCCCGCGCAAGCATCGCTTTGCCTACAAGGTCTTTTCAATGCTGATCGACATCGATCGGCTTGAAGATGTGGCGAAGACCAGCACCTTGTTCTCCCTCGACCGCTTTAACCTGTTCAGCTTTCATCGCCGGGATCACGGTCCCAAAGACGGTAGCTCATTGCGCGCGCACATAGACACCCTGCTGGGTGATGCGGGCCTGCCGGCACCCGCCCAAATCAAGCTGCTCTGCTATCCGCGTATTCTTGGATATGTGTTCAATCCGCTGTCGGTCTATTACTGCTACGATGCTGCGGGCCAATTGTCCGTACTGGTCTATCAGGTCCACAACACGTTCGGCGACGTGCACAGCTACATCGCACCTGTTGCGGAGGCTGAGCAAAAAGGCCGCGTGGTGCATCAGTCCCGGGACAAGAACCTGCACGTCTCGCCTTTCGTTGGCATGGCGGCGTCCTATCACTTTGCTCTGGATGACCCTGCAGAGACGATTGGCATCCGCATCCGTGAAACCGATGAAGACGGGCCCTTTCTACTGGCGACGTTTGACGGCAAGGCACGCGCATTTTCAACCGCGACGCTGGCCCTGGCGTTTGTCAAGTATCCCCTCATGACACTCAAGATTGTCGGCGCCATTCACTTTGAAGCATTGCGGTTATGGCTCAAAGGCGTGCCGTTTTTCTCAAGCCCGCTGCAGGCGCCCGCGCGGTCCAGTTTGGACGGTCCGTCGCAAGGGGCACGGGGAAATGCAATCGACCCTGCAAAGGCGCCCGAAAAACGCTATACTGATCCCGCGAAAACAAAGGCAGCCTGAGCGACATGACTACCACCGATATGTCAGATGTTGCCGCGCAGGGACGCCCTGCGCCCGTTGTGGCAACCCCGGAAGTTCTGGACGGTCTGTCTGGTGTGCCGCGTCTCGTGCGCTTTTCATTGCGCATGCTCCTCAATATCCAAAGCGGCAGCCTGACAGTCCGCTTGCCGGATCAAGCGCCCTTGCGATTTGAGGGCAAGGAACCCGGCGACCAAGGCGAAGTGGAACTGAAGCACTATCGTGCTGTGCGCAGGCTGCTGGCCGGCGGCGGCATCGGTTTTGGAGAGGCCTACATTGCTGGCGACGTGGACTCGCCCGATATGGCGAAGTTCCTGGAAGTGTTTGCGCGCAACCGGACCATGATGCTGCAGGCGTTGCGCATGGGGCTTTTTGACTGGGTGAACAAGCTCTATCACAAGCTTCACAAGAACACGCGCAAGGGGTCCGAGCGCAACATACATGCCCATTATGATCTGGGCAATGAGTTCTATGGCCTTTGGCTTGATCCGACGATGACCTATTCGTCCGCGATTTTTAAGCCCGGCATGAACGATCTGGCCTCAGCTCAGCGTGAAAAATATCGCGCGCTGGCTGACAGCATGCAGCTGGAAGCCTCTCACCACGTGCTGGAAATCGGCTGCGGCTGGGGTGGCTTTGCGGAATATGCGGCCGGCGAAATCGGCTGCCGTGTCACCGGCATCACCATCTCCAAGGAGCAATTAGAGTTTGCCCGCGAGCGCGTGCAGCGCGCCGGGCTGAGCGACAAGGTCGAGATCCGCTACCAGGATTATCGCGACGTCAGCGAGACGTTTGACCGGGTTGCCTCGATCGAGATGTTTGAAGCGGTTGGCGAGGATTATTGGCCAACCTACTTCCAGCAGGTCCGCAACGTGCTCAAGCCCGGCGGCAAGGCCGGCTTGCAGATCATCACCATTGCGGATGAAGCCTATGAGGATTATCGCAATACGGCGGACTTCATTCAGCGCTACATATTCCCCGGTGGCATGCTTCCCTCGCCTACGGCCCTGCGTGACCAGATCAGCAATGCGGGACTGGTTCTGACCGGTAACCGGGAATTTGGACGTGACTACGCCCGCACCCTGCGCATGTGGCAGGAGAGTTTCGCTGAAGCATGGCCGAAGATCGAACCGCTTGGATTTGACGAGCGGTTCAAGCGGCTCTGGCACTTCTATCTGGCCTATTGCGAGGCTGGCTTCAGTTCAGCCAATACCGACGTGACCCAGGTCACACTAGCGCGCGCCTGATCTCATCTGATGTCCCCCCGCACATCGACCTTCTGGTGGTACGCACTGCCGGGCCTTCCGCTCGCAGCACTTACGTTGCCGGTTTATGTGTTTGTGCCGGCCTTTTATGCCGAGCTTGGCGTGTCTCTCGCATTGATCGGCACGGTGCTGCTCGGCGTCCGGCTGCTGGACGCGGTTTCTGATCCCGCCATCGGCTTTTTGAGCGACAGACTTCGCCTTCCCGGCGGCCGCCGAAAGCCTTGGATGTTTGTGGGCCTAGTCCCCACCATGCTTGCGGTCTGGATGGTGTTCGTCCCGTCAGATACGCCGTCAGCAACCTATCTGTTTGTCTGGAGCGCGGTGCTGTCGGTTGGCTGGACCCTGATGATCCTGCCCTACAATGCGTGGGGCGCCGAACTGGCAGACGACTACGACGGTCGCACGGCAGTCACCGCGCGACGCGAAGGCATGGTTGTGGCGGGCACGTTGCTGGCCACCGCAACGCCGGCCGTGCTGGCCGCGCTGGGGGTGATCGGAACGGCCGCCGCCCTTGAGATACTCGCGCTTGGTTTGGTTATCCTCCTGCCACTGACAGTTGCCCTGTGCCTGTGGCGCGTTCCCTCACCGCCGGACAAAAGTCATCAGCGGGTGGCGCTGGGCGCCGGTTTGCGGGCGATCGGGGCAAACAAATCCTTCGTACGGCTTGTCTCCGCCTATCTCATAAACGGGTGGGCCAACGGCCTGCCTGCAACCCTGTTTGTGCTCTTCGTCACCCACGTGCTTGTGGCACCTGAAATGGTTGGCCCGCTATTGTTCCTCTATTTCCTGTCCGGCGTGCTCGCCATTCCCGGCTGGGTCTGGCTGTCGCGTCGATGGAGCAAGCATCGCGTCTGGGTCGGCTCGATGACGCTCGCCTGTGCGACGTTTATCTGGGTGCCATTCCTGGGCGCAGGCGATGTCCTGTGGTTCGCCGTGATCTGCGTGCTGTCGGGCTTCGCGGTCGGGGCTGACCTTGTGCTGCCGGCCGCCATTCAGGCAGACGTGGTGGATGTGGACACAGCTGACACCGGTGAACAGCGCACGGGTCTCTACTTCGCGCTCTGGAGCCTGGCCACAAAGCTCTCATTGGCGCTGGCGGCAGGCGTCGCCTTTCCCCTTCTTGCCTTTGTGGGCTTTCAGGCGGATACCGTTCCTGGCCTCGACAGCACCAACACAAATGGAAGTTTATTCGCTGTTTCAATGCTTTATGCCGGTTTGCCGGTGATCCTAAAGCTGCCAGCGCTCGTACTTATGTGGAATTTTCCATTGAGCCGGGAAGCTCAGGAAGACTTGCAGGCGCGGATTTCAGCGGCTGCGTCCCCTTCCTGATCCAATTGCGGGCCCCGGCCCCGTCAGTGGACGAGTGTGAGCTGCCTCATGAGTGAGAACAGACATTACGAAGACGCAGAAGCTGCATCGGGCCTCGAGTTGCGTCTCGAAGAGTTTTTTGACGGGTCGCTCGACGCACAGGGTGAATTCCGTGATCCCTTCGGTCGGGTGCGCAGGACATTCCACGCTCATGTCACCGGCAAGCGCGAGGGGGACACCATCCGTATCCATGAAAAATTCCACTATCACGACGGTGAAATTGATGAACGCGAATGGGTGATCCGTGCCCACGGCGATGGACGTTATACGGGCGAAGCAACAGACGTTGTGGGAGTGGCTGAAGGCAAGGTGGAAGGGCCCCGCCTGCGCTGGTCCTACCCGATTGACCTGCCCATTGGTGGCCGCGCATGGCGGCTCAACTTCGACGACGAGTTCGAGCTGTGCGAGCCGGATGCGCTGGTCAATACGGCGAGTGTAAAGAAATTTGGTCTGCCCTTCGGCACCGTCCGTCAGACGATTTCACGCCGGACGTCTTCCAGCAGCTAGGCGCTACGCGTCGCCGGTGGGTATGTCCGGCGTCGTGTCCGGGTCAGCCCAGCCTGTCAGCTTTCGCACGAGAGCCAGCCGCCATGTAGTTGGCAGGTAGTCCAGAGCTTTGAGAACATAGGTAAAGCGACGCGGGAACGTCAGTTCAAACCGTGTCGATGCCAATCCATCAACAATCCGGTCGGCAGCATCCTTTGATGCCATCAAGGCCGGCATCGGGAACGGATTGTTCTTTGTTGCCGGCGTGTCGATGAATCCCGGATTGACGACCTGAACCAGCAGGCCAATCGGATCAAGTTCGATGCGCAACGTCTCTGCCAGATTGATGAGCGCCGCCTTGCTGGCTCCGTATGCGGAGCTTGTGGGCAGCCCGCCATATCCTGTGACCGACGCCACCAGCGCGATCTGGCCCTTGCCCCGCGTCTTCATGGACGCGATGGCTGGTTCCAGACAGTTGGCCACACCAACAAGGTTGACGTCGAAGGTCGATTGAAAGGCGTCCGCCTTGAAATTGCGCGCATCGATTGGCTTGAACACACCGGCGTTCAACACGCACAGCGCCACCTTGCCAAACTGATGTTCGACACGCTGGACGATGCTTTCCATCGCGGTCTTGTCTGAGACATCCCCAGCAAAGGGGCGGATCTGTCCTGGGAGGTCTTTGCTTAGCTCTGCCAGCTCAGCGAGCTCGCCGACGCGGCGAGCTGTGGCGATAACCTGCCAGCCATCCGCTGCCAGCCTCAGAGCCACATCCCGGCCAATGCCCGAGCTGGCCCCTGTGACCCATGCCACGCCATCTTCTTTTGTTACCGGGTCAGCCATGGGACCTCACTTTCGTGGTCGGTATTTCAGCACCCGACCATGCAGTAGATCTGGTGAGACTGAGCGCCTAAAGCAATGACTGGAAAATCCGGCCGATGCGCCCTGTCAGCTTCATTGGAGCCTCAGTGACCGCAAAGCAGATGCAGGTCTCGCCGCGTTCAGCAATGGGTTTGTGATCCACCGCATCGTCAGCAAGTTCCAGATCGCCGGGGCCAAAGCGGCCCGCGTCATCCGAATAGGCACCCTGAACGACCAACGTCGCTTCCATGCCCTCATGGGTGTGCTGGGGAACGGCCTTGCCCGGTTCGATACGCAACAGACGCGCGACGATACCCTCATCCTCAAATTCCTTGAGGCGATACTCGTAGGCGCCGATGCCCCGCCACTTCCACGCGATGTCAGACAGTGGCTGTCCCACAGCATGCGTCAGGGATGCAGGCAGAGGGCTTGGTGTAGGGCGCGGTGAAACGATAGGCGCTGTGGCCGTGAGCGTGTCGCCCTCTTCAAGCTGCGCCAGAAGAGCGTCCGCAGACTGTGCCCGCATGCTGACCGGCTCCGCCCGCTCCAGTGACCAACCGCCGACCTGTTCGATCCGGTCAGCCGTATGGCGCTGCTGCGGGTTCATCTCGAGATAGGTCTCTGCGAGGAGCGCTGCCGCTCTGGGCAACTGACCAAGCGCATACTGCGAGATCAACCAGTCAACACTTGGTGCGGATCGGGGTGTATGGGGCATGTGCTGCATTCTAAGGTTTTCGACTCATCCTTGGTGATCATGCGCGCAGTAGGGGTGCGCAAAACCCGCCAAATCCCGCGGTTTTTTGCGGGGCTTGTTGGTTATCTCTGAATTTGTCTGTAGATACGGCCACATAAGCTGTTTGGATCACTTGTGGGCACAAATGATCCTCTCAGGTCCGTTTGCCCGCACCCGACGCTCTGGATAGAGCAATCCTGCGTGATCTTTGTGTTTCGACGGGCGATGCGGTTGCGCCGGGACGGGCCTCTCCCTATTTTCCAAACTCCCCATGCTTCCAACCACATGAAAATTATGTGGATCGCATAAATCTACAGTTTCCAATGAGGAATAACGTTCATGACATCTGCAACACCCGGGATCAGGAACGGCATTGTCGATGCCATCGGCAACACTCCTCTCATTCGCCTCAAAAAGGCCTCTGAGGAAACCGGCTGCGAAATTCTGGGCAAGGCGGAATTCATGAACCCCGGCCAGTCGGTCAAGGACCGGGCCGCTCTCTTCATCATTCAGGATGCCATCAAGTCCGGCCGTCTCCAGCCCGGCGGCACAATTGTCGAAGGCACAGCCGGCAACACCGGCATCGGCCTTGCGCTGGTTGGCAACGCGCTTGGGTTCAAGACCGTGATCGTGATCCCGGAAACCCAGACCCAGGAAAAGAAAGACATGTTGCGTCTGGCGGGTGCCGAACTGATTGAAGTCCCAGCGCTGCCGTACAAGGACCCCAACAACTACGTGAAATATTCCGGTCGTCTGGCAGAAGAGCTGGCCGCCAAGGAACCCAAAGGCGCAATCTGGGCAAACCAGTTTGACAACGTCGCCAATCGTCAGGGCCATGTGGAAACCACAGCACCCGAAATCTGGGAGCAGACAGATGGCAAGGTCGATGGGTTCATTTGTGCCGTCGGCACCGGCGGCACACTGGCAGGCGTCGCCATGGGCCTGCGCGAAAAGAAGAAAGACATCACCATCGGCATCGCCGACCCCATGGGGGCCGCGCTCTACAACTATTATGCGAACGGAGAACTCAAAGCCGAGGGCACATCCATCACTGAGGGCATCGGTCAGGGTCGCATCACGGCCAACCTTGAAGGCCTCAAGGTGGACGAAGCATTCCAGATACCAGACGAAGAAGCCCTGCCCGTTGCCTTTGACCTGCTGGAACACGAAGGACTGTGTATGGGCTCCTCAAGCGGCGTGAACGTCGCCGGTGCCATGCGGCTGGCGAAGAAGATGGGGCCTGGCCATACGATTGTGACCATCCTGTGTGACTTCGGCACGCGCTACCAGTCCAAGATGTTCAACCCGGCCTTCCTTAAGGAAAAGGGACTTCCCGTTCCCGGTTGGCTGGACAAGTAGGTGACCGCCGCGCCGAACACGGACGATCCCCGGACGCTGGTATCAGTGCAGTGGGTGCGCAACCATATCTCTGATCGAAATCTCGTGCTGCTGGATGCCTCATGGCATATGCCGGCCGCTGAACGTGACCCCTACGCAGAATATGTCGATGGCCACATTCCAGGCGCACGGTTCTTCGACATCGATGCCATCAGTGATACCTCCTCGCCCCTGCCCCATATGCTTCCGACCGCCGAGGCCTTTGCTGCATCGGTGAGCGGCCTTGGAATCTCGAATGCGGACCAGATCATCATCTATGACGCGGTCGGCCTTTTCAGCGCCGCCAGGGCCTGGTGGATGTTTCGTGCCATGGGCCATCAAAATGTCGCCGTGATGGATGGCGGACTTCCCGCGTGGCTGGCCTCAGGCGGCACGACCACAGATGCCGAAGAAGATTTTGAGCCTGCACCGTATGAGGCCCAGCTCAACCCGCGCGCCGTGACGTCGCTTTCTGCGATGCAGGCTGCAAGTGCGGGCGCAAGCCATGTCATTCTGGATGCACGCCCGGCTGGCCGCTTTGACGGCTCGCAGCCAGAGCCCCGGCCGGGCCTGCCCTCGGGTCACATGCCCAACGCGACAAGCCTCCCGTTTCCCAACGTCGTCACGGCAGATGGATGCCTAAAGTCACCGTCCGACCTAGAAAACCTATTCGCCGGATTGGAGGTGGGTCATAAGAAAAACATCATCACCACCTGCGGATCCGGCGTGACGGCGGCGATCCTCACTTTGGCTCTCGCACGCATAGGCGTTGAAGACACTTCGCTTTATGATGGGTCCTGGACACAATGGGGCAGCACGGAAGGTTGCCCGATCGAGACCGGATAAGATGTAGTCATTCGCATCGCAGGATGCAGGCTCAGGCGGGCATGGGCACCATACACAAGACCACTGTTACCTTTCTCAGCATGGACGAGGACCCGGACAACCGGGTTCCCATGCCGGCACGACGTCTTGCCCTGATGCGCAGCGTCGAGCCGCCGGCGCACTATTACCGGTATCTGTATGACGCGGTTGGTCGCGACCACATCTGGGTAGACCGCAAGCGCAAGAACGATGCCGATCTCTTGAGCATCATCCACGATGATCTCGTTGAGATTTATGTCCTGTACGTCGAGGGCTCTCCAGCCGGGTTTGCGGAACTGAACTTTCGTGAGCGCGGCGTATGCGAACTTGCCTATATGGGCTTGATCCCGGAGTTCGTAGGGGGCGGCCTTGGGGAATACCTGTTGGCGCAGGCCATCGAGATTGCCTGGCAACATTCCATCACCAAACTGAAGGTGCAGACCTGCACCCTGGACCATCCCCGCGCCCTGGGCCTGTATCAGCGCATGGGGTTTACCCCCTACGCACAGACTGAAGCCGAAGTTGAAGAACTTGATTGACCCCAAACAAGGAAATCCCATGCGGCACAGATTCATACTCCTGGCCATGCTGGTCAGCGTCGTCCTGACCGGTACCGCGATGGCGCATGAGGACCCGTTTGATTTTGGCTTCAAGTATTATCGGGTGACCGGCGTCGAACAGAATGACACGCTCAATGTACGTACGGAACCATCCGCCTCATCACAGATCATCGGCACATTGCAACCGGATTCAGGCCCCCATGAAGTGGTGATGACAAAGGATGGTTGGGGCCAGATTGTTCATCAGGAATTTAACGGCTGGGTGGCGTTGCGTTACCTGGCGGAAGTTGAAGTGGAAAAGCTCGGGGAAAGTTCCCTGCCGGCCGGACTGACCTGCGGCGGCACAGAACCTTTCTGGGGTATATCCTTCCTAACAGCTGAACAAGCGATCTACACAAACCTGTCCATAGACGGGCCACGACCACTGGACGTCGTCGCCATCAAAAGCGCCATCGCGCGGTTTCATGTTCTGTGGTTTGACCTTGCCAAGGACGGCGCGGATGTCGGCCACGCTGTCATTCGGCGCAGCGCCTGCTCCGATGGCATGTCTGACAGAACATATCCCTACTCGGCTGATCTGTCCGTTGTCAGCGATGACATGGAGTGGACGCTTGAGGGCTGCTGCTATCTGCCGGAGGCCGCTAGTGCAGGATCTGACTGAGGAACAGCTTGGTCCGGTCGCTCTGCGGATTTGAGAAGAACTGCTCGGGCTCATTCATCTCAACGATCTGACCTTCATCCATGAAGATGATGCGGTTGGCGACGGTGCGGGCAAAACCCATTTCGTGGGTCACCACCAGCATGGTCATGCCGTCTTCCGCGAGCGACACCATGACGTCCAGCACCTCTTTGATCATCTCCGGATCAAGCGCCGAGGTTGGCTCATCAAACAGCATGATGCGCGGGTTCATGCACAGCGAGCGCGCAATCGCCACGCGCTGCTGCTGACCACCGGACAGTTGACCGGGATATTTGAGTGCCTGTTCCGGAATCTGGACGCGCTCCAGATACTCCATCGCCAGCTCTTCCGCCTTCTTGCGGGGCATGCGGCGGACCCAGATGGGAGCGAGCGTGCAGTTATCCAATACCGTCATGTGCGGGAACAGATTAAAGTGCTGGAACACCATGCCGACTTCGCGGCGGATTTCATCAACCCGCTTGAGGTCGTCCGTTAGCTCTATGCCATCAACGACAATGCTGCCCTTCTGGTGCTGCTCGAGACGGTTGATGCAGCGGATCAGGGTGGATTTGCCCGAGCCTGATGGCCCGCAAATGACGATGCGCTCGCCACGATGAACCGTGAGATCAATGTCGCGCAGCACGTGGAAGTCGCCGTACCACTTGTTCATGTCCTTGATCTCAATCGCCTTGTCGGACGAGACCGACATGCGAGAGGAATCTGCGGCACCTTTTTCAGGTAGTACCGGTCCGTCCGTTTTGGGGGTGTCAGTCATTACGGTGTCCCGTATCTAGGCGGCGCTCCATGTAGCGCGAATATTGCGACATGCCGGAGCATATGACGAAGTAGATCGAGGCCGCGAACACGTAGCCTGTAATGGCCGTCTGCGGCGTTGACCACTCTGGATCGGTGAAGTTGAGCTGGATGATGCCAAGGAAATCGAACAGGCCGATGATGAGTACCAGCGTCGTATCCTTGAAGAGAGCAATGAAGGAATTGACGATGCCGGGGATCACAGTCTTGAGGGCCTGAGGCAGAATGACGAACACCATCATCTTCCAGTAGTTGAGGCCCAGTGCCTGCGCGCCTTCATATTGTCCACGCGGCACAGCCTGCAAGCCGCCACGCACCACTTCGGCCATATAGGCCGATGAGAACAGCGCAACCGCCACAAGGCAGCGCAGCAGTTTGTCGAAGGTCACGCCTTCGGGCAGGAACAGCGGCAGCATGACGCTGGCCATGAACAGCACCGTGATCAGCGGCACACCACGCCAAATCTCGATAAAGCCGATACACAACATGCGAATGACCGGCATTTCGGATCGGCGCCCCAGCGCCAGCAGAATGCCGAGCGGGAGCGATGCGACAATGCCCGTGATGGCAACCACCAACGTCACCAGCATGCCGCCCCAGAAGGATGTCTCGACTTCTACAAGGCCAAAGGTACCGCCTGTGAGCAACAGGAAGGCAATCACCGGGTAAGGCACCAGCAGATAGATGGCGTTCCAGAGCTTGTATGGCACCGATGGAATAAGCATCGGGATGAGGCCCGCAACGCCCAGGAAGAAAGTCCAGTCCACGCGCCAGCGCTCTTCCAGTGGATAGCGTCCATAGATGAACTGATCCATCTTGGCGTCAATGAATGGCCAGCAGGCACCCGCCCCGTCGCGCAGACACGCGTCGCGTCCATCGCCTGTAAACGTCGCACTGAACAGCGCCCAGTCGAGCACCGACGGGACGATCAGGTACAGCAGGTACGCACCGAGCAACGTCAGCAGCGTGTTGCTGACAGACGAAAACAGGTTCGTCTGCATCCACGCGATGACACCGGTCGTGCGTCCGGGTGGCGGCAGCGCCGGTTTGTTCTGTGTGCGAACAAAGGGTTGCATGGCTTCTATGTGATGTGCGTCGGGCATGGCCTAGCGCTCCACCAGCGCAATGCGCGAGTTGTACCAGTTCATCAAAATGCTGGTGAGGATTGAGAGTGTCAGATAGACCGACATGGTGAGGAACAGGATTTCAACCGCCTGCCCCGTCTGGTTCAACACCGTGCCTGCAAAGACCGACACGAGGTCAGGATATGCAATGGCAACGGCGAGAGACGAGTTCTTGGTCAGGTTCAGATACTGGCTGGTCAGCGGCGGAATGATCACCCGCATGGCCTGGGGGATGATCACCAGGCGCATGGTCGGGCCGGGCTGAATGCCAAGCGCATAGGCGGCTTCGGTCTGACCCTTGCTGACAGACTGAATGCCCGACCGCACGTTTTCCGCGATAAACCCGGCGGTATAGATCGACAGGGCAAGCACCAGCGAAATGAACTCGGGGATCATCACAATGCCGCCGCGGAAATTGAATCCGCGCAGCTCCGGGTAATCGAATGTCAGCGGCATGCCGAGCAGCAGAAATACGGCCAGCGGAACGCCTATGATCAGGCCAAGAGACCAGTACAGAACCGGAAACGGTTGCCCTGTTTGCTCACGGCGTTTGCTGGCCCAGCGGGCAATGAAGAATGACGCCGCGATGCCAATGCAAATCAGCAGGAGAACGAGGCCAAAGCCCTCCCCACCTTCGGGCCGTGGAAAATAGATGCCCCGGTTGTTGACGAAGATGCTGTCCAGAAAGTTCAGGCTTTCACGGGGACCCGGCACGGCTCTAAGGACGCCGAAATACCAGAAGAACAGATGCAGCAGCAGCGGAATGTTGCGCATCACTTCCACATAGGCGACGCAGATCTGACGGATGAGCCAGTTGCGCGACAGAGACCCGATCCCCACCAGAAACCCGATGACCGTCGCCAGCAGGATCCCGAAAACCGCGACGATCAACGTGTTGAGAAGGCCAACGAAGAACGCCCGTCCGTAGCTTGATTCCTCTGTGTACTCGATCAGCGTTTGAACGATGCCAAACCCGGCCGTCGTGTCCAGGAACCCGAAGCCCGACGCGATATTGGCGCGCTCGAGATTGCTGACGGCATTTGTCCAGAACTCGACACCGATCCACACAACCACGAGCAGGGTCAGTACCTGATAGACAATACCGCGCACACGCGGATCGTTCACCAGCGATGCTTTCGCCTCAGCTCTGGCGGGAGGTTTGGATGAGGTGGCGATGGTGGGATCTGTCATTCAGCTGAAAGCATACATAAAAACGGCGCGCCGATCTCAGATTTGATATCGGCGCGCCGCGCGGTGTTTGGTCTGTGTGTCTAGCGAACGGGAATGGCGTATTGAAGCCCACCGTCCGTCCACAGGGCATTCTGCCCGCGGGCGAGGCCCAGCGGCGTGTTGACACCAAGGTTGCGCTCAAAGCTCTCGCCGTAGTTCCCAACGGCCTTGATGGCGTTGTACGCCCAATCATTGGAAAGACCCAGCGCATCACCAAAGGCACCTTCGGTGCCCAGCAGACGCTTGATCTGCGGATTGTCGCTCGATTTCATTTCATCGATATTGGCAGCTGTCACACCCAGTTCTTCGGCAGCCACCATCGCGTTGAGTGTCCAGCGAATGATGTCGAGCCATTGATCATCGCCCTGACGAACCGCTGGTCCAAGCGGCTCCTTGGAGATGATTGTTTCAAGGATCACATGGGCATCCGGCTCGGTAAGCTTGAGGCGCTGGGCGGCAAGGCCGGACACGTCCGTCGTGTACACGTCGCACCGGTTGGCGTTGTAGGCGGCCACAACCTCATCAGCCTTTTCAAAGGCGAGGATCTTGTACTCAAGATTGTTGGACCGGAAGAAGTCGGCCACATTCAGTTCTGTTGTTGTGCCGGTGTTGGTGCACAGCGTCACGCCGTCCAGCTCAAGCGCATCCGTCACACCCACCGATTTGCGGACCATCAGGCCCTGGCCGTCATAGTAGTTCACACCGGCAAAGTTGACGCCAAGCGACGTATCACGGTCGAGGGTCCAGGTGGTGTTGCGGGACAGAAGATCAATCTCCCGTGACTGAAGCGCTGTGAAGCGTTCCTTGGCGGACAGCGGAGTGAACCGCACGGCAGTGGCGTCCGCGAAAATGGCCGCTGCCACGGCGCGGCAGAAATCAACATCGAGGCCTGTCCACTCGCCGGTGGCGTCCGGGTTGGAGAAGCCGGGAAGCCCCTGGCTCACGCCGCATTGCACATAGCCTTTGTCCTTGACGGCGGCGAGCGTTGCGCCCGCATCCGCAGGTTCTGCGGCGGCCCCGTGAACAGACATCAATCCAAGGGCCAGTCCAGCTAGACCAGCCAACGCAGGACGCTTGAGAGCGCGAATGGTGGTGGGAATCATACGAATCTATCCTCACAGTCGATACGGGGCAGAAAACTGAGCACTGGATGTACCGCACGCAGCGATTTTTACCAGCATTTGTGCCAGTGTAGCATTCCTCAAGGCCCCGGCTAGGGGCTTGGCGCAAGATCTGTTACCGGGCCGGAATGGGCGTTGATGGCCATTGGAACCAAAGTGGGTGCGATGAAAGAAAAGACCAAAATAGTTCATGCCGGACGGGACCCGAAATCAAATCACGGTGCCGTCAATCCGCCTGTCTATCACGCCTCCACCATCCTCTATCCGACCTATGAGGACCTGAAGCACCCCAAGACGCGCGTGCAATATGGCCGTCGCGGCACGCCCACCGTGTTTGCCCTGGAAGACGCCATCATGGCCCTTGAGGGGGGCGCGGGATGCGCCATCGTGCCCTCAGGGCTGAACGCATGCACCACCGCCCTGCTCGCTTTCCTGAGCGCCGGCGACCATCTGCTGATGCCAGATAGTGCCTATGGACCGACACGCAATTTCTGCAACACGTTCCTGAAACGTATGGGCGTCGAGACCACCTTTTACGACCCGACCATCGGGGCCGATATCGCCGCCCTCATGACGGACCAAACAAAGGTGGTTTTTGTTGAGAGCCCCGGTTCGTTGACCTTCGAAGTACAGGACATCCCCGCGATCGCCGACGTGGCCCACGCAAACGGCGCAAAGGTCATTCTCGACAACACCTGGGCATCTCCGCTGTTCTTCAAGCCCTATGAGCATGGGGTGGATGTTTCCATCCAGGCCGCCACCAAATACGTGGTGGGACATGCAGACACGATGCTGGGAACGATCACCGCCAACGAAGAATGCTGGCCGCTGGTTCATGCGGCCCATGGCCAATTGGGGCTGTGCGCTGGACCGGACGACATTTTTCTCGCGCTGCGCGGTCTACGGACATTGGATGTCCGGTTGAAGCAACACATGAAGCAGGGCATTGAACTTGCGACCTGGCTTGGTGAGCGTGATGAAGTCTCCCACGTGCTGCACCCAGCCCTGCCCTCGCATCCACAGCACGACATCTGGGCCCGGGATTTTCTGGGCGCCAGCGGCCTCTTCTCGGTTGTGCTGAATCCTGTCGAAGAAGACGCGCTGGCCGCCATGCTGGACGGTCTTGAGCTCTTCGGCATGGGGTACTCCTGGGGAGGATTTGAAAGTCTTGTGGTGCCCTCGAACCCGGCGCGCTATCGCACAGCGACCACATGGGATGTACCTGGACGCCTGCTCCGCTTCCATGCCGGCCTTGAAGATATGGATGATCTGAAAGCTGATCTGGATAAGGGGTTGGCACGCCTCAAGGCTGCCGGATGATCCGCGCTGCCGTACTTGCCATGCTGATTGCGACTGCTTGGTCCCTGCCCTCAAAAGCAGATACGCCGCTTTTGATCTTCGCCGCCGCGAGCATGACCAACGCGGTGCAGGATATGGCCGATGCTTTTGAAGCGGCAGGACATGGCCCGACGATCACCGTGTTTGATTCAACATCGCGGGCTGCCCGGCAGATACAGCAAGGGGCGCCAGCGCATGTGTTCATTTCCGCGAACGCCCAATGGGCGGAATGGCTGGTGGCCTGTGGCATCGGCGACAAGGCGTCACGGCGCGCCGTTGCGGGGAACACTCTGGTTCTGATCGGCACGCGTCCCAACGACGACAGCACTCAGGCATCCGAGCGTGTTCCGTTCGGTCCAAACCATTCCGGGCTGACCCGCGGGCGCTTAGCAATTGCGGACCCCATCGGTGTGCCCGCAGGGGTCTATGCCCGAGAAGCGCTGATGGCGGTCAAGGCATGGCAGCGTGTGCAGGACCGGCTTGTTCAGGGCGATACCGTTCGCACGGTGCTGAACTGGGTCCGGACCGGGACAGCGCCCGTGGGCATTGTCTATGCCACGGATGCGGCAATCGTGGACGACGTTCAGGTGTTGGCCACGATACCTGAGACGCTGCACGGGCCGATTGTCTATGAGGCGCTGGCTGTCACGGGCGCTCCATCACAGGCGTATGACTTCCTCAACTTTCTGAGCGGTCCCAAAGGGACGGCCATCCTGAAATCCAATGGGTTTTCGCCACCACCTGACGTCGATTCGTCAGATGCCTCCCATCCACAAGCGCAGTGCGGGTAGTGGGCACATGTGGGGTATAACTGACGCAGAGCTTCAGGCGCTCACGGTCTCTTTGACGGTCGCAGGTGTGGGCCTGCTGGTGTCAATGCCGCTCGCTCTGCTCACCGGCTGGGCTCTGGCCCGTTGGCAGTTCTGGGGCAAGACCGCCCTCGACATCATTGTGCATTTGCCGCTGGTCATGCCGCCGGTTGCCCTTGGCTATCTCCTACTTCTTGCGTTGGGGCCGCGAGGACCCATCGGCGAACCGCTCCAGTCATGGTTCGGAATCAATCTTGCGTTCTCATGGTCAGGGGCTGTGATCGTGGCGGCTGTCAGTGGATTTCCCCTGGCCGTTCGCGCCATTCGCATTTCGGCTGAAAATGTCGAGGAGCGGCTGTTGCAGGCGGCCCGCACACTTGGCCAGTCACCCTTTGGTGCATTCGCGACGATTGCCCTGCCCTTGATGGTCCCCGGAGTAGTGGCAGGCGGCGTGCTGGCATTTGCCCGCGCCCTTGGAGAGTTTGGCGCCACCATCACCTTTGCGGCGTCCATTCCTGGCGAGACGCGGACACTGCCGCTTGCCCTGTATACTTTTTTGCAGATGCCCGGCGGCGAACAGGCCGCATTGCGTGTTCTCATCCTATCGGTAACTGTTGCTGTTGCAGCGTTGGTCGCATCTGAATATCTCGTGCGCCGCTCGGCCCGGCAGCGATAAAGGGAAGTCGAATTTATGGATATCAAGTCGGAGATTTCAGGCAAGGTCTGGAAGATCGAAGCCACCCCGGGCACGTCCGTGGAAGAAGAAGATGCGATCATCATTCTGGAATCCATGAAGATGGAAATCCCCGTTGCAGCACCCAAGGATGGCAAGGTCACAGAAATTCTGGTCGAAGAAGAAGAACTGGTCGAAGAAGGCCAGGTTGTTGCGCGGATGGAAACCTAGAGACAAGCACAAGGTGTCAAAATGATTCGGAACCGATTGGTACTTGTCTTCGCTGTGATCTTCGCATGTTTGTCATCAGCGATGGGTACATCCGCACAGACGCCGGACGAGGCATTCAACCCGTTAATGGAAGATCTAGAGTTCGGTTGTTCAGCCTGTCATGCAGACGAAACGGACGCAAAGTTTCGGGAAGTACCACAGACGGACGAACAGGTAGCGGCCGCCAATCATATTCATCAATTGCTCCAAGAATTTGAAGGTCAGCGGGCTGTCCGCGTTGATGCACCACAAGGTAATGCGCTTGCCGGGCAAGAGCTCGCCGAGAATCTTTGTGCTTCCTGCCACGCACTTGTGCCCAATCAAATCTCGCCCAATGAGGCGGCACCTAACTTTAATTCGATGGTGATCGCATATCCCCCCAGCCATTTGGCTGAGGGCTTCGCTGAGGGAATAGTGGTAGGTACCGACTCGCACATCGCAATGCCGCAGTTTCAACTAGAGCCTGAACAGATTGACGATCTAATCGCCTACCTCGAAACGGTGCTCGTCTACGCTTATCCGCCGGCTAAGGACGGTCCTCGAGTCTATCGAGAACAAAACGTCGAGGACTAACTGCCGACTTCGCCAAACAGGCGTGCGAGATATGGTGTGAGGAACAGACCCTTCGGGTCGAGCCGTCGGCGCACTTCCTGGAAATCGTCCCAGTGCGGATAAAGCGGCGCCAGCTCACGTGCAGTCAGCGTGTGCAGCTTGCCCCAATGCGGGCGGCCGCCATAGTTGCGGAAGATGGCTTCGGCCCCGTCAAACAGCCGTCGGTAGTCCTGCTTCGCATATTGGTGGATCGAGATCGACACGCTGTCGCGCCCCTGGAACGGGCTCAGCCAGATGTCGTCACCCTGAATGGTGCGATACTCAATCGGGAAGATGAAATTGCCGCCTCGCTTGCGCATATGCTCGGCAAGTTCCTGAACACAGTCCGGGCCGCTGGCCAGCGGGACTGAAAATTCCATTTCGTTGAATCGCACGTCCCGATCACTGGGGAAGGCCTGATAGGCATGGCGGACTTTCGCCTTTTGCGAAAATTCGTCCGCGCCCATGTAACGGGCACCGGCATTATTGGTCAGGAACCGCTGCAGCGGTCCGCGCAGGAAGGGCGCAAAGCGGCTGATCTCGCACGCTGCCACCATGGCGAACTGTTCCATGCCGCCACCACCCTCACGCGGCGGACGTGCGGGCTCATCTGTTGTGTTCAGGAATTTGACCAGCACGTCGTCGGCAAACGGGAACCAGAAGAACTCAAAGTGCCGGTTGTCATTCACCAGACTGTCCATCTGCGCCATGACCTCTGTCACAGCCATGCGCCCGCCGGTCTCCCGCAATGAGTATGCTGGAAGGCACTGCAGATCGAACTCGGTCAGAATGCCCAGCGTGCCAAGCGAAACGCGCGCCGCATTGAAGACGTCAGCATTTTCGTCAGCGGAGCACGACACGATGCTGCCATCCGCCGTTGCAACGCGCACACCGGCCACCTGGGACGACACCGAGCCAAGGGTCAGGCCGGTGCCATGGGTACCTGTCGAGATGGCCCCTGCGATGGATTGCCGGTTGATATCGCCCTGATTGGCGAGGGCCAGTCCGGCCTCGAGAAGGGGCGCACCCAGATTGTGAATTTTTGTTCCGGCCTTGACCCGCGCGCGGCCGGTCGAGGCATCCGCGGACACCAGCCCTTCATGACCATCAATATCAATCATGGTGCCGTCGGTAATGACGATGGGCGTAAATGAGTGTCCGGTGCCCGGCGCACGCACCGGGCCCCTGCCCTGAGACGCTGCCTCAACAATGGCAGCTGAAATTTCGGCTTCGCTGTTGGCAGTCACAAGGTTGGAGGGTGCGCATGTCAGCGCCCCCGACCAGTTGGTCCACACGGCATTCTTTTGCTGGATACTCATCGGGCCTGCACTGCGCCTCTTTGTTTGATCACCTTCGCGCAAAGCATGTTCGACATTCGCTCAGGATGCAATCGACCGGCGCGCAATTAGGGCAAAGAAAAAGCCCCCCGGACGATGTGTCCGAGGGGCTTTCTTTAGGCTCTCGATGTTCGGTGGTTTACCGAACGCCGCGGCGGCGCAGGGCTGCCGGGTCGAGGTTGTCTTCGCTCAACTCATCATATGTGTAGTTGATTTCACGTTCCTGGTTCTTCAGGCCCTGGACGTTGTAGTAGTCCGCCTGAATGTCATAGGTGACGTCTGAGTTGTTCCAGCAAGTCGGCACATCGTAATAGTTAAGGATGTGACCTTCCTGGACACGCCACAGCTGACCACGGCTGTCAAACATTTCGCCGGTGACCATGTTGTAGGTGTCTTCATCAAATGACTTCACACGACGTGTGTAGATGTGACGCTGACCTTCACGGATCTTGGCTTCAACGGTCCACACGCGGTGCAGTTCGTAGCGAAGAAGATCCTGATTGAGAGAGGCCGGCTGCAGCATCTGGTCGTAGGTGTTGGCCGGGTCAGCCCATTTGTATGAGTTGTACGCAATGTACTTCTCGGACTTGCCCTGCATCGTCCAGGTGTAACGGTCAGGTGACCCGTTGAAGAGGTCAAACTGGTCCGTTGTCTGGCGGCCATCAGCGTAAGACTGCGGGTTGTCATAGGCCACGGTTGGCGCACGACGCACACGCTTGGTGCCAGGGTTGTACTGCCACGCGTTACGGGCACCCTTCACCTGGTTGATGGTTTCGTGCACGAGCAGCAATTCACCAGCACGACGAGACGGTGCAATAACCGTCTGCAGGTACTTGAGTGAAATGTTGTTCAGGCTATCGAAGCTGGGGATGTCAGGGTTCGAGTAGGTGAACACCACTTCGTCATACACCGTAATCGGCGTGAAGTTGGCATTGCCGTCCGGAGCGATGGAGGCAAACTGACGGTTCAGCTTGTAGCCGCGGTAACGCAGATTGTGGTTCCATGCGAGCTGAACAGCTTCAGTCGGAATTGGGAACGGCGCACCGATTGTGGCATTTGCCACACCGTTACCGTCGGCAACCAGCTCACTGTTGAGAGCGTTCTGCTTGATGGCGGCATTCACAAAGTCCGGATAGGAGCAGTTGCGGCGCGACGGGTACACGATCATCTTGTAGCCGGCGATGTCGTCAAGCAAAGCGGCATGGGTGCCGGTCAGCTTGTCGGCATACTCAGCCTTGTTTTCAGATGTGATGGTGAACAGTGGCGCATCATCTGCGTACGGATCAGCATAGAAATCGCCGGCCGTGTGAGCTGGCGGATTTGCAAGCGGCTCCCAAGCCGGGATCGTGCCGTCAGCATTGCCTGCTTTTTCAGCGCCGATTGGCGTCAGGGTTGTGCCGAGCTTGTCGGCTTCAGCCTGGCTCACGCCTGCTACTGCAGGAACGGCAAATGCCGTCGCTGTCAGCAGCGCGGCAATCGCACCAGTGCTGGTGTTGAAAACTGAACTCATTGTTGGTCCTCCTTGTGGGCCCCCAAATTGGCCTGTCCGCATTTGGCAGACACCCCACGTTCTGCGGGTAGTAAAGCCATCACCGATCTGAACAGAAACTAACTGAACCAGATCAATCCGGATGCTGCAGAAATCCAGCATCCTTCAATTTCATCGCATGACATAGCACGGAACGCACACAAATGAAGATGAATTACGTGAAAGGTCGCTACGCAAAACCCTCATAAACCATAATGGTTCCCTGCTTCTCTCGCTAAATCGGCTCAAAGGCGCGGGCTGCATCAACACCCTTCTTGATCTGATCATTTGTCAGCTTGGGTGTGAGCGCTTCAATTGCTTCAGCGGGATATTTGGGAAAGCCGTTTTCATTGGAGAGGATGTAGTACATGTAGGCCTTGACCACGTCCTTCTCGACGCCCTCGCCTTCCTCATAGAGAACGCCGACATTGTACTGACTGGCAGCATGGCCGCGCAATGCGCCCTGCTCAAACCATTTGGCGGCTTCTGCGCGGTCCTGCTCGACGCCAAAACCCCAGTCATAGGCACTGCCCAGGTCGCCCATGGCACGGCCGTCGCCCATGTCAGCGGCTCGCCGCAGCCATTTGAGGCCTTCGTCAAAGCTATGAGATACGGACTGGCCATCCATGTAGGCAGCGCCAATGCGGTAGGCCGCGCCGGCATCACCTGCTTCGGCCGCTTCTTCCCATACCATCAATGCTTCAGGATAAAGACCGCGCTTGTAGAGCCCAAATCCGCCGTCTTCGGTCCGCTCGGCTTCCCGGACGACGCGGGCAATGGCGTCCTCATCGCCCTCCGCGAGAGGACGCGGTGCATCTGCGGTCTCAGCAGCATATGTGTCTTCCAGGGCTTCCGCCTCGCCTGATGCCGCATCCAGCGCAGGCGACTTTGCGTCCGCCATGCCGACCCAGATCAGCGCGCCCAGTGCCAGCACACCGGCGACAGCCAGACCTTGAAGCGATGGTCCGTTTTCCATTGATGCGGCTTTGGTATCCGCGGAGCGTTTCGTCATTCTGTCTTCTCCCAAACAGACGCTGAAGGACAGCGCCGCCATCAGGTAATTTGATACCCGTATTGTTCTATATTCAATATGTAGGGTGAAAACGTGGCGGAGCCACCACGTCTGACGCAAGTTACACTTCCGTCAGGTGGCTCACGCTTGCGTGTATAGGCCTGTCAATCCGCTGGCGTGAGGCGACCGCTGCCCATATGTTGCGCGTCACCGAAGGCGCATTTCCGGCTGTCAGGCTCCGCGGACCAAAATTTCTGACGGCGACACATCGTAGCGGCGGACATCGCCAGCCCCCCAAGAATTGCAGAGACACATGTATTCACAACTCGCCAGCTCGCTTATTCTGATTGCCACTTTGGGCGTGGTCTGGACCTTTATATCCATGGTGCTCCTGCGCCGAGCCCCTCTCGCTGCGACCGACCGTCGGCGCTGGCGATCGGCCGGGCGCGGCATCCTTATTTTGGCGCTGTTTTTTGGGCTGATTTACGTCTGGGCACCGGAGCTACGCACCTTCGCGCTGTCTATTGTTGCCTTCGCCGTGGCCATCGTGATTGCCACCAAGGAACTGATCCTGTGCTTCACCGGCGGGATTTACCGCCTTGCCACCGGCGCCTCAAAGATTGGGGACAGAGTGAGCATCGGCGATGCGCGGGGCGAAATAATTGATCAGACCCTGCTTGCAATCACTTTGCAGGAAATGGGGCACGATGAAACGTCAGAGACGTTTACCGGCCAGAGAATCATCGTGCCGAACAGCGTGCTTCTCGCGACGCCGATCATAAATGAATCGACCAATTCCGGCATCTGTCTGAGGGAACTCGTCGTTCCGCTGCAGCCGGGTACTAACGTTGATGCGGCCCAGACCACTCTGCTGGCAGTTGCCAGGGATGTGCTGGATCCACTGAGTGCAAAGATCCACAGCTTCTGGAAGCATCTCAATGAGATGGTTGAGGCGACGGCCCCTGGTCTTGAGCCACAGGTGAATGTCCGCGTGACCGATCACGACAAGATCAGCCTCGTCCTGCATTTTTTCGTGCCCGCCAAGGAGTGGCCCGATGTGCGGAACAAAATCCTGGAGCGATACCTCGCCTCCCGCCAGCCTCAGATTGGCGCGCCCGTCGCAACCGGGTCACCCTCGGCGACCTAGGGTCTTGGGTCGCCTGGGCGCGCTCGTTTTTTCGCACCGGAGTGCGGACGCGGCGTTTAGCGAACGAAGCCAAGCGGTGCGGCGCTAGATCCTGAATTCCTGGAGATGCTCTGGATTGAATTCGGCATACTCGGTGAGCTTGGGAACGTTGACCAACCGCAGCCAGCCATTGTCCATGGTGATCAGACCCAGCTTTTTCAGCTTCTGCATCTGCCGGTTGATGTGAACAAGGCTGAGCCCCAGCGTGTCCGCCAGATCATTCTGGGTCATGGGAAACTCAAACCAGTCCTCTTTGGTTTCCCCCACCAGCCTGAGGCGATGCCACAACTCAAGCAGCAGATGTATCAGGCGCTTGCTCGCGTCCAGCCGCCCAAGCCGGACAGTCTGGTCACCCAGAATGGCAAACTCCCGCGCCGTGCACCAACTCAGTCCCGCCGCCAACACCGGATATTTTTGCGAGATTTCGTTGATGCGAAGGGGCTCAACAACCGCGAGTTCCAACTGGGTCAATGCGGCAGCAGAATAGCTGGACGTCCGACGGAAATTGACGTGCAGGCCCAGAATGTCTCCTGGCAGCGCGTAGCTCAGGATTTGCCGCCGCCCCGATGGCGTCAGGACATATCGGATAGCCCAACCGCTCACCACTATGAACGTCGCTTTGAAGGCTTCCCCGTCCCCAATAAAATCTGTCTCAGGCGTAATGGTTGCGCTGTTGCTGTGCAGACCCTCCAGGAAAGCGAGCTCTTCATCTGACAGCAACGTCATCGCACCGAGTTTGCGAGCGATTGGGACCGCGGACTCTGGCGGTCGCAGATCCGTTACGATGTCTTGTTTTGTCATTTTTTGTTTACCGTTCGATCTGCAAAATTAACATATGTTAACCGGGGTACATTCCGGACACCATAGCGGTTACACAATAGGTGTACGCCCATCGGGTATGCATCACGAGTAAGTCTGTCTCGGTGCAAGGTGCGGGGAACGACAACGGCCACTCCTGGGAGGAATGGCGCGCCCGGCAGGACTTGAACCTGCAACCTACGGCTTAGAAGGCCGTTGCTCTATCCAGTTGAGCTACGGGCGCAAAACGCGAGGCGAAACAGGCAACCGGTCGCTAATGCGTCCAGTTGCCGTCTACACGGTCTGATCTGAAATTGTCGGAGTAGGCTTTGGGGCGTGCCGCGCGTGGCTGCGGCTCAAACACCTGATAGGCAATCTTGTGCCGCTCCGCGTAGGCCACCGCGTCTTCCTTGCTGGAGAACTTCAGCTGCAGCTGCCCGTTCATGTCGCCGGAGCTTGTCCAGCCCATGAGGGGATCGATCTCGCGAGCGCTTTCGGGCTCATACTCCAAAAACCACAGATTGGTCTTTGCGGTGCCAGACTGCATGGCCGTTTTGGCCGGCTTGTAAATGCGCGCCACCATGATGCTTGGGTACCCTGTAGAAGATCGTTTCAACTAAAACACTGTATGGCGGAATAAATCCCGCCAAGGCAAGCCATTTGATAGGCCAGCGCCGCCCTGGTCAGGCTGACATTCTGGCCTTGATGATGTCTGACAACGTGTCGGTCAACTCAGCCTCGACATTCATTGGCTGTTTTTTGAGTTCCGGTGCCCGGATCGCAAGTTCTGCGATAACGTCGGGTGGCGGGGACGCAAACTGTTGCAGCCCAATGGCAAGTGCACAAGCGCGGGTGATGAGTGTCGCCCCTTCGCCTTCTTTCAGCCCACCGGAATGCTCAATGGTCGAGCCGATGTCACTGATCCGTGCCGAGAGCTTTCGTTTGAAATCAACCAGCGCGTCAATGCCTGCACCAGGTTCAAGTTGCGAAAACAGCAGGCTCAGCAATGACAGCAATGCGTGGGGACCAAGCAACGCGCCGGTCAGAACCTTCGCTATATGGTCCGCAGACTGACGATCGCCCTTGAGGCCTTCATCAATAGCAACAAAACACGCGTCCAGCTTGTGCATCAAAACCGCAAGGAAC